>JAJZQG010000165.1 GCA_021847645.1 Myxococcales bacterium
TCGTGGGCCCGCTGCATTCGTGCCGGGCCCACGAAGCGCGATTGTTCGCGTCATCGGGGGGAGCGCGCTATCATGCCTCCGAGGGCGTCGACTCATGCCTGATTCGGCCGCGCCCGGTTCTCCCATGGCAGCAGCAGCCTGCGACTCGGATCTTCTCAACGGCAAAGACAACGAATCCGGCACGGCGAAGTGGGTTCCGCCTGAACATCTGCTCAACCGCGAGCTGTCCTGGCTGAGCTTCAACAGCCGTGTGCTGGCGATTGCCGAAGACGACCGCACCCCCCTGCTCGAGCGCTTCAAGTTCCTGGGGATCGTCGGCTCGAACATGGACGAGTTCTTCATGAAGCGCATCGGCGGCTTCAAGCTCTGGGTGCGGCTCGGGCTCGAGACGCCGTCGGCCGACGGCATGACGCCGCGTCAGCAGTTGATGGCCTGTGTGCCCCGCATCCACGAGATCGTCTCGAGGGCGGAGCGGTGTTTCCGCGATACGCTGGTGCCCCTCGCCAGGGAGCAGGGGATCGACCTGGTGTCCTGGGACGATCTGGACGACGAGGCGAAGAACTGGTGCCGGGACTTCTTCATCGAGAACATCGATCCGGTGCTCACCCCGCTGGCGGTCGATGCCAGCCACCCGTTCCCGTTCATCTCCAACCAGAGCCTGTCGGTGGCCGTGGAGCTAGCGAGTCGACCCGGCACACCCATGCGGTTCGTGCGCATCAAGGTGCCGATGAACCGACCGCGGTGGGTGACCCTGCCCGACGGGGTTCGCCGCGTGGCGTTGGAGCAGGTCATCGCCAGCTGTCTCGATCACACGCTGCCCGGGGAGCACTTCGTGGAGGTGCACCAGTTCCGCGTCACCCGCAGCATCGTGGTGGACACGGGCGACTACCAGGACGACCTGTACCAGGACATGGAGGAGCGGCCGGGGCAGCTGCGCCGCGAGATTGCGGACCAACTGCGGGAGCGTCGTTTCGCCCCGGCGGTGCGCCTCGAGGTCGACGCGGCGATGCCTGCCAAGCTGCGTCATTGGCTGCTCGACCAGCTGCACTTGACGGACGACGATCTATACGAGTCGACGACGCCGCTGGGCATGGTGGACCTGGGATCGATCGTGGACATCGACCGCCCGGACTTGAAATACAAGCCGTGGCGTCCGCAGAGCCATCCGCGCCTCAGGTTCTTGCGCGGGATGATGTCGGACCCGCATGAGGCGAACATCTTCTCGATCATCCGCCAGGGCGATCTGCTGGTGCACCATCCGTTCCACGACTTCGACGCGTCGGTGCTGCACTTCATCCGTGCGGCGTCGGAGGACCCGCAGGTGCTGGCGATCAAGCAAACGCTCTATCGCACGGCGAGCGACAGCCCGGTGGTGCACGCGCTGGTGCGCGCGGCGGAGACGGGCAAGCAGGTGGCGGTGATGGTGGAGCTCAAGGCGCGGCTCGACGAGCACCAGAATTTGCGGTGGGCGCAGGTGCTGGAGTCGGCCGGGGCGCACGTGAGCTACGGGGTGGAGGATCTGAAGACCCACACCAAGCTGGTGCTGGTGGTGCGGCAGGAGGAGAAGGGCCTGCGCCGCTATGCCCATATCGGGACGGGCAACTACAACGGTGGGACAGCGAAGGTGTACACGGACCTGGGGCTGTTCACGGCGGACCCGGAGATCTGCACGGACGTCGGGCACCTGTTCAACGCGTTGACGGGCTACAGTCGATTCGAACGTTACAAGAACCTGCTGGTGGCGCCCCCCACGATGCGACGCCGGTTCTCGCAGCTCATCGAGCGGGAGATCGATCACGCGAGGGCGGGCCGCAAGGCGGGGATTCTGGCGAAGATGAACCAGCTCGAGGATCCCAAGATCATCGGCAAGCTGTACGAGGCGAGCCAGGCGGGGGTCGACGTGCACCTGGTGGTGCGCGGGATTTGCACGGTGCGCGCGGGCGTTCCGGGGCTCAGCGACCGAATCCGCGTCACGAGCGTGGTCGGGCGGTTCCTGGAGCATCACCGCATCTTCGTGTTCGTCAACGACGGTGAGCCTGAGTACTTCATCGGAAGCGCGGACTGGATGACGCGCAACTTGCGGCATCGTGTCGAGGCGGTGGTGAAGGTCAAAGACCCGGTGTGCAAGTCGGAGCTCGACCGGATCATGCATGTGTATCTCGACGACAACGAGCTTGCCTGGGAGATGCAGCCCGACGGCAGCTATGTGCGTCGGAAGCCGAACCCGGGGGAAGCGTCGAGGCCGTCGCACGAGGTGCTGATGCGGCTGGCGTGCGGGCAGACGAAGGCGAAGTAGGGCCGAGCGCAAGGGGCTCGGGGACGGACGGTGCGACGCTGCGGCGGGGCACTGAATCCTTTTTGGGGGGGCGGGCTCGTACCTGCCGAAGCGCGACGAAGCCAGCGCCAAGCAACGACGCAGAGGAGCACGGACCATGCCGATCATCCAGATGAACGAGACCAATTTTCAGGAGACCATCGAGAAGAACGATATCGTGATCATCGACTGGTGGGCGCCCTGGTGCGCTCCCTGCCGGGCGTTCGCGCCG
Source organism: Myxococcales bacterium (assembly GCA_021847645.1). Taxonomy (GTDB): domain Bacteria; phylum Myxococcota_A; class Polyangia; order Polyangiales; family Polyangiaceae; genus JAJZQG01. The sequence continues at coordinate 2,547 of JAJZQG010000165.1, forward strand.
GTCTTCGAGAAGGCGGCGGCCAAGCACCCGAACATCGCGTTTGCCAAGGTCAACACGGACGACGAGCAGGGCCTGGGTGCGGCATTCAACATTCGCTCGATCCCGACGCTCATGATCTTCCGGGAGAAGACCCTGCTGTTTGCGCAGCCTGGGATGCTGCCGGGCAACGTGCTCGAGGAGCTCATCGGCAAGGTCGAGGCCCTCGACATGGAAGAGGTGCGCAAGGCTGTTGAAGCTGCCGAGGCCAAGGAGGGCCAGGAGAAGGAGAAGGAAGAGCAGTCCGAGGCCTCGGTCAACTGACCGCCCCAGACGTTCGCCGGCCGGCGTTCGTCGGCCGGCCACACCACCGCCAATCCAAGTACACCCGGCTCACAGGCTTCCACACGCCGCGCTGGCGTGTGACCCTCCGGTCCCGCGCTCGTCGAACGGCTGGCCGGCTCGCCCTGTGCTAGGGTGCCCCCGTGCGCTGGTTGCTCGTCGTGCTCATTGTCCTGCCATTCGTCGAGTTGTACCTGCTCGTGGCGATCGGCCATTCGATCGGGTTGTGGCCGACAGTAGCCCTGATCGTGGTGCCGGCGCTGCTTGGCTTCTATGTGGCGAAGATAGAGGGGCTGCGGGTATGGCGGTCCTACCAGGAGGCGCTGGCGCAGGGCAGGCTGCCGGACGAAGGTATTCTGGGTGCCTTGTTGGTGCTGGTCGGGGGCGTGCTGCTCATCATTCCTGGCGTGCTGACCGACCTTGCGGGCATCCTGCTGTTGATCCCCTTCACCCGAAAGCTGGTGGCGGGCGTCATTCGCCGTCGCATCGAACAGCGGCTGGGCCAGGGGTTGCTGACCGTGGTGGGACCCGGCGGGCCGTTCGGCGGACCGGACATCGAGGAGCCGTTGGACGGGCAGGCCGAGGTGATCGACCCGTCGTACGGGGAGTCGGGCGGCTGGGACGGCGGCGAGGTCGTGGACACCGAGGGAGTGGAGGTCCAGTCGACGAACCTGTTGCCGTCGGGGCCGGACGAGCCGGGCAGCGGCGGGCGGGGGAGCGGGGGACAGGAATCCTGATGGCGGTATATCGAGTTGCGCTGGCGCTGCGCTATACGCGAATCAGCTGCAGGCCATTCGGAGCACGCCTGGAGCTCGACAAGCTGGTCGAGGCCGAATCGGAGCAGGACGCGGTCCGCCAAGCGTGTCTGTGTCTGGATGCGGACCTCGAGCAGGTGATGGGAAACATCAACGCGATCAACGTATCGGAATTTCTTGTGGACATCGTGGCCGTGGAGCCGGCCGTCGCGCCCGCGGGCGAGCTGTGGAATCCGAGGCCATTTCCCAGGGGCCAAGCGATTCCGCGGCACCTGGTCGTTAGGCGAGAGCCCCACACGTGAGCCGTGGCCGGCGAGGGGCTGGTCCTACGGGTGGACTTCCAGCTTGACCGTTGCGGAGTTGCTTTCGCCCACGCGCAGCACGAAGCCATATTCGCCTGGCGCCACTTTGACCTTGTTGGCGAACTTGAACAGGAAGTGGACCGACTGGCCCGGGAGCAGATCGCGCCACTTGCCGTCGGTGGGCAGGCTGGCGGCCGTGCCTTTCCACTGCTTGAGGGGCTTTCCGTTCACCTGCAGCACGGACTGGGTCATGTCGATCGCGATCGCGCGCCGGGAGGGGTTGGCGACATCGATGCTGAGATAGAAGTCCCTGGCGTCTTCCACGCTCAGATGGTCCGAGGGCTCGACCTTGACCTCGAGGCGCAGGGGGCCGTGGGCGGGGACCAGGACGACGGGCTGCGGGGGAGCGGCGGGGACTTCGTCCGGGGATTCTTCGGGCGCCGGAGCCGAGGATGCCTGGGGGGCGGGCGCGGAGGTCGATGCGCGAGCGACCGGCGCGGTGGGCGGCGGCGAAGCGGCAGGGGCTGGCGGCGCGGTCGCGGGGGCCGGGGCGGGTGGCGGTGCGCCGGAGCAGGCGGCGGCCAGCAACGCGAGCGCGGGGATGATCGACAAGGCGCGGGGCGGCATGGGCCGAGGATCGCATCGAGCCCGGGGCCATTCAACGACGTTCTGCCGGGTCATGGGGCCCCAGGCTTTCGTCGGCCCGACGTCCGTTGTACGGCTGTCGCATGTCGAGCGGGTTCGAGAACAAGGTCGTCTGGATCACCGGGGCATCGTCGGGAATCGGGGAAGCGTTGGCCTACGAGTTGGCCGGGCGGGGGGCGAGGCTCGTGCTGTCGGCGCGCAGGCCATCCGAGCTCGAGCGCGTGCGCGCCGCCTCCTGTGCAAGCGACCAGGACCGCGTCGCGCTGGTGCCGCTGGACCTGGGCGAGCTGCCGTCGTTGCCGTCCAAGGTCGAGCACGCCTGGGGGCGATTCGGTCCCATCGACATCATGGTGCACAACGGAGGAATCTCCCAGCGCTCGCTTGCCGCGGAGACATCGTTCGAGGTCGACCAGCGGCTGATGACGGTCAACTACTTTGGCCCGGTGGTGCTGACCAAGAGCCTATTGCCCCGTATGCGTGAGCGGCGAAGCGGGCAATTCGTGGTCGTGACGAGCCTGACTGGGCTCATCGGGACGGCGCTGCGTTCGGGCTATGCGGCTTCCAAGCATGCGCTGCACGGGTTCTTCGACTCGCTTCGGGCCGAGGTGCAAGGCGACGGTATCGCGGTGACGCTGGTGTGCCCCGGATTCGTACACACCGACGTATCACGCAATGCGTTGACGGGCGACGGCTCGGCGCAGGGGACGATGGATGCCGCGACGCGGCAGGGGCTGGAGCCTGGTGTGTGTGCCCGAGCGATTGCGAAGGCGACGCTGTCGCGGCGGACGGAGGTGTACATTGGCGGGTTCGAGACGATGGGGGTGTATGTGAAGAGGCTATCGCCAGCGTTGTTTGCGCGGGTCGTGGCGCGGGCCAAGGTGCGGTGACGGGAGGCCGACCGATCAGCCCGTGGCCGAGGCGCGTCCTCCCACGCCCGAGTCGTCGGCGCGCCCGACGGGCAGCTTGGCCATGGCGAGGGGAGTTGGGACGCTGCCAGGGTGCGGACGGCGACGGGGCGCGCAGTTACAGGAGCTTCGGCAACCCGGGAGCCGGGAGGGGCATCGGCGTCGGTGCGTAGCGTCGTTTGCGGTTGGGTGTCGGGCGGCGAAGCGGCGTGCCGGGCAATCCGGCCGGAGACCGGGAGACTCCACTGCCTTTCAACGGGTCGCCAGCGGGCGGACCTGATCCGCCAGGGCGACGCACGACGGACCGCATTCGGGAAACGTGATCAACAACGAAGCCTGCTCGTCGCAGAAAGCGTCCAGTCCGGAGGCGTGGGCGGGAAGGCAGACCGTTCGCACGTTGTCCATGGTGCGGGCGAACAATGCGGAGCGTTCGGGCGTCGGCAGCTGGTGGATGGCGCGTCCCGGGGCGGTCAGCCACCAAGCCCAGCCGCCGAGGATGGCGACGAGCGCCACGGCCGCGAGGACGAGGAGCGCACGGCTGCGTTTCCAGCTCGCAGGGAACCAGCCAGGGGCGGGAAGATCGGCGGACGTGGGGCGCGGATGCATGTGTGACCACCTCACGAGCATCATGATGGCGATGACGATATCAAGATGACGTCAAGGTTGGGCAGCGGCTCGACAAGATGGCGTCAAGATCCGAAGCAACGAGGGGCTGTGAGGTGAGCCGGCAAGATCGGATGACAGGTGCATCGCGGGGCGTCTTCCGCGTCTCGGCCGGATTGGGTATGGTTGCGGCCATGGCTTGGACCCAGGCAGTCCACGGCGAGCACTTCACGTTCCAGAGCGTCAAGGAGGTGCTTGGTCGGGCGAGCGAAGCGCGCAGCGGCGACATGCAGGCCGGCGTGGCGGCCCGGAGTCTGCGCGAGCGTGCGGCGGCCAAGCGCGTGCTGGCCGACCTGCCCTTGCGGACGTTGCGCGAGGCGCCGTCGGTTCCCTACGAAATCGATGAGGTCACGCGGGTGATCGAGGACGGGCTCGATGACGGAATCTGGAGCCGGGTAGCGGGCTGGACGGTGGGCGAGCTTCGCGACTGGATTCTGGCGGACGGCACGGCGGGCGAGGAGTTGGCGCCGCTGGGCAAGGCGTTGCCGCCGGAGGTGGTGGCCGGGGTCGCGTCGCTGATGAGCAACCTGGACCTGGTGCTGGCGGCGCGCAAGATTCGCGTGGTGGTTCGGTGCAATGCGACGTTGGGGCTGCCGGGGCGCATCTCGAGCAGGCTGCAGCCCAATCATCCGGTCGACGACGTAGCGGGGATATTGGCGGCGGTGCGGGAGGGGTTGTCATACGGCAATGGGGACGCGGTGATCGGGGTGAATCCGGCGACGGAGTCGGTGGACAACGTGGTATCGATCCTGTCGGCGGTGAAGGGGTTGATGCGCAGGTACGGCGTGCCCACGCAGAATTGCGTGTTGGCGCACGTGACGCTGCAGATGCGCGCGCTGCAGAAGGGGGCGCCGCTCGACCTGATGTTCCAGAGCATCGCGGGCAGCGAGGGGGCGAATCGCAACTTCGGAATCTCGGTCTCGCTGCTCGACGAGGCGTTGGACATGGCGCGCAGGCTCGGCACGGCGCGGGGGCCGAACGTGATGTACTTCGAGACCGGGCAGGGTACGGCGTTGTCGGCCAATGCCCATCACGGCACGGACCAGCTCACCATGGAGGCCAGGGCCTACGGGCTGGCGCGGCGCTATTCGCCGTTCCTGCTCAACAGCGTGGTCGGCTTCATCGGGCCGGAGTACCTGTATGACGGAAAGCAGATCATGCGTGCGGGGCTCGAGGACCACTTCATGGGCAAGCTCAGCGGCATCAGCATGGGCTGCGACGCCTGCTATACGAATCACGCGGTGGCGGACCAGAACGATCAGGAGAATCTCGAGATGCTGCTGGCCGCGGCAGGCGTGAACTACCTGATGGGCATCCCCATGGGCGACGACCTGATGCTCAACTACAACACGACGTCATTCCACAACAACGCGGCGCTGCGGCAGGTCTTCGGATACCGTCCTACGCCGGAGTTCGAGGCGTGGATGGAGCGAATGGGGCTTTGGCGCCAGGGCCGGCTGACCGACAAGGCGGGGGACCCGTCGATCTTCGACGCGGTGGGGCTGCCATGAGCGCGCCGACGAAGCCGGGTTCGGGGCGTCGGACGCCTGCGCATCTGCGGGGGCTGGTGGCCGAGCAGGCCGTGCCGCAGCCCATACCGCGGCGCGTGGTCTCGACCGAAGCCGCTGCCGAGGCTGCTCCCGCTCACGGCGTCCAGGCGCCGCACGACGAGGCGTTGCTGGCGCGATTGATCAAGGCGACGCCGGCCCGCGTGGGCACCGGACGCACGGGCACGCGCTATCGGACCGAATCGTATCTGGTCCTCAGGGCGGACCACGCGATTGCGAAGGACGCAGTCTACGCGGAGATCTCGCAGGAGACGGCGTCGCGGCTGGCGTGCATCGAGGTGGTGAGCCGCTGTCCGAATCGGGAGCATTACCTGCTGGTTCCGAATGACGGGAGGCGCTTGTCGGACGAGAGCCGCGAGAAGCTGGCGCGGGAGGGCAGCCGGGGGGCGGACGTGCAGATCATCCTGGCGGACGGGCTGGCGGCGCCGGCCTTGGGCCTCAACGGCCCGCCGTTGCTGCCGGCGCTGACCGAGGCCTTGCAGCGCAAGGGATGCTCGGTGGGCAAGACCATCCTGGCGCGCATGGCGCGCGTGGGGCTGCAGGACGACATCGGGGTGCTGCTGGGCAGCAAGGCAACATTGATATGCCTCGGGGAGCGGCCGGGGCTGGGGACCGGGGATTCGATGTCGATCTACATCGCGGTGGCGCCGCGGCTGGATCAGGACAACGCGGAGAAAAACTGCATATCCAACATACGTCCGCAGGGGTTGACGCCGGAGAAGGCCGCGGAGCAAGCGGCAGACCTCGTGGCCCGTGGGATCGCTGCCGGGCGCGGCGGCCTCGCCCTCGCACACGCTTGAGGAGCCATGCGTATCGTTCCCATTCCCGCCAAGATCCTGTCCTGCCGAGCATTGCCAGCCGCGGACCCGGCCCTGCTCGCCGGCTACGGCATCGACCAGGACAGGTTCACCTCGATAGGGCTGCTGACGTGCGATCAGGACGACAGCCTTTATGCGGCATTGGACCAGGCCACCAAGTTCGCGGAGGTGGAGGTGGTCTTCGCGCGGAGCTTCTACGCGGGAGCCGCCCATGCGTCCGGGCCCTTTTCAGGGGAGATCCTGGGTATTCTCGCTGGCAAGGAGCCGGACAGCGTGTCGATCGGACTGCAGGCGGCGGTCCGCGCGCTCGAGGACGATATCTGCTTCTACCAGCCGGAGGGCGGCGGGCCGGCGTTCTTCCCGCACGTGGTCTCGGAGACGGGACGGTACCTGAGCGAGCAGGCGGGAATTCGTGCGGGCGAGCCGCTGGCCTACCTGATTGCGCCGCCGATGGAGGCGGCGATCGGCCTGGACGCTGCGTTGAAGTCGGCGGACGTGAGGATGGCGAAGTGCTTCCCGCCGCCCACCGAGACCAACTTTGCGGGCGGGTATCTCGCGGGGGAGCTGCACGCGCTCGAGGCCAGCGCGCGCGCCTTTGCCGAGGCGGTGCTCGACGTGGCGAGCCGTCCGACGTCGGGGATGCGCGGGTCGGGCGCGGGGCGGTGGTAGAAGCCTTGGATGCCACCTACTGGCAAACGCTGCTGCAATTGGTCTGCATACAATTGCTGAGTGCCATCAGCTCGTTGTAGCCGTCGGCATACTGGCTCTGACAGCCGGTGATGCACGTCTGGTCGGTGCAGTTTCCCATGCAGTTGGCGACAGCCACGCACTGCGAGTTCGGCGCCGTGCAGGCGTTGTACTCCGTCGGGCACGCGGAAGCCGTGCACGTCTGGCAAGCGGTGCTGGCTCCGCCGCCGGTCCCGCCGCCGCCGGTGTTTCCTCCGCCGATGCCGCTACCGCCCGAGCCTCCGCTGCCACTGGAGCCTCCGCTCCCGCCCGTTCCCGAGGAAGGCGGCGTGATGGTGCACACCCAGACGTTTCCGCCCGGATCGGTCATGCTGAGGGAGGTGCCCTGGCCGCTCCAAGTGCCACTGCTGGTGCCGGAAGCATCGGTGAACGCCCCTGTCCCGTCGCAGCTGAGCTTGGCCGACGCCCCCGACGCAGCGATCACACACGCGCCGCCCTGCACGCTCGCGGTACCGGTCTCCGTGCCCCCGTTGCTGGCGCACGTAGCCGTTCCCGTGCAGGTGAGTCCGCAAACGCTCTGAATGCCTCCGCCGCCTCCCCCCGTGGTTCCGCTGCTATCGGACGAGCAGGCCCACAGACTCGAACCCAACGCGACAGCCAAGATTCCCCAACCGATCATTCGATGACTCATCGTTCCTCCTGTACGGACGGTGTCAGATGACTCCGTTCTACGACGACGGCCGGCTCCGGCTTCCCTGCGGAGTGCGAGGCGGCTCGCCGCGGGGCGTGGGTCCGGGACTGGGCTGCCTCGAAGCGGAAGCCGCCCAACGGGAACGACCCCGCGCGAACGGGAACGACCCCGCGCGAACGGGAACGACCCCGCGCGAACGGGAACGACCCCGCGCGAACGGGAACGACCCCGCGCGAACGGGAACGACCCCGCGCGAACGGGAACGACCCCGTCGCATGGTTCAGTCGAGAGCTTCGCCCCGGCTCTCGATGAAGCGCCGCAGCCTCGGCAACAAGGCTGGAAGGTACTCCGCCCCGGGTCGTGAGGCCTCCTCTTCGAGCAGCGCGCGCGCGCCGATCGTGTCTCCCGCCTGGCGCAGGCCATACGCCGCGAGCGTGAGACCGCCCCAGGCGCCGCGGATCGGGCGGAAGTGTTCGGCCATGGCGGCCGCACCAGCGGGGCCGTCGTCGAACAGCGCCTTGCCCGCGCAAAGCGCCAGATACGTTGAAGCGACCCACTCGAATGTTGCGGGGTACGGTCCCTCGCTCATGCCCGAGGTGAGCAGGGCGGTTGCCGCGTCGAGTTGCCCCACGTTGGTGAATGCGATGACTCCGCGCAGCACGGTCACGCGAGTGGTGGGCGTGGCTGCGGCGACGGCGGCTGCGTTGGCCGCGGCAGCCGCGGCGGGGCTGAGGGCCGGCAGCTTGGCCGCGGGGCCGTCGAAGGTGGCAATGGTCCACGAGTACGCGGCAGCCGCAAGCTCGTGATCCCCGCGGAGCTGGGCGAGCAGGCCGACCAAGGGGCCAAAGACGGCGCTGCGCTTGTCGCCGAGCGCGCGCCGAGCCCGGTCGAACTCTCCACGATTGACGAGCTCCGCGATTCGCCAGTAGCGCTGCATGGCCCACCTGACATAGATGGCGAGCGGGGCGCAGATCGCCGTGAGGATGAGCATGGCCCGCGTGAAGTCCGGCGCCCCCACCAACAGACCCAGACCGGCCGCAGCGAGGGGGCCGAGCCCGACGCTCAGAAGCGCGACATTCGCACAGCCCTGGCTGGCGGTCATGGGCTCGCCGGCGTTGGACACGACGACGACATCGCCGATCCACGTGTCGGCGAGACGCAGCGGGAAGGGTGTGGAGCTGTCCCGGAGCCTGGTCGCTGGGGATGACGACATCGCGACAGACACGGTACAGGGCGTTGTGGGCCGATTCAAGCAGGGTTGGTGGTCGGGCACGCGAGGCCGCAAACGCGCCGGATGAGCGGGCTGTCATCTCCCGCCTTCGCCAAAGCCCTCCCGCACCGCCTGCGCCACCGCCGCGGCGCCCAGCCTTCCCATGCGCCGCACGCTCGTCCCCAGCGCGCGCGGCGCGCTCCAGTTCCGGCGCCCCGCCCCGACTCGCGTCGATGACCATCGAGGAGATCCGGTCTCCTGCGATCAGGCGACCCAGCTCCTCGAGCTCGCCGACTACGTCGTGGGTTCGCTGGAGGGGCACGTTGGCTTTCCCATCGGACAACAGCACGAGCCGCGGGTGCAGCGATGGGTCCCGGCGCCTCTCTTGCGCGATCATCTGCCAGGCTCGCAGGAGCCCATGCGCCAGGGGCGTGGCGCCGCCGATCGGAAGTGTCTTGAGACGCTCGCGGGCGAGCCCGGTGCTCCCGGTGGGCGCCAGCAGCACGGAGGCCATCTCGCCGCCGAAGACGACGACACCGACTCTGTCTCTGCGCTGGTAGGCGCTCAGCAGCAGGGCGAGGACGGCGCCCTTGGCCGCGGCCATCCGTGCGTCGGTGCCCATGGAATCCGAGGCGTCGACCACGAATACGACGAGGAACCTGGACGGGAGGAACCGGAGCTTCTTGCGCAGGTGTTCGCGGGTCAGGCGTGGAGCAGGGAATGAGCCGCGAGAGCCGATGGCGGCAGCGCGGAGCGTCGCGTCCAGGGCCACCTCGAAGTGGCGTTCGCCCGGCTCGGGCCGCGCGCTGCGGACGTGCGCCCCACGCCCCGCACGTGCATCGCTACCGCGCTTGCGCCCGCCGCGGCTGCTGCGCACTCTCAATCTGTCGAGGTCGACGTCCTGGGCGACGAGGGCGCTGAAGGGGAACCGGAGGTCGAGCATGGGGCGTTCGGCGGAAGGCAGTATAGGCGCTGCGAGGGGTCGGGGGGAAGGCTGGCCGGAGAGCCTACTGGTACAAGAACACGCCCCGCAGATCCTCCGTCCTGGAGATCGGCGTGCCGCCCTTCTTGATGCTCGTGGCCCGGAACTGGTACAGGCTCCCGCTCTGGAGTGCGGGACCACCATACTGGACTGTCACGGTGGCGCTCCCGCTCACGCCTGGAACACTATCGTTCTCCCATACGAGCTGCCCGAACGCGTCGAAGACCACAATCGTGTAGTGGTCTTCTCCCGCATCGTCGTCCCACACGAACGACGGAGTCCCCGAGACCGCCTGCTCGGCGTCCGGCGATACACCGTCGAGCGAACCGGTGATCTTGAAGCCTTCGCTGAGAGGCACGTTCCCCCCGCTGACCGTGACGTGCACCAGGCTGGTGCCGCCGATGCTCGTGTCCGGGTCTCTTACGAGATAGTCGTTCTCGAACGCGGCCAGCACCACGTACTTGCCATCCGGGACGTTGGGGATGGACCATGCCCCCGAGACGTTGCCGACGCGGAGCCCGGGAGGCGTTTCCCCGCTGGCGACGGCCTGGTCGAAGGTGTCCTCGACCACGAGGATGATGCTGGTGTCCTTTCCCTGTCCGGGATTGACGATCTCGACATTGCCGCTCACCACGGACGACGCCGCGCCGGTCTGGTTCAAGTCCACGTGCTCGGTGGTCTGTCCCGCTGCCACGTTGGCGGTCGCGTGGTCCAGCTGCAGCCCCGCCTTGTAACCCGAGACCTGCACGGACCCGGCCGCTACGTTGAATACGGTGTACGAGCCGTCCGTGTCGGCGATTCCCGTCGCGCTGCCCGCCACCACCAGCGTGCCGCGAGGGGCGTCCGCGTGGACCGTGCCGGAGACGGTCCCCAGGCCGGTTGTGTCCGGCAGCGCGATGAGCGCGATGTCCGTTGCCGAGGACTGCACCACCGGCGGCTCTCCGGTAGCCTTCGACACGTCGACGGGCAAGGACACGCGCGGAGCTCGCGGGAAGGTCAGGTAGCCGGCCGCATCCGCGCGCAACAGCACCTGCTCGGACACCAGTCCGCCGTTGGCGTCGTGCATCGCCGGCACCTTCAGCTCGTAGTGGCCGGTCGCGTCCGACACGGCGACACCCGAGACCGAAGCGTTGTTGACGTCTCGCGCCACGACGCGAGCGCCTTCGATGGGCTTCTGCGTGGCGAGGTCGAACACCTGGCCGTCGACCGAGACGGGGGGGAAGCAAGCGGAGTTGCCATTGAGCACGGGCTGGCAGGTGAGGCCCGGCTGCGACTCACAGCCCGTCTGTTGATCGACGGAACAGAAGCAGTCGGCACCACCGCTGGCGACCACCTGGCACTCGAGCCCTGCGGCGCATCCGGTATTGGCGTTTGCCGAGCAGAAGCAGGCGGGATTGCCGTCCTTGCCCGTCATGCATTGCTGGCCTTGCGCGCAGCCGGTTTGCGCGGCGACCGAGCATGCGGCGGGAGGTGCCGCGGGGGGATTGTCGCTGCCGCCGCAGCCGCCGAGGCCGGTGACGGCGGCGAACGCCATCACCAAGGGATTGCGCCACGAAAGATGGGAGACGAGTCGTGTCATGGGCTTCATGCAGACAGCAGTACCGCCGAGGCGCGCGAGCAGTCAGCCGCGAAGGATTTTCGGGCGAGGGCGGCCCACATCGAGCCGCCATGTCCGACATGTTCCGGCGCGAGCGTCGGGAGCGCTGTGGCACCGGCACGCGCGTCTGCTACGGTGTCCGCCGTTCCGCAACCTCGAAGCACGTTCATGTCCGACTCGCGCTCCCCAGCCTCGCCGACCGACGACTGCGCCTGCAGCGGACCCGATCCGCGGGCCAGGCCGTCGATTCACGACAACGCCGCCGAGGAAACGCCCTACCGCTTGCATCGCCGCTTCGACCGGCTCGGGCGCATGTTCGGCGACGAGGCCGTGGCCGCGCTGATGGACATGCGCGTAGCGGTCGTCGGCCTGGGGGGCGTGGGGTGCTATGCGGCAGAAGCGCTGGCGCGGTCGGCGGTCGGGCACCTTTCGCTGGTGGACTTCGACGACGTGTGCATCACGAACACGAACCGGCAGCTGCAGGCCATGCAGGGCACGATCGGCAAGCCCAAGGCGTGGGTGCTGCGCGAGCGCATGCAGCTGATCAATCCGCAGGCGAAGATCGCGGCGCACCGGGCGTTCTACAACCAGCAGCGCAGCGAGAAGCTGCTGACGCCGCCGTGGCCGGGCAGGGACCGCTACGACTTCGTGGTGGACTGCATTGACAACTTCACCGCCAAGGCGCACCTGATCGCGACGTGCCGGGACAAGGGCATCCCGATCGTTTCGGCGATGGGCGCCGCGGGCAAGCTCGACCCCACGCGCATTCGCGTAGCGGACCTGGCCGACGCGCATGGCTGCCCGATGGCGCGGGAGCTCCGCAAGATCCTGAGGACCCGTCACGGCTATCCGCAGCGCGGGCCGTTGGGCGTGCCTGCGGTGTACTCGAACGAGAAGCGCAACTGGCCCAGGGAGCTGAGCTACGACGGCGGCATGGGGTTCCGCTGCGCCTGCGGCACCAAGAGCGACGAGCACAGCTGCGAGACCCGGGCGATCATCGACGGCACCGTGGCGTACGTGACCGGAGCGTTCGGGTTCGCGTGCGCGAGCGTGGTCATCAATACGGTGGCGAAGCCGCTGATCGAGCGGTCCACGCCTGCGGTGTCGCTCAAGGAGCAGCGGCTGGGCAAGGGTGGCGGGAGCGAAGGGGCTGCGGGTTGAGGCGCCCAGCGCCCGCCCGGGTTACGCCGAATGCACCGTCGCGCAGGCGTGAAGATGGCAATGTGGTCGACGGGCACGGAGCTGGGAGGACAGCAGGACGCAGTCGGATTCGCGTCACGCGCGGACCAGATGGCGCGCGTGTGGGAGGTGTCGACGACGGGACCGGAGCCGGATGTGACCGGCGTGGCGCGTGCGCCAGACGGGTCAGCCGAACACGACAATCTGGTGGAGCATGCCGCGCCGGTGGGCGATCTTCGATAGTCCGGCGGCGGCGAAGCGAGCGCGGGCGATCTCCATGGTGACTGGGCCCACGGGGTGCTCGCGGCCTTCGGCGCGGTGGATGCGGGCAGCCAGATCGAAGCCCTCCTGGTCGAAGTCGGCGATCAGGAGCCTGCCGCCCGGAGCGAGCACGCGAGCCATTTCGGTGAACACGGGCTCGTCGCGCTCCAGGTGGTGCAGCACGTCCATCATGGCGACCAGAGCGAACGAGGCCGATTCGAAGGGAAGGTGGGCCGCGTCGCCGGTGACCGTGCGAACGAGCGACGCCACGCCGGCCTGCTGGGCGCGGAGGTTGGCGATTTGCTGGTCGGCGGAGTTGGTGTCGATGCTGGTCACCTGCCAGCCGGCCAGGGCGAGCTCGATGGCGAACAAGCCTTTGCCGGTGCCGATATCGAGGGCCGGGCCGGAACCCGGGCCCGCGGTCTCGGCGACGAAGCGGACGGCCTGGAGGCGGTCGTGCCCGAAGGCCAGGAAGCGGGCGAGGTGGGCCTGGAAGTCAGCGGCTGCGCGTTGGGTCTGGTCGAAGTCCATGGTACGGGACTCTTGGAACCATTCGAGGGCGGTTGGGTGCAGAGATCGGGGTGGCCGGTCGAATGGGTCCGCTAGCGACACAAGCGCTCCGGGTGACATGTCCGAACAAGCGCATCGTCGCGCATTTTGACACTTGGCAGACGCTGCAAGCTGACCCTAAGCTCCCGATTGCCGTGAAGTCTGGGGATCTCGTCGCAGGCCGCTATCGACTCAGCCACCCGATTGGGGTCGGCGGAATGGGGTGCGTTTGGGCCGCGCGACACGAGGGCATCGATCGAGAGGTGGCCCTGAAGATCCCAGAGGGCCCGCATTCGTCGGATCCGGAGCTGCGCCAACGGTTCCTGGCAGAGGCTCGTGCCCTGGGACGCCTGCGCCATCCGAACATCGTCGACGTGCTCGACTCGGGTGAGCTGGACGACGGCCGCCTGTTCATCGTCTTCGAGCTGCTCGAGGGCAGCGGGCTCGACAGCTACTTGCACGAGGCCGGCCGGATGCGGGCGTCGGACGCGGTGAAGATCGCGATCGAGCTGTGCCGCGGGCTGGAGTTCGCCCATGGCGCGGGTGTGATCCATCGCGATCTGAAGCCGGCCAACGTGTACCTGCATCAGAGTCCGGGCGGCGGCATGCTCGTCAAGCTGCTGGACTTCGGGATCAGCAAGACCTTCGACGGCGGCGCGCCGGTGTCGCTCACCAGCTCGGGGAACGTGGTGGGCACGCCGCTGTACATGAGTCCGGAGCAGGCTCGGGGCGACGCGGTCGACCAGCGCACGGACCTGTGGAACGTGGGTGTTGTGCTCTACGAGATGCTGGCCGGGCTGGCGCCCTTCGAGGGCAAGGGCTACAGCGCAACCGTTGCCAAGATCGTGTCGGAGGATCCGCCGCCGCTGTCCGCGTGGGGCGTGTACGCTGCGCCCGAGCTGGAGTCCGTGATCAACAAGTGCCTGAGCCGGGACCGGGACAAGCGCTACGCCGACGCTGCCGGGCTTCGCGCTGCACTCGAGGAGCTGCTGCCGCTGGTGCGGCACTCCACGCCGCCGCGCATGTCGATATCGAGCCTGGTCGACTTGCTTCCGAGCCTGCCTCCCCCGCCCGGATCGCTGCGGATCTCGGACAGCGCGCAGCGGGCATTCTCGACAGAGGCGCCCACGCTCGCGCCGCCGCCCGCGTCCTCCATGCGTCCGGTCACGAACTCCTTCGCTCCCACGCCTGCCCCGGCGCATATCACCATCCCCCCGTCCCCCACGCCGCCGAAGCGTCCGTGGCGTGCCGCGATCGCGGCAGGCGCGGGCTTGCTCCTGGTCGCGCTCGCGATCGCGTTGCTCAGTACCCGATTGTCCTCCCAGCCGGACTCCCCGACCGCGACGAATCAGCCGGTCGCCGCTTCTCCGACGTCTGCGGAGCTCAGCCCTGTCCAGGTCCCGATGGCCGAGTCCGCCGCCGCAGCGCCGGTGCCCGCCGCATCCGCTTCTGCCGACCGCGATGCAACGCCGCCGCGTTCCGACGAGCCCGCTCGTCCGCCGGCCGTGACCAGGCGCGAGCCTTCCCAGACGCCGCCCTCTCCCGCGCGCGAGGTCACCGGACACACCGGGTCCACCAAGGTCAACGACCCGGGGTTCTGACCGTACCGGCACGCACGTCCAAACCTTGCACCACGCCTGCCCGCATTGCGTTGCTCACTGGCCACAGCATCGGAACCCGCGGTTGCTCGCGTAGCTCATGCGCGAGACCACGAGGTCCGCGTCGCAGCGAAGCGCGTCGATGCCGTCGGTGAACCCGCCGCCGCGCACGCGGCACAGGCTGCCAGCCACCGTGCCACCGCAGGAGTCTTCCCACTCCTGGACATTGCCGCTCATGTCGTGCAGTCCCGCGTAGCCGCCGACACAGCCCGCGGGCGTGCCGACCGCGACGGCGGCGTTTGCCCCATAGCCGGCCCCGTTGCAGCTCGCCGCGACGAACGCGTTGCCGTACGGATAGCTGCTGGTCCCTGCCTTCGAGCAGGCGCGATACCACTGGTCGGTCGAGGCGTTCTTGTACTTGTTCGGCGCGATGGTGCCTCCGCCGATATCCCCGCAAAGACGCTTGCCCTGGGCAGCGCAGTAGGCGAATGCGTCGCACCAGTCCACGCAAACCACGGGCAGCTCCGGGTGGCCCGCGGGATCCCAGGTGGTCATCGTGCAGCCATTTTGCGACGACGACGGGGTGAAGTCCGCGTTTGCCTCGCAGCCCGGAGGCTGCCCGACGGTCGTGGGAGACGTCGCGAGCCATGCATCGTAGTCCGCGGCACGCACTTCCGTCGCGTCGACACAGTAGATGGTCGTGTTCGGCCGAGGCACGTCTGCCATGCCCACGGGACAGGTTGGGGGCGCGTCGGGCGGGGCATCGATTGGGCTGTCCGCTTGCTGATCCTGGGCCGCGTCGTCGGGCGCGTCGAGCGCGCTGTCGGTCGACGAATCCGCCATCGCGTCATCGGCAGCTTCCTGGGCGATATCGGCGGCTGCATCGGCGGGAAGCTCGTCGCTCGCGTCTGCCGCGGGCTGCTCCGATTGTTGGTCTATCGTCGCCAGATCGTCCGGCACGTCGGCAGACGCGTCGCCCAAGGCATCGGGAGACGCATCCGCGGGTGCATCGGGCGACGTCGCGGTATCCGTGGACACGTCGGAGTGCGAATCGGCAGAGGCCTCGACGAACGCGTCCGCACCGGCATCGGGCTGATTGCTGCGATAGGTGAGGTCCGGTGCGCCGCAGGAAGGGATGAGCAGCAACGTGGCAGCGGCCAGGAGCGCCGCGGGCTTGTCGAGGTGGCCTACCATCGCACGACTCCGCAGAAGCCTGCACCACGCGAGGAGACTACCGGAGCCAGGACCGCGGTCTGCTCGTGAGACGAGGACTTGGTAGACAAGTAGAGCAAGACACCTCCTGCGGCGACGGTCGCCACACCGGTCGCGCCGAGCACGGCCGCGATCGTGCCCGAGGTCTGGGCGCGGCTGCGCGTGTTCTCCAGCGAGGGATCACAGTCGATGTGGCTCGGGCAGCTCTTGTCGATGTCCGAGATCGCGGAGGAGCGAACGAGGGCGGCCACACCGGCGCCCACGAGCAGGGCCCCGCCGGCACCCATCACGATCCAGCCGGGCGCCGAGGACGATGGCGGTTCGGGTGGCTGTCGAGCCGGCATGGGTGTGGGCGCAGGCTTGTTCCGAGGCGATTCCGGAACAGGCGGCGCGGCAGCGGGCGGCGGCTCGGCCTTGGGCAGCACGACCTCGAGCGTGAGAGACTGTCCTTCGGACAACGCCACATCGCGCGCAAACGTGCTGCGCCCAGGCGCCTCGACGACGACCGCGTGTTGGCCCGGGTCGAGCGGCAGTGGCACGGCCAGCAACGCGGTGACCACGGGTTGGCCGTCGACCTGGACGCTCGGAGAGGGCGTGTCCGCGGGCAGCGCGATCCTGAGGGACGGAATGCGGGGCTGCAAGGCTGCGATGTGCTGCTCCGATTCCTCGGCCACCTCGGCAGCGCCTGCCGGACCGGCCTCCACGCGAGCCTGCTGGAAGCCGTTGAGCGCTGACACGAGGCGTCCGAGATGCTCGTCGCACAACGCGATGTGGAAGCGCACCTGCGGAGTCATGCGGACCTTGGCGATGGCATCCAGACGCTGGCTGGCCTCGGCCCATTGGCCCTGGTCTTCGAGCTTGCGCACTTGGAGGAACAAGTCTCTGGCCGCCGCCAACTCGGCCTCGGTGGGCTGCGCCAAGGCCGTGGTGGGGACGCTGACGGCAAACAGCCTCGTTGCCGGTGGCGCCGAAATACCGGATGACGGTCTGGCCCCGTATTCCGGGCTGTACTTCTGCTCAGGCAGATCCATCCCTCTCCGGGGATCTTCTTCTCACTACTTCAGGGCTTGATCTAC
>JAJZQG010000166.1 GCA_021847645.1 Myxococcales bacterium
CGAGCTTCGCTGGCGTTCCGTGTTCGCGTTCCTGTTGCTTGTTCCTAGCTGCTAGTTTTCCGGAAGGCTTTTCGGATGGGGTCTAGCTCGCTGCAGTAGATAGGTGCAGCCCCCGCCCCCGCCACGATCTTTGCCACACTCCCTTTTCTACGTGCATATTGCGCCCGGCTCGCGTAAAAGCCGTCGATCATTGTCGCCCTCTTGAGCTCGATGCCGCCCATGGGACAAAGCCTTTCGCTGCCGGACACCCAGGTCCTGTACGATATACATTCGCTGCTCCGAGACATCGATCCAGCGCGTTGGCGCGACGACGTCGAGTCCGCCATGCGCTCGCGTCTCGCCCGGATCCAGGACGCGATGTCGCAACTGGCCGCCTCCACGATGGATGAGCGGCTCGCCGCCGCGCGAAGCAGGTTCGACGACATGGCCCGCGTGCTGCGGGAAAGCGCCCCTCGACGGCGCATGCCCGACAGCGCCTCGCTTCGCGCCGAATGGCTCGCCTTCCGCGCCCGGGTCGCGCCCGCCTACGAGGCCCTGGCCATCGCCCTGCGCGCCCAGGAAATCGACGTTCCCAGCCTGCGGCCGACGAACTACTCGCGCACGTTGTTTCACGTCACGTCTGCCACGCTGAGCATCGTGCTGCTGGAGATGGTCCTGCCGCTGCACTCGTTGCCCTGGGTCACCGGCGGCTTCGCGCTGGGGTGCTGGACCCTGGAGGTCACGCGGCGACGCAGCGCCTGGTGGAACGACAAGCTCATGGAGTTCCCGTTGTTCAAGCGCATCGCCCATCCTCGCGAGCGCCATCAGGTCAACTCCTCCACCTGGTACGCCACGGCCCTGTTCATCCTCGCTCTCTCCCAGGCGCCCACCATCGCGGTCGTCGCCCTGGCCGTGCTCGGCCTCGCCGACCCCGCCGCCGCCCTCGTCGGACGCCGCTGGGGCCGCACCCGCATCGCCCAGAATCGCTCGCTCCAAGGCTCTCTCGCCTTCTTCTTGACCGGCACGATCGCCTCGTGGGCCGCGCTCCTCGCCTTCCACCCCGTCGCCGGACTCGGCGGCTCGCTCGCCATCGCGGCCGGCGCGGCCCTGGCCGGCGCCACCGCGGAGCTCCTGAGCCAGAACCTGGACGACAACTTCACCGTCCCGCTCAGCGCAGCCGTCGGTACCTGGTTGATGGGCTTGTCCCTGGGCTTCAACTTCCTGTACTGAGCCCGCGCACACAAGCACTCGGTCGCTCCGATCGACAGAGCGGCACCGGTGCCTCGTGAGGGATCGTTCGGGTAACGTGCGTGCCGTGCCGGACCGGATTCGTCAGTGCACCGGCTTGCCGCGCGGGGTCACGTTCCACAGCGAGGACATGACCGCCATCCCGACCAGGGCGAAGGGGATCGGCCACAGCTTCCACGCCTGCCATCCCCACTGCTGCGTAATCCAACCGACCGCCGTGCCGTTCACCGCGCCGGCCAGGTACTGCATGCCGTCGAACAGGCCCGCCGCCGTGGCCGCCGCTTTCCTCCCGCCAAAGTCCATGGACGCCGCGCCGCCGATCATGCCGTGGGCGCCGTTGACGAAGAAAGACAACGACACAATCGACGCGATGGCACCGGGCATGCCCAGGCCGATCGCGTCGGACACGTAGAACATCAGGAGGCTCAACGCCATGCCGGCAAAGCCGAAGACCACGACCGGCGCGCGACGACCTTCGTAGATCCGGTCCGAGGTGATGCCAAAGGCGAATCCGCCCGCGATGCCGAGAATGGCAATGCCCCACGCTGCCGACTGGTACCACAGCGCCGTCTTGGCCACGTGGTGCACCTCCTTGAAGTACACCGGGAACCAGGCGTCCACCACGCTGCGACGCACGAAGCCGATCATCATCGAGGCGATGGCGATCATCCACATGCTCTTGCTGGCAAAGACCTTGCGGAGCACGCCGAGCACCGTGACCTGCTCGCCCTCGGTGCCGCTGCTGGCGTCGCCCGTGTCGCGCGACGGGAAGCCGGCGTCCTCCGGAGTCTCGACCACGAACAGCAGGTTGAGCACGAACAGCACGGCAACAAACGCCGCGGGGATCCAGAATGCCCAATACCAGGGCAGGAACGCTACGATCAGGGGCGCGCCGGAAAACGCCAGGATCAGGCCGAAGCGGATGAGCACGCCGAAGATGGCGCCGAAGGTGCCGCGCTCCCGCAGGTGGAACCACTGCGCGTTGATCTTGACGATCGACAGCGCCCCGAAGGACTGGAAGTAGCCGTTGACGGCCCACGCGATCGCCATCATCCACGCGGCGCCGCGAGCCGTGAGCCCGCCGCTCAAGGCCGCCGCCGCGGTCATCGTCCGCGTGCCGTCGGCTGCCGCGGCGGTCCAGGACGCCGGCGCCTGAACCATGAAGTGGAATCCTCCGAACAGCAGGTTCATCACGACCACACCCGCCGCGCCGAACAGGAAGGACTTGCGACCTCCGTACTTGTCCGCGATGGGCGCGTTGAACACGACCGACAACCCGTAGACCAGCGGCAGAAGGGTCTCGAACAAGCCCAGGTCGCTCTTGGTCCAGCCGAAGACGTCCTGCAACGTCGGAGCAATGGCCGAGAAGTTGTAGCGGGTCATGTAGAAGAACGAGTACATGAGCCCGACGAGCATCCAGTTCTGGAAGCGGCGCGCGCGGTATCGTGGATCGCGGAACTCGGAAGGAATGGCGTCGGTGCTGGTCATCGTCTCGTCTCCGGACCCGCTGGCCCTTCGTGGCAATGCGTGCGGCTCTGCGGCTCACTGGCTGCGACGCTGCGACCGCCGAGCCCCGGCAAGCGCGACACTTGCGCGCCGCACCCGCCGAATGCCGCGCACAATAGCCGCGCCCGTCCTTGGAATCCAATGAATCGCGTGCCGGCTTCCGGCCCCCTCCAAGATGCCCGCTGTCACCCGCCGTCGACCAGGTACGCCAGCATCGCCTCCGACTCGCCCGTCTCCATCGACAGCTCGATCATGCGCCCGCCCGTCGCCGCTGGCACGTCGATGACCTTCACATAATCGCGCATCCCGCCCTCCTCCGGCACCAACGCCTCGAGCGCGTTGGCTGCCCTGCGGAAGAAGTCGAAGTCGAACCGATCGTCGTCCTTGCCCGGGTACACCGCCACCGGGAAGATATTGCTCTCGATCAGGTCCTGGAAGAAGTGCGTGCCATAGGACGCTTCGGGGTCCTCGTCTCGGATCGACATCGGCACCTCCACCAGCGCATCCACGTTGAAGATGTCCGCGTACGACACCGGCACGCCCAGCTCCGGGTTCGAGCTGCCCCAGCGTCCGGGTCCCACCAGGATGAACGCGTTGCCCTTGAGCCTCTGGTTCAGCCGCCCAATCGTCTGGGCAATGCGCGTTCGCTCGGTCAAGGTCTGGATGCGGCTGTAGTGCTCCGGATCCACGTACACCACGTAGCGGATGTTGGTGACCCTGCCCGTGCACACCGTGCGCGACGACGCGAAGATCACCCGATCGGCGGGTACGTCGCGCGGGATGAGCGGCTCCTTGGACTCTGCGGTCTTGCCCTGGGCCTGGGGACGGCACTGCAGCAGGTGCAGGCGGAAGTCCAGCTCCTGGCCGGGAATGATGTCCACCGTGTATTCGATGTCCACCGGGAACTGGTAGGCGTTCTCGAGCTTGCGCAGCACCGTGCGCATCAGCGTGACGAACCGCGGATTCTTCAGGATGCTGTCGAAGGTGATGACGTAGTTTTCGACGGGGATGCGCGGGTCGGCCAGATGGAGCGGAATGAGATCGCCGCCGTCGTGCACCGACGCGATATGGCGCAAGCCGGGGAAGTCGTAGCGCAGGATGTCCTCGACGCGGAAGGTGCACAGCTGGCGTTCCTCGAGGTCGATGGCATCAACGAAGTGCTGCGAGTAGCGCATGATCTCGGCGGCGGTGCGCTCGGGCCGGAGGGTCGGGTGGCTCAGGGCCACCATGCGGGGGTGATCGCCGGCGACCCGGTCGACCGCGCGCGTGCCCAGCCCCCAGACCATGCGAAGGAATCCCCCCTTGCGGTCGATCTGCGGGGTCCACCGATACGGGTTGTGGCTGAACCCCACACCGGCAACCTGCGGGAAGAAGTAGCGGTCGCGGTACGGCGCCCCCTCGACCTTCTGGATGAGCACCGCCATGCGCTCGTCGTAGTCGATGAGCCCCATCTGCTTGCGGTAGGCCAGCGCGTCGGGGTTGAGCACCGACGCGTACACCTGGCGGACCGCGTCGCACAGCTGCTTGAGGCGCGTGCGGCGATTGCCTCGGTTGGGGCAGAAGTGCGTTTCGTACTTGCCGGCGAAGGAGGTGCCGAAGTTGTCCTCGAGCAGGCTCGAGGAGCGCACGATGAGGGGGTTTTCGCCTGCGCGCTCGATGATGTCGGCCAAGCGCTGGACCAGATGGCGCGGCAGCGCGGCGCTCTCGTAGCGCGCGCGGTAAGCGTCGTACTCGCTGCGGATGTCGTCCAGGCTCTTGTACTTCTGGTTGAGAAAGCCGAAGAAGTCGTTGGCCTCGATGAACTCGTAGTACAGGTCCGAGGCCACGTACCACGACTCGGGGATGCTGACGCGCGGCGCCAGCTCGATCGGATCGCCGGGCTGGGGAGTCTGGATCACGCGCCAGGCCAGGCGCATGCCCGCGGCCTTGCCCCCCACCTTGCCCCGGCCGATGCGCCGTTGCGAGACGTCCTTCAAGTCCTCGATGAGGAAGTGGCGCCGCGCCAGCCCGACGAAGCCGAGCTGATCGGACAGCATTCCCTTGGTGAGCACCACGATGATCTCCTGCAGGTGGTGCTCGGTCTGCTTGCGGAGGTGCTCGGGGGCGTTGGCGAACTCCTGCGCTTGGGCAAACAGCATGTCCCACGGCGCCAGCTCCGGGTTGAAGCTGAGCATCACGTCGGCCTTGCTCCGCGCGCCCAGCGCGTCGGCCACGATCTGCCGGAACATGCTGTGGGGCATGTTGTGGGCGAAGTAGAAGTCCGTCATGCGCTCGCGCGTGCGGCTCAGCCTCAGCTCCCAGACCTCGGCGATGTCCTGGTAGTCGGGATCGTTGGGGTGCTCGATGCGGCACGACGCACGTGCCTTGCGCTCGACCTCCTCTTCGAACTGATCGGGACGAACCACGCCGCGCTCGAACATCTGCTCGCGCATGCGCTTGCGGATCTCGTCGCACAGGATGGGGTATTCGCGGAGCTCGAGGTAGATGCGCAGGGCCTTGGGGGCGTGTTTCGAGGAGAATTCCATGCAGTCACCGGCGGACGACCATCTGGGCCGCCCAGGCTTGTATACAACCGGTGCTTGGGCGGTAAAGCCTGTCTTTCGCGCCCGCGGCACGAGAGCGGCTTTCACGACGGTGGTTGGCAAGCCCTTGACGCGCCCCGGCACCGGGCGTAGGTCGGGACCGTACAGCCGTTGAGGCGCTCTCCGTCGCGCTGTCGGATCCCTGATGGTCGCTGCGCTCGACGGGGGGCATTACGGAGGTGAGCATGTCCGCCAATCTGAATCCGTTCGAAATGGCACAGCGCCAGTTCGACGAAGTCGCCGATCAACTCGACCTTTCCTCGGATACGCGAGCGCTGCTTCGCAATCCGCTCCGGGAGTTCCACTTCCAGATCCCGGTTCGGATGGACAACGGCCAGCTCAAGACTTTCCGCGGCTACCGCGTGCAGCACAGCGACGCCCGCGGGCCGTGCAAGGGTGGCATCCGGTTCCATCCCGCCGAGACCATCGACACCGTTCGCGCGCTCGCCACGTGGATGACCTGGAAGTGCGCGGTCGCCGACATCCCGCTGGGCGGCGGCAAGGGCGGCGTGATCTGCGATCCCTCCACCCTGTCGGTCGGTGAGAAAGAGCGCCTGTGCCGCGGTTGGGTCAAGCAGATGTGGCGCAACATCGGCCCGCGCATCGACGTGCCCGCGCCCGATGTCGGCACCACGCCGCAGATGATGGGCTGGATGATGGACGAGTACTCCAAGCTCGTCGGCAACTACACGCCGGGCGTCATCACCGGCAAGCCCCTGGGCGGCGGCGGGTCGCTGGGCCGCACCGCGGCGACCGGCTTCGGTGTCGTGGTCACCATCCGCGAGGCCCTCAAGCACCTGGGCATCAACGGCAAGAACACCTCCTGCGCGATCCAGGGCTTCGGCAACGTGGCCCAGTACGCCGCACTGACCTACAAGGACATGATCGGCGGCAAGGTCGTGTGCGTGTCCTGCTGGGACAACGCCGACAAGAAGTCCTACACGTTCTCCAAGGACGACGGCATCGACGCTGCGTTCCTTCAGTCGATCACCGACCAGTACGGCACCATCAACAAGGCCAAGGCGATCGAGGCCGGCTACAAGATCGAAGACGCCGACGCGTGGATCGGGAAGGACGTCGAGGTGCTGATTCCGGCGGCGATCGAGGGTGCGGTCAATGGCGAGACCGTCAAGCGCGTCTCCAAGAAGGTCCGCCTGGTGGCCGAGGGCGCCAACGGCCCGACGACGCCCGAGGCCGACGAGCTGTTCAAGAAGAACGGCGTGTTCCTGATCCCGGACTTCCTGTGCAACGCCGGCGGCGTCACCTGCTCGTACTTCGAGAGCGTTCAGAACGACATGAACTTCTACTGGTCCGAAGAAGAAGTCATGCAGAAGCTCGACCAGAAGATGAACGTCGCCTTCCACAAGGTCCTGGAGATGTCCAAGGCCCGCAAGGTCTACATGCGCAACGCGGCCTACATGGTCGCGATCGATGCGGTCACCCGCGCCATGCAGCTGCGCGGCTGGCTCTGAGCCCACCGCGGGGGGCGCCCGTCTCGCGCGTCCCCTCGTCCTTCCCCACGCCACGACCCGTCCGCCGCCATCTTCGCCAAGAGCATTGGACGACGTGCAATCCGCGCGTCGGCCGATCGCCCCGAACCGCAAGGTGGTCCGCCATTCGCCCGAACGCTGGGTCGCCGCGAGCTTGGCCGGCTATTCCTCCACCTTGAGGATCGCCAGAAACGCCTCTTGCGGGATCTCGACGGTGCCCACCTGCTTCATGCGCCGCTTGCCCTTCTTCTGCTTCTCGAGCAGCTTGCGCTTGCGGGAGATGTCTCCGCCGTAGCACTTGGCGATGACGTCCTTTCGCACAGCCTTGACGTTGACCCGTGCAATGACGCGGGAGCCGATGGCCGCCTGCACCGCCACCTCGTACTGCTGGCGCGGAATGAGCTCTTTGAGCTTGATGCACAAGTCGCGCCCCCGCAGGTAGGCCCGGTCGCGGTGCACGATGATCGCCAAGGCGTCGACCGACTCGCCGTTGACCAGCACGTCGACCTTGACCAGGTCCGAGGCCTGGAAGCCGATGACCTCGTAGTCCATCGACGCATAGCCGCGCGAGACGCTCTTGAGCCGGTCGTGGAAGTCGAAGATCACCTCGGCCAGGGGCAGGTGATAGGTGATGATGACGCGGTCGGTGCTGGAGTAGTGGAGGTCCTTCTGCACGCCGCGGCGCTCTTCGCACAGGCCGAGCACCGCGCCCACGAAGCTCGAGGGCACGTGGATGACGACCTTGACCACGGGCTCTTCGATGTGATCGACCAGGTGGGCGGCCGGCACGCGCGCCGGGTTTTCGACCTCGAGCATCTCGCCGCCGGCCTTGAACACGCGGTAGGCCACGCTCGGCGCGGTGGTGATCAGGTCCAGGTCGTACTCGCGTTCGAGCCGCTCCTGGACCACTTCCATGTGCAGCAATCCCAGGAAGCCGCAACGGAAGCCAAACCCTAGCGCCTCGCTGACGTCCGGCTCGAACTCGAAGGCCGAGTCGTTCAGATGCAGCTTGTCGAGGGCGTCGCGCAACGCCTCGTAGTCCGCGTTGTCCGTGGGGTAGATGCCCGCGAAGACCATGGGCTTCTGCCGGCGGAAGCCAGGCAGCGGCGGCGGCGGGTTCTTGATCGCCTCCACGACCGTGTCGCCGCTGCGCGTGTCGCGCACGCTGCGGATGTTACCCGCCAGGTACCCGACCTCGCCCGCGGCCAACTCCGCCACTTGCGACGGGTTCGGGTCGAATACACCCAACTCCGCTACTTCACAGACCCGGTCGGAGCCGACGAACTTGATCTTCTGGCCCTTGCGGAGCACACCGTCGACGATCCGGACCAGGGCCACCGCACCGCGGTAGTTGTCGTACCAGCTGTCCATCACCAGGGCCCGCAGGGGCGCGTCCCGATCCCCGCGCGGAGCCGGCACCCGGGCCACGATCGCCTCGAGGATGTCCACAATCCCCGCGCCGGTCTTGGCACTCGCCTCGATGGCGCCTTCACACGACAGCCCGACGGTCTCCTCGATCTCCTGCCGTGCCTTGCGAACGTCCGCCGACGGCAGATCGATCTTGTTCAAGACCGGGATCATCTCCAGGTCGTTTTCCAGCGCCAGATACGCGTTCGCGAGCGTCTGAGCCTCCACGCCCTGGGTGGAGTCGACCACCAGAAGCGCCCCCTCGCAGGCAGCCAGGCTGCACGTCACCTCGTAGTGAAAGTCCACATGCCCCGGCGTGTCGATCAGGTTCAGCTGATAGGTCTGGCCGTCCTTCGCCTTGTAGGTGAGTCGGACCGTCTGCGCCTTGATGGTGATTCCCCGCTCGCGCTCGATGGGCATGCGGTCGAGGAACTGGTCGACCCGCTCGCGATCGCTCAACGCACCGGTCTGCTCAAGGATCCGGTCCGCGAGCGTGCTCTTGCCGTGGTCGATGTGCGCGATGATCGAGAAGTTGCGAATGTGATCGAGGGGCGAGGGCATGGCGGTCAGCGGGCCGGACAGCAGCGGCCCGGCGCGTGTCCTAGCTCGGACGGGGGGACGGCACTACTTGTTTCGCGCAGATGCGTCGGAAACCAGGGACATCTGCCCTGGCAGCACGTGGTCGTACTTCTCGAGGACCATGTCGATGCCCTCGCGGATGTAGACGGCGATCGGCACCTTGGTGCGCTCGTGCAGGAGCTTGAGCCTGTCAGCCTGTTCGGGCGTGATGTAGATGGTGGTGGAAATCTTCTTGCGCGACATGGGTGCCCGAGTCCTGACCAGCCACTACCCTAGATGAAAATACACGTGTTGTCAACCACAACCAGGCTACGGGACGCGGGATGTGCTGCCTACTCCCTTTTTTTCCCTGCGCAATCCCGTCTCATCGGCGTCGGCCGCCATCCCTTGACCGCCCTCGCACCCCTTGCAACCACCCCGGTCGGCGCGCGCTCCCGGCCCGCCGGCCACTGCAGGCGCTCACATCCCGATCCATCGCACGCCCCTGCGCCAATCCGCAGCCCTTGCGAGCCGTCATCGTCCCGAATACACTGCGCCGGGGTTCGCGCGAAGCTTGGATCTCACGCGTCCGCAGGGAGCTTTGGACTGATGGAACAACGCCTATTTCGTGTCCTTGCCGCTGCCTTCATGGCCGCGTCGGCCTTGATTGCCGCCTTGCCGCTCGGCTGCGGCAGCCAGACCGTCGGCCGCAACACCGCCGGCGCAACCAAGGACTCGTCCGTTCGATCGACCGAGATTGTCCATGAGCCCTGTGACATCGAGAGCAAGGACGCGGTCAAGACCGACGTCAACGGTGACGGCAAGCCCGACATCATCTCGGTCACGTCCGGCGGGCGCGACGTCTGCCGCGCGGTCGACCTGGATTTCGACGGCAAGTTCGACATGTTCGTGTACTTCGACGCGAACGGCAAGGTGAGGAGGACCGAGTTCGACTTCGACGGCAACGGGGCCATCGAAGAGATCGACACGTACCAGGGCGGTGTGCTGGTCGGCAAAGAGAGCGACACGAACGCCGACGGCAAGCTCGACACGTGGGATACCTTCGTGAATGGCAAGCTGGTCAAGCGTGAGCGAGACACCAACGCCGACGGCCGAGTCGACCAGTGGTGGGAATTCCCCAATCCCGACCGCCTAGATTGCCCTGTCATCGCGATCGACCAGGATGGCGACGGGCGCCCCGACATCACGCAGGACGTGTGCAAGGAGAACCAAGGCGACAAGGAGCAGCCGACGCAGGTTCCCTCGGCTTCGCCGCCTTCCTCGGCCCCCGCGGCAACGCCGGCTCCGACCGGTTCTGCCCCGCCTGCGGCGTCTGGTTCCGCGGCCGCCGCTCCCAAGGGAGGTACCCCGTGAAGCGATTCTGGCTCCCAGCCCTCGCCGTTGGCCTGCTTGCGCTGGCCTCCGGATCTTGCGGCGGCGCCCAAACCAAGACCCAGGCCCAAATCAACCACGAAGACGGTCGTTCGAAAGGCTTCTCTGTCGACGACAAGGCCAAGTGCTCGTGGCAAGGAAACCCCGACCGAGAGGTCACCGAGTCCACGGCCGTCGGCGCTCCTCGACCCAATATCCGCAGGGTCTGGCAGATCATCGGAACCGGCACGGATCGCCACACGGTCCTGATCTGCCGCGAGGTCGACACCAACTTCGACGGCATCAAGGACGTGGTGCGCACCTACAACGAGAAAGGCGAACCCGTCCACGAGGAGGCGGACACCGACTACGACGGCAACGTCGACACGTGGATCACTTTCTCGAACGGCCGGATCGCGGAGGAGGACCTGGACACGAACCACGACGGCAAGCCCGACGTGTGGAAGTTCTACCTCGACGGCGCCCTGTCGCGTGTCCAGCGAGACACCAACTTCGACGGCAAGCCCGACGTGTGGGAGATCTATACCAAGGGGCACCTGGACCGCATCGGCGTGGACGTGGACTTCGACGGTCACGTCGATCGGTGGGACCGCGACGAAGCGGCGCGCCAGGCCGACGATGCGGCTGAAGCAGACGCCGGCAAGCCGGAAGGCGGTTCCTGAAGCTCCCTTTTCCCTCGCTCCCCTTTGGATTCGACATGAGTTTGGAGAGACTCCAGAAAATTCTGGCGCGTGCCGGTGTGGCCTCACGTCGGGCCGCCGAGGCGGTCGTGACCGCGGGCAGGGTTCGCGTCAACGGCCGCGTGGTGACCGAGCTGGGCACGCGGGCCGACCCCTACCAGGACAAAATCGAGGTCGACGGACGGCGCATCGTGGCCGAACCGCGCGTGATCGTGCTGATGCACAAACCTCGCTCGACCGTGACCACGGCGCATGATCCGGAGGGACGGCCGACCGTCATCGACATCGTGCGCAACGTACCCCGCAGGCTCTACCCGGTGGGCAGACTGGACTTTCAGACGAGCGGGGCGCTGCTGCTGACGAACGACGGCGACTTGGCCGCGGCGATGCTCCATCCCAAGAAGCACGTTCCCAAGACCTATCTCGTCAAGGTCGCAGGCAGGATGGAAGAGGCGGACATCGAGCGCTGGCACAAGGGGGTCGAACTCGACGACGGTCGGACGCTGCCGGCCAACGTGCACGTGGTGGATCGCTCCGAGGACGCCACGTGGATGGAAGTAACGTTGACCGAGGGCAGGAACCAGCAGATCCGCCGCATGGGGGAGGCCACGGGTTTTCCGGTGTTGCGACTGACGCGCCTGTCCTTTGCCGGCATCGGCATCGACGGGTTGCGGCCGGGGCAATGGAGATTCCTGACCAACGAAGAGCTGCGCGACCTGAACGCGCTGTGCGGCGCACCGAAGCACCTGCGCGAGATCGCTGCAGAGCACGAGCGATTGCGGGATCTGCAGCCCATGCGGCCAGCCAGAGTCCAGCCCGGCCAACGCCCGGCGCGGCACAACGACGAGCCCAAGCGAGCGGCCGACTCCGTGACTCGCACAGCCTCGCGCACCGCGGCCCCGGATTCGACGGGCAGGGCGCAACGGGCCGCTCGGGCGACGGCCGGCCGCACGGGCGCGCCGCGTCCTCACGAGGGCCGCGAGATCGCACGCACGAGCCGTTCGTCACCAGCCACCGGACGCGGCAAGCCGACCGCGCCGCAGCGACCTCACAAGACACATCGCTAACGGACGGCCGTGGCTAGCGGGTCGCGGTCGATCCATCGGCAACGTCGCCGGGAAGGTTCCAGGCCGAGTCGAACATGCCGCCGGCGAGCACGTGGGCCGTACCGAGTACCGTCTGGCCTCGGGCGCCCGCAAGGCCCGCGTCGTAGACGATGAAGTCCGGCAGCAGTCTGGGCAGCGACAGACCTCGGAGCAGACCCGTGATGTCCGCGCCTTCCAGGACCAGCACGTATCGCTCGGGATGCTCGGGGTTCGGGTAGATGAACATCGTTCCTACCTGTTCGCCCCGAAAACGGCTCGCTCCGGCCACGACCGCATCGCCCTCGATCCGGATGGGCAAGCGCGCCTCGATGCGCGCCAGGTACGCGTTCGAGCGGGCGTTGCCGACCAGGAACAACGCGTGCGACGAGGCCATTGCCTCGTCGACATCGATGTCGGCAAGCACTGGCCAGCGAGCCTCCACGCCGAAGCCCGGATGCGCAAGGGTCGTGGCGACCTCGTGGTTGAGGCGGGTCGCCGACGGGTCGCGCGTGCCATACACGAAGACCATGGGCTCGTGGAACGCGTCGGTAATGGGCCCGCTTCGCCCTGGCGTCTTGGCGAGGGCGGCAGGAGGAGGCGGCGTCCCCTGCTTCCAGGTTCCGTCGAGGAACATGACCAGCGGCTGGCCCGGCTCGAAGCTCAGGTGCTGTCCGTCGGCCACCACGGAGACGGACTTGGATCGGTCGAGCACCGACGGCGGCGGGTCCAGGCGCAGGGCGTCGACACCGGTGGTGGTCACCTCGAGCTTGGTGCGAGAAGCGGCGCGCGCCGATACCTTTGCCCAGCCGAGCTGCTGGTGCAGCGCCAGCACGTGCACCCAGTCGTGATCGAGATAGCGCATCGAGCTCGTCTTGAACTCCACGCTTCGGGGAGCGTCCACCCGGCGATGGCGGTCGAGCCAATGGAACGCCTTGAATCCCTCGTAGGTCATCTGCCAGACATCGTGCCCCACGTCGGGATGCTCGTCGGTAATGCTGTAGCCGAGGTTCTTGTAGCGGTCGATGAGCACGCCGGAGTTCTTGGCCGGCAGGTCCTTGGTGCCCTGCACGACATACAGGGGCAGGTGCTGGCCGTTGTCGGCCCAGGAGACGGTGGACCAGTATTCGACCAGGGACTTCTCCCACGGGCGAAGCACGCGGCCGGCGACATCGGAGCGGATCGCGAAGCTGTGATACCCACACAGCGGGGCTGCCGCCGCGAAGCTGTCGGGGTAGTGGAAGGCGACGAGCGCCGTACCGGTGCCTCCCATCGACAAGCCGGTCACGTAGACGCGGTCCTGGTCGATCGGGAAGTGGGTGGTGACCCAGTTGCGCAAGGTCATGACATCGGCCTCGCCGGCCTCCCGGTAGGAAAGGTTGCCGAAGCCGCTGGGAGCGACAACGAACGCCTGCAGCGGCGCGAAGTCGTGGATGTGGCGGTCTTCCCAGGGAGCGCGGTGGGTCGGGTCGTCTTGTCCAAAGAAGATCCGCAGCATCTGCATGGGCAATCCGTTGAGCCCGTGCAGGGAAACGACGAGCGGATACTTCTTATCGGACGCGGGGGAGAAGCCGGGGGGCACGTACAGACCGAAGGGATGAAGCTTGCCGTCGAGCGGCGAGCGATAAGCCAGACGCGCCGGTCCGGGGATCGTGCGGATGGGATCCTTGCCGTCTTCGAGGGTCGACACGAACGAGTCGACCGCGCGGCACTCGCTGTCGGTCGCCTCGGTGTCCGTGTCGCCGGAGGACACGAATCCCACGAGCCGGTCGCGTTCGAGGCGCAAGGTCGACTCCACGACGTCCGCCACGTCGAGCGAGCTCGCCAGGGCCCGGATCCGATTGCGCAGCGCCGCGTCGATGCGCGCGACAGCCTTGCGGACGGCCGGGATCATGGGGCGATCGAAGGTGAAGACCCTCCCGCCCGCGGACACTTCGAACACGAGCTTGCCGCCGGGCTCATCGTCGCGAACGTCGGAAGCCAGGACATCGGGCAGCGCCGCGGACAGGTCGAACACGCCGCGGTCGGTAGCGCGTACGGCGCCGAGGGAAACGTCGTACAGGGGCCGCGAGGAGCTGCCATGAGACACCGACGCACGGACGCGCACGGGTGTGTCGACCCCGGAGGGTGCCCCACCGAGCCAGTGGACAAGGAGGTCAGGCCGGTAGCGATCACCGGACGGCTCGAGGGAGAGTTGGGCGCTGGCCATGTCGGACGCGATCGCGGCGGGGTTGTCCGCCTCGGTGCCGGGCAGCACGAAGGCGACGTGCGCGGGAGGCAGCAAGTCGGCGGCGTCGAGCAGGCGCGCGCGAAACTGCCACGGCCCCTTGAATTGGCGAGCTCGGACCAGCAGCGAGTGATCGCCTTCCGGAGCGTCGAACGCGACCGCGTCGTCGTCGTGAAACGCGGGGCGCACCTCGTTGCGGCGGTAGATCTCGCGACCGTCGAGCAACACGGACACGCCGTCGTCCACGCCCAGCACCAGCAGAAGGCGGCTGGCCCGGGCGACCCGAAGGCGCGCGCCGAACAGGGCGAACGCGTGGTCTCCAGCTCGCAGCAGGGACCGAACGTCGAAGCGGCCGTTGGGCGTTGTGGCGAGGCGGAAGGCGATCTTGTCGCGCACCACGGCGCCGGCGCGAGGCTCGGGCAGGTCGTGGCCCTGCTCGGCGGAGAGCGGATCGGCATACAACGGTCCTGCAACGAGCCATGCGCCCAACGCACCGTCGCGGGCCGGCACGACAGTGAGTTCGTCGGCGTGGGTCGCCGATGCGATCGCGAGCAAAGCTGTGACGACGGTCAGCTGAAGGACCGCTCGCAGGGCTCGGCCCGGTCGCCGAGCCGCGACCCTCTCAGGCGAGTCCATGAGCGAGCGTGCGCGGGCCGTCGCGGAACAAAACCTCGATTTTGTTGGCGTCGATGACCCGCGTGACGACCCCATCGCCGAACTTGGCGTGGCGCATCAAGTCGCCGTCCTTGAACGTCTGCCGGGGGCTGTACAACCCGAACGCGTGGGCGGGCTGCCCGACGATCTTCGCTTGCCAGAGGCGCTCGCGCTCGTTCTCCCGGGCTGCACTTTCCAGAGCGCGGGCCGAAGCGGAGCGGGGTTTGGAGCCGGCGCCGGGTGCACTGGGGCCCGCAGCGGCGCGGACGCGAGCCTCGGCGGCGCGCTCCTCGACCGGCTTGCGATACCGATGGTGAGAGCCGCAGGTCTTGCACTCGACCTTGACGGGCACGCCGCCAACCATGGCGATGATGCGGTGGACCAGATCCAGTCGGCAGCGCGTGCACCAGGCCACGACTTCGCCGCCAGTAGTCAACTTGCGTGTGCTCGACATCCGCTCGACTCGGGACAGGTTGCTTGGGCAGCCTCGATGACTGCGCATGCGGGCTACCCCGTTGCGGAGCCGCGCGCAACCTCGTTGCGCTCGTCGGCCGTCCCACGAGGATTCCGGCCAGTGCTCAACGAGAACGCCGTCGCGGCCGCTCGTCCTTCTTCGCCGGGGCTGCTACCGCGCGAACCGGCACGACCTTGGGCTTGTCGTCGTCGGCCAGCTTGACCTCGGACTTGACCTCGGGCTTGGGAAACATGCGCGACGATGCGTCGTTGGGAACAAAACGAATCTCGGTCTTGATCTCGAACGACAGCTTGGTCAACGCGTTGGTCAGCTCCTCGGCCAGGTTCGTGTGCTCGAGGAAATCCCTGATCTCCTTGGCCACCACCCGGTACAGACCGTTCTTCGTCTCGTCGATCTGCGCGAACAGGTAGTTGGCAATCTCCTTGGGCAGCCGCATTTCGTGCACGAAGTGCCGCAGGTTCTCGGGCCCCTCGGACAGCTTGACCACGCCCGCCTCCACGACGCGCTTGATGAGCTCGGGCAGCAGGCGCTCCACGAACTTGCGCCGCTCGGCCTCGCGCTCCGCAGGCTCCTCGGGAAGATCATCGACCTCGTCGTCGTCCACCATGCGCTTGGTGTAGACCCCATGACGCATCGAGTCAACTCCCGGCCCGGCGACCGACAAGTGTGTGCTCGGACAACGGGCAACAACACCGGCGTGCGAAGCGATGGTGCTTGCCCCGCGCACGACTTGCCTTCGACGCCGGCCATCTTCTACCTTGTCGACGCCTTGCGCCGCTCCGTCGCCTTAGGCCTTCTGCCCGCAATCGGGTTCGTGGTCCCGATCAGCCTGGCGCTCGCCCTGCCCGGCTGCCACGAGCGGCGGTCCGCTCCCGAGCGCAGCGAGGCCGCCTCAGCCCAGACGCCCGTCCCGGCGCCCAGCGCGACCACAGCGGCATCGCGCGCTGCCCAAGCTCGGTTCGACTCGTTGCCCCGTGACCTGATCGAGCCCACGTCGAGCGCCAGCGCGCACGGCGCGTGGTCCGGCGGTACATGGGAGAGTTGCTATGCGGGATATGCGCCGTCGGGCGATCCGGGCAAGGACGTCCTGCGGCTGGGACTGCTGTGTGGCCCCTACCACGGGATGCGCGAAGTGCGCCCGGATGACAGCGGCAGGCTCGGCGCAAGCGAGGAGCACGTGCGAGACTTTGGGGCGAAGCAGGGCGCATGCTTTCGGGTGGTTGCTGTGTGCGACGCCGCGATGGGGGCAGTGCAGGTGGAGATGCTGGGGGCAGACGACCGGGTCGAGGCGCGAAGCGCGGCGGGGCGCTGGGTGGTGCTGCCGGCGCGAGGGCCGTGGTGCGCGGAGCGCGACGAAGACGTGCGGATCCGGTTGAGAGCCGAGGGGATCGGCTCGTACGCGATGCAGTTGTGGATGCTGCCGTGATCGGCCCGAGGGTCAGAGATCGACCTGGACCCAGGCCGGCTCGCCGTAGTCGCTGCCGATGACGAGGGCCTGGATGTCGGGGTTGCGACGCCTGTGCACGACGGCGGTACGAGTGGTGTGCAGGTGGCCGCTGATCACGACGCGGACCTTAGGGAAGGCGGAGACCACGCGGCCGGTCTCGAGGTTGCCGAAGTACGCGTTGGCGACGCTCCACGCGAAGTTGTCGGGGTTGCGCAGGAGCTGCTCCTCGAACAGGGGCACGTGCGTGGCGACGACCACGCGGTCGACGGCCGGGTTGCGGTCGAGCAGGTCGAGCTGATCGGCGAGCCGGTCGCGGAGCATGCGAGCCATTTCGATGTCGGACCAGGACCAATCGATCCAGTGGGCGTCGTTGCTGATACGGCTCTTGATGGCGGCGTAGTAGTTGTCGGGCACGACCAAGGACGGGTCGGCGGCGCTGTAGTCGTACCAGGCCATGGTGCCGACGATTCCGACGTGCCCGACGATCAGAGGCTCGCTTTCGAGCCAACGCAAGCCGCGTTCGGCGGCGGCCTGGGGAAGCGCGCGTTCCCACAGCGAGCGGCTGTCGAAGTCCTCATCGCGCCAGACGTCGTGGTTGCCGGCCACGACACCGACGGGCACCTCGACGCCGCTGAACGCGTCGAGGCAGCCGCTGAAGTTGGCGAAGGGGTGACCGATGTCGCCTGCGACAACGATGGCGTCGGCCTCGGAGCCGCGCATGGCCTCGACGATGCCGGCCACACGCTCGGGTGCGGTGAGCGCGCGCGACAAGTCGAAGTGCAGGTCGGACGTGGCCGCAATGCGAACCATCGGGGGCGGCAGTCTGTCTTGGAAGGTCGTTGCGTGCAATAGGGCCCTTGTGGCACGGAGCCGGCGCTCGCGGGCTGGCTCGAAATGGCCGATTGCGCAAACGCCGCGAGACCGCGAAGATCGGTTTCCCATGAATCCGTTCGAATCGCGGCGCAAGGCCCTGCTCGACCAACTCGAAGGCGCAGTGGCGGTGTTTGCGTCCGCCCCGTCGACGATCCGCAACAACGACGTGGAGCACCCCTACCGGCAGGACTCGGACTTCTACTACCTGACCGGGCTCGACGAGCCGGACAGCTTTCTGGTGCTGAGCGCGGTGCATCCGGAACATCGCTCGGTGCTGTTCGTGCGTCCGCGCAATCCGGAGCGCGAGCAGTGGGAAGGGCCTCGGGTCGGAGTCGACGAGGCGTCGCGCCGCTACGGGGTCGACGTGGCCTATCCGATCGACAAGCTCGGCGACAAGCTGCCCGAGTACCTTCAGAACGCCGAGCGGCTGGTGGCGCGCGTGGGATTCAGCAGGTCCTTCGACGATCGGCTCTTTCGCGCGCTGGCCCAGACCCGGGCGAAGTGGAAGACCGGGATCAGCTGGCCGACCGCGATCCTGGATCCGATCGAGCTGCTGCACGAGATGCGGCTGCACAAGGACGCCTACGAGATCGACATCATCCGCAGGGCGTCGCGCATCTCCGCGGAGGGGCATCGTCGGGCCATGCGGGAGTGTCAGCCGGGCATGTACGAGTACGAGATCGAGGCGGCGCTCTCGCACACCTATCGCGTGTGCGGCGCCGCCCGCCACGCGTTCGAGCCCATTGTGGCGTCCGGTCCCAATGCCACCGTGCTGCACTACACGCGCAACGACCGACGCATCGAGGACGGCGACCTGGTGTTGGTCGACTCTGCGTGCGAGCTCCAGGGGTATGCGTCGGACATCACGCGCACGTTCCCGGCGAACGGGAGTTTTTCGCCGGAGCAGCGAGCGATCCACGAGCTCGTGCTGGCGGGACAGCAGGCGGCGATGCAGGCGTGCGGTCCGGGTACGGATCTCGAGCAGATCCACCGAAAAGCCCTGGAGGTGATCGTCGACGGGCTCATCGAGCTCAAGCTGCTCAGCGGCCAGCGTGACGACGTCATCATGGAGCAGCGCCACAAGCGTTTCTTCCCTCACCGCAGCAGCCACTGGCTGGGCATGGACGTGCACGACGTGGGGCGCTACTTCGTGCGCGGGCAGCCGCGCAAGCTCGAGCCGGGCATGGTCTTCACGCTCGAGCCGGGCATCTACATTCCGCCGATGGGGGATCAGGCTCCCAGCCATTTCCAAGGCATCGGCGTGCGCATCGAGGACGACATCCTCGTGACGCCAGAGGGCTACGAGGTGCTCACGTCGGACGCGCCGAGGACCGCAGCAGAGGTGGAAGCGGCGTGCCGCGCGTGAGCAGGGGGCAAGGGCCGCGCGAGGCGGCTCAGAGCGGGGCGCGGGTGCATCCGCTGATTCGAGCCGCGCTCGTGCGCTGGCACGGTGCCCACGCGCGTTCGATGCCGTGGCGCACCGAGCCGCGCGATCCGTACGCGGTCTGGGTGAGCGAGGTGATGCTCCAGCAGACGCGCGTGGGGTCGGTCGGGCCGTACTTCGAGCGATTCATCGCCCGCTTCCCCGATGTTCATGCGCTGGCCGTGGCCTCGATCGACGCGGTGCTCGGGGCATGGAGCGGCCTGGGCTACTACCGCCGCGCTCGCGCCCTGCACGAAGCGGCGAACCAGATCGTGGTGCGATTCGGCGGCCGAGTTCCCTCGTCGCTGCCCGACCTTCTGTCGCTCGCCGGCGTCGGTCCCTACACGGCGTCGGCGATCGCCAGCATCGCGTTCGGAGTTCCGGCAGCAGTGGTGGACGGCAACGTGAGCAGGGTGGTGGCGCGACTGTTCGACATC
>JAJZQG010000167.1 GCA_021847645.1 Myxococcales bacterium
CCGCCGCGGGCGAGCTCACGCTCGCCCTGGCTCTGCCGACGCTTCAAGGCTCCGGCTTCGCCGGTTGTTTGGCCTCGGCTTCGCGTGATCCTGTTTAGTCAACGCAGGCCGACCCCGTCCACGTTCATGTTCACCTCAACGTCCACGCTCACGTCACTTCCGCACCGGCAACCAAAACCATCTGCGGTCCTTCGCGGAATCTGCGGCTAACCCGATGGCGCGCCCCGTCAGAACTTGGCCGTCCAAACGATCGTCGCCGTGTCCTGCTCCGGCTTGGTCATGGGTGCGTCGCGCAGCGTG
Organism: Myxococcales bacterium; assembly: GCA_021847645.1. Lineage (GTDB taxonomy): Bacteria > Myxococcota_A > Polyangia > Polyangiales > Polyangiaceae > JAJZQG01. The sequence goes on from JAJZQG010000167.1 coordinate 301, forward strand.
TCAATCACGCACTGGATGAACGTGTCCGACGGGATCTCCGACGTGGGAATCTGCACCGAGCGCACGCCCTTCTTGCCCACGCCGATGATGATCTTGACCGTGCCCTTGGCTTTCGCATCGGCCTTGCGGGCGTCCTGGTAGCAGTCGAACACGCTGCGCCACTTGTACTGCAGCGAATCGACCACCTTCGCGGGGTCGATGCACCCGGTGATGTGCATCGTGCCCATGGAGTTCTCGATGGGCTTGGAGTTGTCGAACTTGCACGGCGCCTCGGCCGGAGCCGCGGTCTCTGCCGGTGCGGCCTCCTGTTCGCCCGCGCTTGCGCTCGCCGACTCGCTGGGCTCCGGGCTCGTGTCCGACTTGGTGTCCGACTCGTGGCCGGCAGCCGTCGTCTCGGCCTCCGGCTCCGCCGCCGGCTTGGGCTTGCCTCCGCCGCACGCGACCAGCAGCAGCGCGGACGCGATCATCGCGCCACACCATGTGCCGGCACCACAACGACGTACGCTCGTTTCGGTCTGTACGACACTTCGCTTCGTTCGAGCAATTCGGGTCATGTCGCCTCCCGGCGGGCCGTCGTCACGCGCGCGGCCCCTTGACTTCGAACCTCCGCATACCATAAACGCTGCCGGCCGTCGCCGGTGCCGTCATGGATGCGTTCGATTGTCTTGCCTGCGGAGCTTGCTGCTGCAACCCGGAAGAGAACCGGCTCGAGGGCTATCGCGACTACATCGCCGTCACACCGCGAGACCGCGAGCTGTGGTCCCGTCCCCACCTGCTGCGCCGCTACGCGATCGCCAACGAGCGTGGCGAGCTTCACATGAAGCTGCTGGGCGACGAGCAGCGCTGCGCGGCCCTGCTCGGCGCCCTCGGCCGTCATGTCGAGTGCGCGATCTACGGCCAGCGGCCCCGGGGCTGCCGTCGCGTCGAGCCCGGCGACAAGAGCTGCATCCGGTACCGCGGCGAGCGTCGCATCGGGCTGTGATCGCCACCGCGGTCCCACCGAGACAGGGCTCGCAATCGTATGCGATGGCGCTACACTGCGCGGCCATGTCCGCCCTTCGAACCCCCATCGCCGCATTCCAGGCTCGTCGTCGCGCGCTCATGGCCGCGATCCACACGCCCGCGCTGCTCGCGGCCGGCCAGCCCAGGCCCCGCAATTACCCCGCCAACCAGTACGCGTTCCGCGCCAAGAGCCACTTCCTCTACTTCCTGGGCGAGGGGCTGCCCGGCGCTGCGCTGCTGTTCGCCCGCGGCACGATGACCCTGTTCGTCGTGCCCGAACAGCCCGGCGACGCCCTGTGGACCGGGCCTCGCCCGACACTCACCGAGCTCGCGACGCGCCACGGCGTCGACTCCGTGCGCTCGATCGAGGACCTGCCCGCTGCGCTGGCTGATGCGGGCGCGAACGTCGCCACGCTGCCCACGGAAGACGCCCCGAGCGCCGCGTGGCTCTCCGATCTGCTCGGCCGCACGGTGGCGCCGTCGACCGGCAATCGCCTCGAAGACGGCACGCCCGACGCCGCGCTCGCCGACGCGCTCATCGCGATGCGCCTGACGCACGACCAAGCGGCGATTGCGCAGCTGCGGCTCGCTGGGGCAGCGAGCGCTTCGGCGCACCTGGCAGCGATGCGCGCCACCAGCGGCGCGAAGACCGAGATGGAGGTGTTCGGCGCGCTGGTGGGCCACCTTCGCAGCCGCGGATTCCAGGACTCGTTCGCTCCGATCGTCTCCACCCACGGCGAGATCCTGCACAACGAGACCTACGAGCACGCTCTGAATCCCGGCGACCTGCTCTTGTGCGACGCCGGTGCCGAGGCACCCGAAGGTTGGGCCGGCGACATCACGCGCGTCTGGCCCGTCTCCGGACATTTCTCCGACACGCAGCGAGCGCTCTACGAGGCAGTGCTCGACGTGCAGCTCACGGCCATCGCCGCCTGCCGCAAGGGCGTGCGATATCGCCAGGTGCATGAGGTTGCCAAGCGGCGCACGGTCGAGCGTCTGCGCGATCTGGGCATCTTCCGCGGCGAGCTCGACGGTCTGCTCGAGCGCGGTGCTGCTGCCGTGTTCCTGCCCCACGGCGTGGGCCACCTGCTGGGCCTCGACGTACACGACATGGAGGACCTGGGCGATCGGGCGGGGTACGCGCCCGGGAGAACGCGCTCGGCAGCATTCGGCGATTGCTATCTACGGCTCGACCGCGATCTGCAGCCGGGCATGGCGGTCACCATCGAGCCGGGCTTCTACCAGGTGCCCGCGATTCTTTCCGACGATGCCTACACGGGAAAGCTCGGCGGCGATCTGCGTCGCGACGTGCTGGCGAAGTACGCCGACGTGCGCGGCATTCGCATCGAGGACGACGTGCTGGTGACCGAGGGCGATCCGGAGATTCTCACGAAGGACGTGCCCAAGGCTCCGTCCGAGGTCGAAGCGATCGTGCGAGGTGGCCACTGACCGAACGCACCTGACACGGCGCCCTGGGCCAGCTACACTGTCCAGACATGACCCAGCCTCTGCCGTACACCATTGACCCGAATGATCCGCGCGCTCCCACGCCGGAGCAGTGGGCGCAGATGTCGGCCGAGGAGCGCGCGCGCGTCGTGGCCTCGCTGCCCGCCGAGGTGCCCTTCGAGCTGTTCATGCCCGAGGGCGATCCGCACCGCAAGGCCAAGAGCCGCGCGGTCGATGCGTTGGACGGCTTCTTTCGGCGCATCGGCAGGCGCGTGTACGTGTCTTCCGAGCTGGGCGTCTACTATCCCGGTCAGCCGCGCTTTGCCCCGGACGTGCTTGCGGTGCTGGATGTCGAGCCCCACGAGCGCGACAAGTGGGTAGTGTCGCACGAGGGAAAGGGCCTCGACCTCGTGCTCGAGATCCATGTCTCCGGCGACGTCAAGAAGGACTACGAAGCCAATCGCAAGCGCTATGCGCAGCTGGGCATTCCGGAGTACTTCCTGTTCGATCGCACGCGCGGGCGGCTCTACGGCTGGCGGCTGCCGTCGCCGCAAGCGCGCAGCTACGAGGCGATGGTTCCCCAGCATGGGTTGTTCTCCTCCCAGGTGCTGGGGCTGGATATCGCCATGGAGGTCGACCGCTTGCGCTTCTACTACGGAGCGGCGTCGGTCCCCGAGTCCGAGGACTTGATCGCGCGGCTCGAGTCGACGGTCGGCGGGCTGGTCCAGCGCCGGGAGGAAGCGGAGCAGGAGCGCGAGCGCGCCGAGCAGGAGCGCGAGCGCGCCGAACGCGAGCGCGACGAGGCCTTGCGCAAGCTTGCGGAGCTGGAGGCCGAGCTAGCCAGGCTGCGCAAGGGCTGAGACCATGTCCGCGCCCATCCGCTGACGCGGCAGTCCTGCGGCGTTCTTGGATCATCCCATCGCGTCGCGCCCCGGGGAACCTCGCGCCCGCGCTCGGTGTCCACCCGGCCGGATTCCAACAACCTCGGAGGTGCGTGCATGGCCACGCCGCGATGGTCCTTGTCCGCCGCAGCCGCGCTCGTCGTGCTATTCGCCGGCTTGTCGATTCACGCTCAGCCCAAGTCCGCAACAACCACGTTGCCGCTTCGCTCGGTGCGGCTCTACGAGACGGGCGTGGCGTACTTCGAGCGGTCGGGCACCCTGGACGGCCGTGGCCGCGTGGGATTGCCGGTGCCTGCCAGCCATCTCGACGATGCGCTCAAGACGCTGGTGGTCCTCGGCAGCGACGGGCGTACCACGGTATCGGGCATCGAGTTCGCGAGCAGCGTGACCGTGGATCAGGCGAGGGCGCTGGCCGGGCTGCCGTCCGAAGGCAGCCAGTCGCTGGGCTACGAGCAGCTATTGGGGAGCCTGAAAGGCGCGCACGTCGAGCTCAAGACGCGCTCGGAGCTGCTCCGCGGCCGCCTGGTCGACGTGCTGGGAGTCCAGGCGAGCGACGTCGAGACCTGCGAGACGGCGCCATCGCAAGGTGGGAATGCGGCGGCGGCTCCGGCAGACAAGCCGTGCGTGCCCCAGCGCCACATGACGATCCTGCTGCTGACCGACGGCTCGGAGATTCGTCGATTCCGCTCCGAGGATGTGGTGAGCGTCAAGCCGACGGACAATGCAGTAGCGTCGCGCCTGGCCGCGGGCGTGGACACGGTGTCGTCGCGGGGTTCGCAGACGCGCCGGGAGCTTGGCGTACTGGCCTCGAGCAGCGGGCCGGTGACGCTGGGCTACATCGCCGAAGCGCCCGTATGGCGGTCGACGTACCGGCTGGTGCTCTCGGATAGCGCGCCGCGGGGGATGCTGCAGGGCTGGGCGCTGCTGCACAACGACACGGACGAGGACTGGAAGAAGGTGCACGTGGAGCTGGTCAACGGCCAGCCCACCTCGTTCCTGTTTCCGCTGGCCGCGCCGCGCTACGCGAGACGGGAGCTGGTGACGCCCACCGAGCAGCTCTCGACGGTGCCGCAGTTGCAGGACACGACCGTGGACAACATGTGGCGTGGCGAGGACGCCTCGGGCGCGGGAGGCCTGGGGCTGTCGGGCGTGGGTGAGGGCGGCGGCGGCCGGGCCGAGGGAATCGCGTTGGGAAGCATCGGCACGATCGGCTACGGCGCTGGGACCGCCACGGGAACCGGCTCGCTGCTGTCCGTGGGGAACCTGGCGGCGCTGGCCCAGCAAACCGACGCGGTCGAATCCGGTGCGCTGTTCCGCTACGTGCTCGGCTCGCCCATCGATCTGCGGGCCCACGGCTCGGCCCTGGTGCCCTTCCTTCATTCGATGGTCAGCGCTCGCCGCGTTGCGCTGCTGGACAGTCCGGGTGCGGCTGCCCGCGCGGCGGTGCACGTCAAGAACGACACGAACCAGACGTTGCCCGCCGGGCCGATCGCCGTATTCGCCGACGGCGGCTTCGCGGGCGAGTCGGGGCTCGATCGGCTCAAGCCCCAGGAGAGCCGGCTCGTGTCCTTCGGTGCTGAGCTCGACGTGGAGGTCAACCAGCTCGACGACGCGATCACGGACGACACGCAGCTCTATTCCATCCAAGGTGATTCGCTGCTGGAGCACTACATACGATCGCACGCGCTACGCTACGAGGTAGTCAACCGCAACGGCAGCCCGCGGTCGGTGTACCTGGAGCTGCCTTTCGTCAACAATGCGACCGTGCACGGCGCGGACGCGCTGGAATACGACACGCAGGCGGGGCGAGCGATTGCGGTGTTCGAGGTGGAGGCGCGCAAGCAGCGGGCGGTGGGCCTGCAAGTGACGGAAGGGTTGAGTCGGCCGCGGTTGCTCACGAGCCTGACTGCGCTTCAGCTTCGGGAGCTGGCGAAGCCGCGCAAGGTGCCTGCGGCGCAAAGGGCGATTCTGGTCGAAGCCGCGCGCCTGCTCGAGCAGGCGCAAGCCAATCAGGCGGCCGCGTCGGCGGCGGAGCGTGAGCTGCGGCAGCTCGAGTCGGACCTGCCGGGATTGCGCACCAATCTTGCCGCCGTGCGCGCGACCAGCGACAAGGCGGCAGAGCAGTTCGTGGACAAGATCGTGGCGTCGGAGGCCAGGGCTCAACAGCTCCGCGAGCAGGCGCGAGCGCAGGCGAAGGCGGCGAAGGCGGCGCGACGGCGCGCGTGGGATTGTCTGGTCGCCCTGGGGGCTGGGCGCTGAGCCGGCGGCTCGACCATCACGGACCGGAACTTTTGCCCGGCAGAATAGCATGTCTTTTCACGAATCTACGTGCGAGCCAGGCTCAATCCAAGCCGATTTCACGACGCAGGGCTTGAACATCCCGCGCCTTCTCGGTAGGGTGGCGCCGCCTTTCCGAGCCGGAGCCAAGGTGGCTCCTGGAGGTTCTACGGATGAGCCGACGATCGCAAATGTTCCTGTCGTCGGTCGGGAAGAAGCAGGTCATGGCGTTTACGGGCCTGGCCTTCATCGGCTTCCTGATCGTGCACCTGGCGGGCAATCTCAACATTTTCATCGGAGCCCACGCGCTCAACACCTACGGCCAGACCCTGGAGTCCTTCGGGGCCTTGATTGTCGCCGCTGAATTCGGACTCGCGGGCACGCTTCTGCTGCACGCGGCCCTCGGCGTGATAGTCGTGGTCCGCAACTTCCAGGCCCGCGGCCGCTCCTACGAAGTCAAGAAGGAAGAGGGCGGACGATCCATCGCCTCGCGCACGATGTGGATCACCGGCCCCTTCATCCTGGCCTTCATCGGCCTGCACGTGGCGCAATTCGCCATCCCCTACAAGTTCGGCAAGGACGTCGTGCTCTCCGAGATCGTGCGCGAACGGCTCCACGACCCGGTGTGGGCGTCGATCTACGGCGCGGCGATGCTGATCATCGCCCTTCATGTCAGCCACGGCTTCTGGAGCGGGCTGCAGACGCTGGGCCTGGCGCCCGCCCGGCACGGCCAGACCCGGGAGGCCTCCTACCTGCTCGCGATTATCTTCGCCATGGGTTACGGGTTCCTCGCAGCGGCGATCTACTTCGTTCCCCACGTGCTTGCGCTCAAGCCCTGACCACGGAGCGACCGAACATGGCACAACTCGACTCCAAGATTCCCAGCGGCCCCCTCGAAGAGAAGTGGGATCGCCACCGTTTCGACCTCAAGCTCGTCAATCCCGCCAACAAGCGCAAGTTCACCATCATCGTCGTCGGCACGGGCCTGGCCGGCGCCGGCGCCGCTGCCAGCCTCGGCGAGCTGGGCTACAACGTCGTTTGCTTCGGCATCCACGACACGCCCCGTCGCGCCCACAGCATCGCCGCCCAGGGCGGCATCAACGCCGCCAAGAACTACCAGAATGACGCCGACAGCGTCTTTCGCCTGTTCTACGACACGGTCAAGGGCGGCGACTACCGCGCTCGCGAGGCCAACGTCTACCGTCTCGCCCAGGTCAGCAACAACATCATCGACCACTGCGTGGCCCAGGGCGTGCCCTTCGCCCGCGAGTACGGCGGACTGCTCGACAATCGCTCCTTCGGCGGCGCCCAGGTCTCCCGCACCTTCTACGCCCGCGGCCAGACCGGCCAGCAGCTGCTGCTCGGCGCCTACGCCTCCCTGAGCCGCCAGATCGCCGCCGGCACCGTCAAGATGATGACCCGCCGCGAGCTGCTCGACGTGGTGGTGGTCGACGGCCACGCCCGGGGCATCACGGTGCGCAACCTGCTCGACGGTACGATCGAGAGCCACGTGGGCGACGCGGTGGTGCTGGCCACGGGCGGCTACGCCAACGTGTTCTTCCTGTCCACGAACGCGCAGAACTCCAACGTAAGCGCGGCCTGGGCCGCCCACAAGCGCGGCGCGTTCTTCGCCAATCCCTGCTACACGCAGATTCACCCCACCTGCATCCCGGTGCACGGTGACAAGCAGTCCAAGCTCACGCTCATGAGCGAGAGCCTTCGCAACGACGGCCGCGTCTGGGTCCCCGCCAAGAAGGACGACAAGCGCACGGCCGCCGACATCCCCGAGAACGAACGCGACTACTACCTGGAACGCAGGTACCCGTCCTTCGGCAACCTGGTGCCCCGCGACGTCGCCTCGCGCGCCGCCAAGGAGCGCGTGGACTCCGGCCACGGCGTGGGCTCCACGGGCTTCGCCGTGTACCTGGACTTCCGCGATTCGATCAATCGTCTCGGGCGCGACAAGATCGAGAAGAAGTACGGCAACCTGTTCGAGATGTACGAGCGTATCACGGCCGACGATCCGTACAAGACGCCGATGATGATCTACCCGGCGCTGCACTACGCGATGGGCGGCCTGTGGGTGGACTACAACCTGATGACCACCGTGCCGGGGCTCTTCGCCCTGGGCGAGGCCAACTTCTCCGACCACGGCGCCAACCGCCTGGGCGCCAGCGCCCTGATGCAGGGCCTGGCCGACGGCTTCTTCGTCATTCCCTACACCATGGGCGGCTACCTCGGCGGCGAGAAGCTCAAGGCCGTGACCACCGACCACGACGCATTCAAGGAGTCCGCGAACGCGGCGCGCAAGCGCACCGACAAGCTGCTGTCGCTCAATGGCAAGCGCACGGTGCTCGAGCTCCACCGCGAGCTGGGCCTGTTGCTCTGGGAGAAGTGCGGCATGGCCCGCAACGAGCAGGGCCTCAAGGAAGCCCTCGAAAAAATCCCCGAGATCCGCGACGAGTTCTGGAACAACGCCAAGGTCGTCGGCGAAGGCGAGACGATCAACCAGGTGCTCGAGCGCGCCGGCCGCGTTGCCGACTACCTCGAGTTCGCCGAGCTCATGGTCCGCGACGCCCTGGAGCGTCGCGAATCGTGCGGCGGCCACTTCCGCGAAGAAAGCCAGACCCCAGAGGGCGAGGCCATGCGCGACGACGAGAACTTCTGCCACGTAGCTGCATGGGAGTACAGCGGAGACACGGCCAAGCCCACGCGCCACGTCGAGCCGCTGACCTTCGAGCGGGTTCACCTGACCCAGAGGAGCTACAAGTAGATGAACCTCACGCTAAAGGTTTGGCGACAGTCCGGCCCCAAGGACCCCGGCCACTTCGAAACCTACCAGGCGAAAAACGTCTCGCCCGACACGTCCTTCCTCGAGATGCTCGACTTCGTCAACGAAGACCTGCAGCTCGCCGGCAAGGAGCCCATCGTTTTCGAGCACGACTGCCGCGAGGGCATCTGCGGATGCTGCGGCGCCGTCGTCAACGGCCGCGCTCACGGCCCCCTCGACAAAACCACCCTGTGCCAGTTGCACATGCGCACCTTCCACGACGGCGAGACCATCGTCATCGAGCCCTGGCGCTCCCGCGCGTTCCCCGTCCTGAAGGACCTGATGGTCGATCGCTCGGCCTTCGACAAGATCATCCAGGCCGGCGGCTTCATCGCGGTCAACACCGGCGGCGCCCCGGACGCCAACGCCATCCCCATCTCGCCCCTCGAGGCCGAGAAGGCCATGGACGCGGCGGCCTGCATCGGCTGCGGCGCCTGCGTGGCCGCTTGCCCCAACGGCTCGGCCATGCTCTTCGTCTCCGCCAAGGTCTCGCACCTGTCGCTGCTGCCCCAGGGCAAGGTCGACGGCACCCGCCGCGTGCGCATGATGGTCGCCAAGATGGACGAGCTGGGCTTCGGCAACTGCTCCAACGAAGCCGAGTGCGAGAAGGCCTGCCCCAAGGGGATCGCCATCTCCCACATCTCCCGCCTCAACCGCAACTTCCTCTGGTCGTTCTTCTCCCAGCGCGAAGACTGATCCTGTTGACCCGGTAGTCCGCTTCAGCTACCCCGGATGCCAATGGCCGGCGACGGGTTCGGGCTGATCGGAAGCACCATCGACACCAAGTATCGTGTCGACGACCTCGTCGGCGAGGGCGGCTTCGGCGTCGTGTACCGCGGCTTCCACCTGGTGTTCGAGCACCCGGTCGCCATCAAGTGCCTGCTGATCCCCGGCCACTTCGACGACACCGCCCAGCGTCTCTTCCTCGAGCGCTTCAAGGAGGAAGGCAAGCTGCTCTCCAAGCTCTCGCAGCACCCGAACATCACCCGCGTGTTCGACTTCGGCGAGACCTGGACCGACAAGGGCGTGGCCGTGCCGTTCCTCGTGCTCGAATGGCTCACCGGCTCCGACCTCGAGATGCTCGTCCGAAATCGCCTCGAGCAAGGCCTCGGGCCGTATGCCGAGCAGCAGGCCATCGCCCTGATGCGTCCCGTTGTCGAGGCCATCGCCTTCGCACACCGCGCCGGCGTGGCCCACCGGGACCTGAAGCCCTCGAACATCCTGCTGACCGACACGCTGCAGGGCGCCACCCTCAAGGTGCTCGACTTCGGCGTGGCCAAGGCGATGCAGGAAGGCGAAATCACGGCCGCGCACGCCCACAAGACCACCGGCCTGTTCCACCCCTACTCCCCAGCCTATGGCGCGCCCGAGCAGTTTCGCTCTTCGGTCTACGGCGCCACCGGTCCCTGGACCGACGTGCACGCGCTGGGCCTGTTGTTCGTGGAATTGGTCACCGGCAAGGCCCCTTATGATGGAGTCGAGCCCACCGACTTCTACGAGGCGGCCGTCTCTCCCACCCGCGCCACACCACGGACCCGGGGAGCCTTCGTGTCCGACGCGTTCGAGGCCGTCGTGACCCGCGCTCTGGCGCGCGATCCTCGCGAGCGCTACCAGGACGCCTCCGGGCTGCTGGCCGCGTTGAACCAGCTCATGCCCGTGTCGCCCCCGACTCCTCAGCAAGCGCCGTCCGAGCACGATCTGGCCGCCGCCCTGAGCGCCAGCCTGCCCAAGCCGGCGCAGGTCGACCCGGTCGCACCCACGCTCGAAATCGCTCCCCGAGACCCGATCGCCACGCCAGCGTCGCCGCCCGCCTCCACGCCGTCGCGCCGCAAGCTCTTGCTGCTGCTGGCGCCGGTCGTCCTGGTGCTCGCGGCCAGTGCCATCGGCGCCGCCTGGTGGCGCTTCGCGCACGTTCCTGCGCAGGACCACCTCGTCCTCGTCGGCACCCTGCTTCCCGTCCCGGCCGGCACCTTCGCCATGGGCACGGACGACGGCGCGGTCGATCAGCGTCCAGTCCACACCGTGCAGGTCAATGCTTTCAACCTGGACAAGACGGAAGTCTCGGTCGAGGCCTTCTCGCTATGTGTGAGTGCCGGAGCGTGTACGCCGAGCGATTCCGTGCACCTGACCGAAGCCACGGACAAGGATCGCGACGCCTACAACTTCTTCTGCAATTGGGGCAAGCCCAATCGGGGCATGCACCCGATGAACTGCGTGGACTTCAATCAGGCCGATGCCTTCTGCCGCTGGGCGGGCAAGCGTCTCCCCACCGAGGAAGAGTGGGAGTACGCGGCGCGCGGCGGCGATCAGGAGCGCACCTTTCCTTGGGGTGACCAGAAGCCGGGGCCCTCGTTGCTCAATGCCTGCGACGCCCAGTGCGCGGCCATGGCCACCGCCAATGGCTGGAAGTGGACTGCCCTGTTCGACACCTCCGACGGCTATCCCGGTACCGCGCCGGTGGGCTCGTACCCGCCGGGGGCTGGACGCTGGGGTCAACTCGACTTGGCGGGCAATGTGTGGGAGTGGACCTCGAGCCCCTATTGCCCTTATGGGACGGACACGAAGAAGTGCCTGCCCAACACCCGCGTAGCGCGCGGTGGCGGTTGGAGCAGTCGCTATCTGGGTATCTTCCGCGGCGCGTTCCGCACGAGGTTCCTCCCGGAGTATCGCAGCGAGACGCTCGGATTCCGCTGCGCAAAGGGCGGCTGACGTGCAGTCGCGCGTCGTGGATGCGCTCGTCTTTGGCCACCCCGGCGGCCGGACGTAGGGCGCGGTGCGCGACGGTCCGCAGCATCGGTCTCCCTCACGCTGTGTCTTTGAGCACCGACGCATGAGCCGATGTTTCGTTATTTGGTGATACATGGAGTTTGCCGACGGCGTGATTAGGAGGATGACACGCGCGAAGGTCACCTGCTATGGTTGGCGAGTACAGCCGATGCTGCACAGCAATCCTTCAAGGGTCTTAGAGGAGTGGGCATGAAGAGCGAGTTCAACAAGTTCTTGGTTGCTGCGTCCGTGATGGGCGCCTTCGCCATTGCACAGGCGTGCACGTCGTCGGACTCGAGCGGCACCGGCGGCTCGGCAGGGCAAGCCACCGGCGGTGCGGCGGGACAAGCCACCGGCGGCGCGGCAGGACAAGCCACCGGCGGCGCGGCAGGGCAAGCCACCGGCGGTGCGGCGGGACAAGCCACCGGCGGCTCGGCAGGACAAGCCACCGGCGGCTCGGCAGGGCAAGCCACCGGCGGTGCGGCGGGACAAGCCACCGGCGGCGCGGCGGGACAAGGCACGGGCGGCTCTGCCGGTTCGGCCACCGGCGGTGCGGCGGGACAAGGCACGGGCGGCTCTGCTGGCGCTGCCAGCTGTGACAACTCCGGCACCTGCGGCGACTTCCAAAGCGGCTGCCAGAAGTGCGCGCTCGACGGGCCCTGCAACACGCTGCTCAACACCTGTCTGGCCAATACGGAATGCACCAACATCAGCAGCTGCTACGTAAACTGCAGCGCTACCGACACGACCTGCTTCAATACGTGCGACACGACCTACCCGAATGGCGTCGCGGACTACGCGGCGCTGACCACGTGCGTCGTCTGCGACGCATGCCCGGTCGACTGCTCGAGCATCTCGTCGCAGTGCCCCCCCTGAGCAACGCGCCAACCCGACGGGCACCGCAAGTGCCCTGTAGCTGAACCGTCACGGTGCGGGTGGGCCGTAAGCGCCTCCCGCGCCCGCGTCGGGCGGCGGACCGTACGCGAGAATCGGATTCGCATCGTCGCCCGCGTCCGCGTCCTGCACCACGTCGTCTTGCGCATCTTGCGCGACGTCATCTTGTGCATCTTGCGCGACGTCGGCCTGCGCATCTGCGGGGGGTGGGCCATACGCTGCTATCGAGCCCGCCGCGCCCCCTTCTCCGCCGACGGTTGACCCGGAGCATCCTGCCGCCACGCCGAGCCCTACGATCAGGGCGGCCGCCATGCCGGCCGAGGCTCCCGCGTTGGAGCCGCGCGCCTTTGCGCCGCAAAACGGGCAGTGCCCCTCATCCGCGCGAACATGACGATGACATCGGGAACAAGGCACCATGCGCATCGGATACCTCCGTAAGACGGTCCGCACGAGCCCTGGGCGGACTTGCACACGCTACGCCGACACCCAGCGTCATTCAAGCGCCTCACTCCGTCGAGGTCCGACTACCCCAACCTGCGGGCTCGTTCGTTGACGCATCTGCAATCCCGGTCCAAGGTCCAGGTATGGGACGTCATTCGCCGCCCGCGACATGGATTCTTCCCCTGCTCGTTGCGTTGTGCTCGCCTGTCGCGTGTACGGGCCCGGGGGCGAATCGTCCGACATGCCCCGAGTCGCGCCACGTTCGCTGCCTGACCCCGCTGGTGTGCTCGCACGACGACAAGCGGGACTGTGACGTGTGCGCCTGCGAGCCCCCGGTCGGCGCCGAGCCCGCAACCCTGCACCCGCCGCCTCCGCAGGTCAGGGCCGATCCGATCCGCTGACAGGTGAATGCGGACCTCGACGCGGTCGGGGCGTGGCGAAAGTGCCACATCCGTTGCGCGAACGCTGACACCCGCGGGGCGTAAGCAATCGCACGCTCCCGCGTTGTTCATGCGACTCGATGCGGAATATCGCGTTGAGGCAACGTGGCAGACGGTTTGCAAGCTGGAGCGGGTACCATGAGCTGGTGGCATCGATGGGTTCATCGCACGATCGCCGGACAAGACGCGCCGCAGGACAGCGTCGTGGGCTGTCGATCCACGATCCTTCCCCCGCCGCCGTCGCATCCGGACAGCGACAGCGCCGTCACGCTCCGTGTGCCACGTGTGCCACGGCCCGCGAACGATCTGCTCGCGTGGACCGGGGATACCGTCGTTCGCGAGCTGGGCATCGACGAGGACCTGAGCTGGGACGAGCAAGACGTGGACTGCGAGACTCGCCCGCGCCAAGCGGGCTTCCGGCCCGAGGCGCCGACCTGGAAGTGCCGCGTCGCCTGACGCGCGGCACGCGCGCGCAAACAAGGAACGTCCCCTTGCCATGGTAGTCTCCCAGCGCGCGCTCTCAGCAGCGTCGCGATCGAGACGCGATGGTTGACGACCCTGGCCGACCGACGGCACGCAAGGACTCCCCTGCCCTCGCCTTCTGGCTTCGTCTGGGCGCGGCGCACTTCGCCGCCTATCCCGTTGCTTTCGCAGCCGCGATGGCCGGCGTGCCCCTTTCGATGGTGATTCGCGGGCAGGCCGTCCTCAGCGCGACGTCCGAGGCCGCGGCCCAGCACGTCATCCTGGAAGTGTGTCTGGTGTTCGCGTGCGCGATGTACGTGGCGGTGCACCTGGCGGCGATTCCGTGGGCCCGCGGCGCCGCGGCGGCAGCGCGCGGCGAGTCTGGCGCATCGGCTCGCGCGCGCAAAGGGCGCACCCTGTTCATCGCCTTGATGCTCGTCATGAGCTCCGCTTGCGTGCTTGGCGGCTTGATCGGTTGGGTCTGGCTGCTCACCAGCTGAACCTCGTGCCCCATCCAAGGGTAGCGAGCCGCAGCCTCGTCATGGGCACGATATCCGCGCGCTGGACCCGCCGCTCAAGGGTGGTCCCCTCCTGTCCACTTGAGTAGGATGCCCCCGATCGTGGCGCCTCCCCCGTCGCACCGAGGAAACACCATCATGCCGAGCAATCTTCTGCGCGAGCCCCTCCGGTCCTTCCGCCCCTACGTCGCTGGCAAACCGATCGAGGAGGTGCGTCGCGAGTACGCCCTCAACGGCCGCATCGCCAAGCTCGCCTCCAATGAGAACCCGCTCGGCACCTCGCCCATGGCGCTGGCCGCCATGCGCAAGGCCCTCGAGGAGGTCTACCTGTACCCGGACGACAGCTCCTTCTATTTGCGCCGGAAGCTCGCGGACAAGTTCGGGCTGGAACAGGACAACGTCTTCGTGGCGTCCGGCTCGGTCGAGGTGCTGGAGCTGTGCGCTATCGCGTTTCTCAACCCGTCGGATGCGGTCGTCACCTCGGAGAGGACGTTTGCGATCTACGAGCTGGTGGCGCGCAAGGTCGGTGCCCAGCTGCGCCTGGCGCCGATGATCGACGGCGGCTACCGCTACGACATGCAGGGCATCGCGGCCCGGATCGACGATCGCGTGAAGATCGTGTTCCTGGCGAACCCGACGAACCCGACGGGCACGTGGTTCACGCGCGACGAGTTCGACCAGTTCATGGCGAAGGTGCCGCAAGACGTGTTGGTGGTCTACGACGCGGCGTACGAGGAGTACACGACGGTGGACGACATGCCGGATCCGCTGGTTCATCTTCGCCAAGGCCGGCGGCTGTTGTACGTGCGCACGCTCAGCAAGGCCTACGGGCTCGCGGGCATGCGTGTGGGCTTCGCGCTGGGGCCTGTCGACGTGGTGCAGGGCCTGATGACCTGCCGGTTCCCGTTCAACGCCAACCTCGTCGCGCAGGCAGGCGCCATGGCAGCGATCGACGACGTGGAGTTCGTGCGCCGTTCCCGTGAGTTCAACACAGCCGAGCTGGACTTCCTGCGCAAGGGCCTCGCCGGCCTGCCGGTGACCGTGCCCCCGTCTCAGGGCAACTTCCTGCTGATCGACACGAGCAAGGACGCTTCCTGGTTGTTCGTGGAGCTGCAGAAGAGAGGGATCATCGTGCGGCCGATGGGCCCCTACGGGTTGCCCGGCGCGATTCGGGTGAGCCCCGGGCTGCACGAGGACAACGAGCGATTCGTGGCCAGCCTTCGTGAGTTGTTGGCCGGCCCCACCGGCAGCCTGCGGCCTCCGCCCGGATTCTGACGACCTCTCGCCTCGATTCGGTGGTTGCCGTGCGGCGCCCGTGTACAATCGTCGCCAACCCATGAAGCGCTACCAGTGCGACACCTGCGACTACATCTACGATCCAGCGGAAGGCGACCCGGATAGCGGCATAGCGCCCGGCACCACCTTCGAGTCGTTGCCCGACGGCTGGGTGTGCCCGGTGTGCGGCGCGGCGAAGGACGAGTTCTTTCCGCTGGACTGATCGCTGGGCGGGCCGAGCCGGGCTCGGCCACGAGGGCGCCACGCGCAGCGGCTCTCCGCGGTGGATCCCGTTGCGCTCATGTGCGACCATGCGGGTCGGAGAAGGAGTTCATGCGGAGGCGAGGATGGCACACCGCTCATGCGCTGCGGGCGCTGACCCTGCTGGGAGCTGCCTCGTTGCTGCCGTCGGCCGGCTGCAAGCTCGACACCCAGGGCGCCGGCGCCTACGACATTGCCTGCACCACCGACAGCCAGTGCAACGACGAGAACCCGTGCACGACCGATGCCTGCAGTGCTCGCGGCGTCTGCACCTTCACGGTCGCTCCGGCCCTGGTCCCCGACGACGGTAACGACTGCACGACGGACCATTGCGAGGGAGCCTCGGCCCGTCACGAGCCGGCGAACGAGGGCGCTCCGTGCAACGACGGAGCCAGCGCGGGGTTCTGCAAGTCCGGCGAGTGCTTCGTGGCGTGCAACGCCGAGAACCAGGCCACCGCATGCGACGACCAGAACCCCTGCACGCTCGATTCCTGCGACGTGACGTCGGGCAAGTGCGTGCGGGTGAAGCTCGACAACACTCCGACGCCCGGGGTCACGCAAAAAGTCGGGGACTGCAAGCGTGACGTGTGCGTGCAGGGCGTGGCGGCCCAGGTCGTGGACGACACCGATCTGCCGGTGGACGTCGAGTGCTGGGACGAGTCGTGCACCAACGGGGTGCCGTCCAAGACACCCGGCCCGCTCAACGCCCCGTGCGGGTGGACCAAGGAACTCAAGTGCGACGGCAACGGCGCGTGCGTGGGATGCACCGACAGCAGCCAGTGTCCCAAGGACGACTGCAACGACGGCGTGTGCGACGCCTCCGGCGTGTGCAAGCTCGATCCGAAGCCTGCGGGCACTCCGCTGCCGGATGGCAAGCAGACGGCCCATGACTGCCAGTTGGTGCAGTGCGACGGCTCGGGAACGGCGGTGTCGGTCGCGGACGACAACGACCCGCCGGTGCCGGACTCGTCGGAATGCACGCAGGACCTGTGCGTAGGGGGCGTGCCGCTGCACCCGCCCGAGGCGAAGAACACGGGCTGCACGCAGAACGGCGGCAAGTACTGCGACGGCGCGGGCGCCTGTGTCGAGTGCAATGACGCAACCCAGTGCCTCGATCCGGGGGACTGTTCGACGCGCGCGTGCACGAGCAACGCGTGCGTGATCACGCCCAAGCCCGAGGGCCAGAGCTGCGGAACCAGCGGCGGAGTGTGCGACGGCGCTGGCAAGTGCGTGGGATGCACCAAGGCGACGGACTGCCCCGATCCGGGAGACTGCCAGCATCCGCTCTGCAGCTCGAACACGTGCACCGTTGCGCCCGACCCGAAGGACCAGGCGTGCTCTTCGGGCGTGTGCGATGGCGCGGGCACGTGCGTGGTTTGCAACACGGCCGCCCAATGCCCTGCCGGCGACGCGTGCAATGACCCCAAGTGCACCTCCAACGTCTGCTCGCTGGCGCCCAAGCCCGCGGGCACGACGTGCCCGACCGGGGTCTGCAACGCTTCGGGCGTGTGCGTGCAGTGCATCGCCGCCAGCGGCTGCACCGATCCGGGTGAATGCAAGTCGGCCGTGTGCAACAACGGCACCTGCGGCACGGTCAACGACGACAAGACCACGTCCTGCGGCACGGGCTGGTACTGCAACGGCGCCGGCACGTGCGTCGAGTGCAACGCCAGCTCGCAGTGCCTGGGCGGCACGACCTGCCTGCCGAAGGTGTGCGGCACGAACAACACGTGCGGCGACGGATCGCCGGCGACCAAGGGAACCGCGTGCGGCACCACGCCCGGCGCCCAGCAGTGCGACGGGGCGGGCACCTGCAAGCTCGTCAACGGGCAGGCGTGCAACGACGGCACGAAGTGCCTGAGCGGCAACTGTGTCGACGGCGTATGCTGCGACTCGGCGTGCGGCGGTCTGTGCGAGGCGTGCTCCGCGGCGGGCAAGTTGCAAGGCACGGACGGCACCTGCGGTCCGATCAAGAGCGGCGAGGACCCGAAGGACGAGTGCCCCGGCTCGCACACCTGCAACGGCGATGGCGCGTGCAACTGATGGACGATGATGCGCCGAAGTTGCGACGCTAGGAGAGTTGAGCGCAGCGCGACAGTGGTGACAACATGACGAACCCCGAAGACCAACCGCCCAACGGGCCGCCCTCGACCGACCGCAGACAAGGACTGCGCCACATCGCTTGCTTCCCTGCCTACATCGAGGTGCAGGAGGGCGAGCAGCGCTCCGCGATCATCCGCGATCTGAGCGTCACCGGCGCCATGCTGCTGACGCGCGCCGAGCTGCGTCCCGGCGACCGCGTGCGTCTGAGCTTGTACATCAGCGACGACTTGAACGCGCCCGGGATCGTCACCGGCAAGGTCGTGCGCGCCGAGCCGTGGGGCGACGGCACCACGCTCTGGTCGTTTACGATCGGCGTCCAGTTCGACACACCTGCCGCGGAACACGAGCAGGCCATCAAGGAGCTGGCCGACAAGCAGGCCAAGCTCGGCCTGTTCCAGCGCCCGAGTCGTCCGCCTCCCGCTGCTCCGTAGCGCGCGGCCAGCCCCTACTTGTACACGACAAACGACTGGAACTGCGCGCTCGCGTTGTACACGCGCATGCCCACCAGCCCGCTCATGTCCTGAATCGATGACAGCGGCGACTGCACGCTCGCCCTCGCCCCCGAGGCATTCTCGAAGTCGCACCAGAACGTCGAGCCGTTCGCATACACCCGCAGCCGCCTCTGGGTGGACGGAGACTCGCTGCCGTTCTCGATCTGGTCCGTGGACGCCACCATCTGGTAGGACTGCGAGCCTTCCGCCAACGTCCACAGCTCCAGGGCGCGCGTGGTCGGCGTCTTGTCGATCACGCACTCCCACAGGGCGCCGGTTTGCGGCTTGTAGGCAAAGATGATCCCCGCCCAGCCGCTCATATTCGCGACGAGCGTCAGCGTGGTCTCCACCGAGTACACCGGCGACTGCGGCGTCTGCAGCAGCGCGTTCTCGCCGCACTGCGTGAAGCAGCTCCGGTCATCCACGCTCACGGCGTCCGGTACCAGGCTGAACTTCGGATCGAATTGCCACGGCGACTGCGCCGACACGTTCGCCCAGGACTCGAAGTACGCGATGTTGCTCAGCAGCGACGGCTCGTTGGGCGCTTCGCAAGCGTCCCCGATCCCGTCGTGGTCCGCGTTCGCCTGGCCCGGATTCGCGTATGTCGGGCAGTTGTCGCAGGCGTCGTCCACCCCGTCGTGGTCCTCGTCGTGCCCCACCGGCACACAGCCAGGGCTCGACCCACCGCTTCCCCCCGTCGCTCCTCCCGTGCCGCCCTCGCCGCCCGTCGCTCCGCTGCCGCCCGTCGCTCCGCTGCCGCCCGTTGCTCCGCTGCCGCCCGTCGCTCCGCTGCCGCCCGTCGCTCCGCTGCCGCCCGTCGCTCCGCTGCCGCCCGTTGCTCCGCTGCCGCCCTCGCCGCCCGTTGCTCCGCTGCCGCCCGTCGCTCCGCTGCCGCCCGTGCCCCCGGCGCCACCGATCCCGCCCATGCCGGCCGTGCCGCCCGTGCCCCCGGCGCCGCCGGTCGCGTTGGTTCCACCCGAGCCGCCCGTTGCACCCGAGCCG
>JAJZQG010000168.1 GCA_021847645.1 Myxococcales bacterium
CCGATCTCGTGTTCCGCAACATCCTTCACGAACCCTTGCCCAGAATCGTCCCCGCCCAGGGCGAGTTGCCCCGCCCCCTCGAGTCGATCGTTCAGTCGCTGCTCGCCCGCCGTCCCGACGATCGGCCGTCCACCGCACACGACGTCATGAAGGCCATCACCGACTCCGGCATCCTTCCGTCGGATCCGGCCTGAGCCCCGCGAGGCACCTCGTCGGAGCGACCGGCGCGCGACGACAGCCATGCCTCGTCGCCAGCCACCTACAAACGGCTGACGACTGCGAGTAGGCTTGGTCCCCGATGGCTTCCCCTAGGCCCCCCACGCGAGCCTCCGTCAAGAACGAAGCGGCGCGCTGCCGCGATGCGGAACTGCGCGTCGCGGACCAGATCGGACGCTTGATGGAGTTCTGGGGCTTCAAACGCGTGCACGGACGAGTCTGGACCATCCTGTTCCTCGCCCAGCAGCCCCTGTCTGCCGCCGACATCCGTCACCGCCTCGACATCTCCGTGGGCGCCACCAGCATGGCTCTCGCGGAGCTTCGCCGCTGGAGCGCCGTGCGCGAGGTGCGCTCCGGTTCGCGCTCCGTTCACTTCGAGCCAGAAACCAACATCTGGCGCCTCGTCTCGCGTGTGCTCCAGGATCGCGAACGCCGTATGCTCGACGAGACTCTCGAGCTGTTCGAAGGCGCGCTCGCAGTCCTGCACACGGGCATCGACGGCGTCTCGTGTGCATCGGCCCGTCGCGTCGAGCGCCTCATCTGGCTCACGCGGCTGGCACGGGGCATGGTCGACATGTTGTCGAGCCGCGGCGAGTTGGCCGCGCAGGACACCAAGAAAATGCGGGTGTAGGCGCGCTGCGCGTCAATCAGGGCTCGCTGACCTGACAGCTCGTCGGCACGCCGATCCACACCTTGTGCGGGCCCTGCCAGTCGCCGTTCGGGAACCACTTCACTCGGACCCCATCCACCTCGCGAACCAACTTGAGCTTGCACTGCGCGGTGAATCGCTCGAGCTTGTCTCGCGCCTTTCGGTCGGGCGGCTCGTCGCGGTAGCGCTCGTCGACCGCTGGATCCTCGAACATCCCGGGGATCAAGAACATGATGTCGTCGATCGTCTTGTACGGCGCGAGCAGCTTCTTGCGCGCCGTTGGATCCTTGGCGTCGAAGTCCGGCCACATCTTGTCCGGCGCCTGGTACGCGCAGTGGTACCCGTCCACCGCATCCTGATAGGCGCACGTCAGGTCCTGCTTGTCCGCCGTCACCAGCGTGATGGGGGCGTCGATCTCCGCGCCGGGGAACATCGACGGCATCGGACGCACCGGTGCGGGATTCAGGTCACCCGTCGCCCACCAGATGTAACCACCTAGAAGTGCCGCGATGCCCAGGAATCCGTAGTGTACGGCACGGGAACCGCCGCTCAATCGCTCGACCTGCTGCTCGGCCATGGGGATCGTAGCCTACCTTGAAGATGCTCCACCTGGCGAGAGCTCAGAACCGATCGAAGCCCGCACTGCGCCAGTAGTCCTCCTGCAGGCTCTGCTGCTGCCGCAGGAACGCTTCGTAGTGCGAGGTCTCCCAGACCGCCAGCTCCTCGAAGAACTTCTGGACCTCCGGCATGGTCGCCCTGCGGGCCTGCTCCCGGTAGTGGTTGATCGCGTTGAGCTCCAGCTGCACCGCGATGGAAATAGCGCTCATCTCGAAGTGAGCGTCCTTGATCCGCTCCCGAAGCGCAGCCGAGAAGATCGGACTGTCCGGCGAAACCGTGGGGTGCGACGGAAGCCGCGCGTTCGACGGGACGCCGTGCTCCAGCAGGGAGCGATAGTGCGAGGCCAGGAACGTGAAGTGCTCCATCTCCTCGCGGGCGAGTTGGTCGAACACCTCCTTGCCGGTGGGATCCGAGGTGTTCATCGCTGCCATCGCATAGAACGTGTGGCCGGTGCGCTCGGCCTGCATGGCCTCCTTCAAACCGTCGATCATCTGCTTCATCGCTGCGTCCATGACGACTTCCCTTTCCGAATGCTCGCCGCCGCGCGGCCCGACGCATCCTAAGTACTGCGTGCCCGAAGTGCGCAGGGGGGGCCCAGGAGCGGCGGGCGCGCGATACGTCAAACCTGAATCATCCAGTACAAGTGCCAGGCGGGTCCGTCGAGAGGGATCCGTCGGCGCCCTCACCCTCGCTTGGGGCGCCCATGGATCCCGATGCGGACTTCGGGCACGCAGTACGAGTGCACGCGCCGCTGCTGGTCTGCCCGCCGGCCCACGCGGTCCCCGCAACGCACCCCGCCCCCATGCACCGAGCCTCGCGGCCAGCACCCTTGGTCATGCGAATGGTGGGCAACCTGCGGCGGATGCCGCCCGAACTCGCCTCAGTGTCCCTGCGCGAGGCTAGCCCGCTGCGCGGGCGCGGGCAGCACCGCAGCGGGTTGCTCGACGGTGCGCCCCGTGTGAATCGCGTACGTCATCGCGGCCGTCCGGTAGAAGACGTGCGCGAACTTGGTGTAGCCCACGGTGCTCAGCAGGAACGCCACCAGCGACAGGTGCACGAAGTACGTCGCGTACGCAAGGTCCACCGCGCCGCTCAGGCGCACCAGGTAGCTGAGCGTGCCGGTCACTCCGACCGCGCACAGCACGCCCAGAAACGCCCAGTCGAAGAAGCTGCTCTCGCCCACCTCCTGCTTGTCCGACAGACGACGGCTGATGAGCATCACCGTGCCCACCACCAGACCCACGGCGCCGACGATGCCGATCAGCTTGACCGGATGCAGGTTCGGTATCGGCGGCTCGATGTGGAACACCTTCTCCATCACCGCGCCGCCGGCCGCCGCGATCATGGCCGCAAAGAACCCGACCACCACCAGGATGTGGGCCGTCGTCCTCGCCTGGTTCTGCCCGCACGCACGGAAGCGGTCGTGCAGCGCGATCGTCTTGAGCGCCTCGATCAGACTCTCGCCGATGGGTTTGCCCGCGGCACCGGGCGCCGCCGGGCATACGTGCTTCATCATTTCCCACTGGCGCGCCACCCCGACGGCGCCCACCAGCAAGCTCCAGCCGGACAGGAGCATGAACAACCCCTCGAATGCCACCGTGTGCGGCATGAGCTTCGCGTAGACGATCGGTCCGGCCTGCACCTGCAGCGTGCCTGCTTCCCACATCGACAGCCCCATCAGCAGCATCGGCAGCAGCAGCAGGGCCGGAAACAGCTTCGGGTCGTTCAAGGCACGGCCAATGGCCCGCGGGAATGCCAGCTCCGAGACCACCGTCGCCCGAATCGCCTGCAAGGTCTCCCCCGGCCGTGCGCCCCGAGGACAGTGCACCGAGCAGTCCCCGCAGTGGTGGCAAAGCCAGATGTCCGGGTCGCCCATCAGCCGATTCCGTAGGCCCCACTGCGCCCAGAGCATCTCCTTGCGCGGGAAGGGCCGATCCTTCGGCGACAACGTGCACACCACAGAGCATGTCGCGCACTGGAAGCACTTCTTGAGCGTCGTTCCGCCGTTCGCGATGACCCGATCAGCGAACGCGGAATCCGGCTCCAGTCGTTCGATCTTGGACATGGTTCGTCCTCCTGATGAATTCGCCGGCACGTCGCGCCAGGCCCGCCGAGCGGACCTGACGAGACCCGCCCGCCGCTAGAATCCCTTGTTCGGATTGGGCCCCAGCTCGTTGACCTTCTCCACGAACGACTCGATCCACCCAGGCAGCGTGCCCCAGTCGCCCAGCGAGAACTCCTTGACCGCGATGCGTTCCGGCTCGAGCGCCAGCCTCGTCAGCGTCTCCTGGATCTTCGACATCCGAACCCCGCACAGCTCGCTGCCCTTGATAAAGTGGCACTGGTAGTCCTCTCCGGACCGGCAGCCGATCAACATCACCCCGTCGATTCCCTTGATCAGCGCGTCGTTGATCCACTGCAGGTTCGTCGAACCCAGGCAGCGCAGCGGGATGAACCGGACCCACGGGCTGATCGGCAGTCGCTTGGCGGCAGCCAGATCGATCGCCGGGTAGATGTCGTTCTCGCAGATGAACGCCAGGAACCTGGGCTTCTCCTCGAACTCCTCCGGGACCTCGATCGACTTGAGCATCGAGCCGATCATGTCCACCGAGTAGTTTGCGAACGAGATGATGCGCTCCGGACAAGCGCCCATGCAGATGCCGCACCGACGGCATCGGTTCGGGTTGGGCTTGGGCGTTCCCTTCTCGTCCTCGTCCAGCGTGCCGAACGGACACTCCTCCGTGCACCGCTTGCACTGCGTGCATCGCTGCAGGAAGAACTCCGGGACCGACAAGTCGCCCGCACGCGGGTGCACGGCAGCCCCGCGCGACGTGGCCGCGATGCATTGGATTGCCTTGAGCGACGCCCCTGCCGCGTCTTCGGCGCACGCATCCGTGTCCATCGGCTCGCGCACACAGCCCGCCGCATAGATGCCGGTGCGCTGGGTCTCGTACGGAAAGCAGATGAAATCGGAATCCGGGAAGTCGTACTTGCCGCGCGGCAGCTCCGGACCACGTCGATACGCCAGCCGCAGCGTCGGCTCGGTGGACTCGGGCGTCATGCCCGTCGCCAGCACTACCATGTCCGCAGCCAGCTCCACCGACGGCCCCAGCAGCGAGTTGTCGACGACGACGCTCAAGCTGCCGTCGTCTTCCACGCGAACCTCGCGCACGTCGCCCTTGGTCAAGGACACCCCAGGATCGTCCTGCGCGCGCTTGTAGAACAGCTCGTACTGGGCGGGCGTGCGCACGTCCTTGTAGACCATGTACACGCGCGTGTTCGGATGCGCGCTGCGGATCGCCATCGCCTGCTTGAGCGACGTGCGGCAGCACACCGACGAGCAGTACGGCAGATGGTCCTTGTCTCGCGAGCCCGCGCATTGGACGAACAGGATCGAGCGCGGCGCGGCCCCGTCCGAGGGACGCACGACCTTGCCGTCGCGGGCGAGCATCTGCTCGAGCTCGACGTTGGTCACGACGTCCTTCGAAGCTCCGTAGCCGAGGCCTCCGAGCTTGCGCGCGTCGTACGGACGCCATCCCGTTGCCACGATGATCGCCCCGACACGCTCCGTGGCGCGCTTGTCGCCCGCGTCGATGGTTACGTCGAACTCGCCGGGTTGGCCCGAGATCGACGCGATCGACGCGTTCAGATAGACGCGGATCCCGTCGTTGGACTCGACCGCCGCGATTCGCTCGCGGATGTCGTTGTCGACGAGGTCGGTGTAAGGCGCTCGGGTCGGGAACTTGCGTCCGAATCGCGCGACCCACCCGCCCAGGGATGAGGCCTTCTCGACCACGACAACACGCATGCCGGCGTCGGCTGCCTCCAGCGCCGACGAGATGCCCGTGATGCCGCCGCCCACCACCAGCACCACCGGGGCGACGTCGACATTACGAGGCGCGATGGGCTCGCTCTTGAGAACCTTGACGCAGCCCATGCGCACGTAGTCTTCCGCGAGCTTCTGCGTGTCCTCGTCGTTGGGCTTGGAGACCCAGACGACCTGCTCGCGCAGGCTCACGCGTTCCATCACTACCGAGGGAGGCACCGCGAAGCGGTCCTGGTGAACGCGCATCGAACAGGCGGCGATCACCACCGTGTTCACGCCGTCCTTGGCGATGTCGTGGTCGAGCATGGCGCGGCCGTGCTCGCCGCACAGAAACTCGTGGGTCCTGGTCTCGCCCCCTTTGGACTCCTTGGCCGCGAGCTTTTGCAGCGCCGGGATGTCGAGCGCGTCGCCGATGCCGCATCCGGTGCAGAAGTAGATTCGAGCTTTCTTATCCATGGCTCGCCCTCCGAGCATTCGACTGGATCGCCCGCAGCGCGGCGCCCGTCGCGTCCTGCACGCTGCTCGACACATCCAGCGGGCGCTTGGCACACCCCGCGAAGACGATGCCCGTGCCCTGCAAATCATTGACGCCAAATCCGGACTCGTCGTGCAACGCGTTGAACGGCAGATCTCCAGGGCCCGTGCTCGGCACAAGGCCCGTCGCGAGCACCACCAGATCCGCGTCCACCTCCCGCACGAGACCCTCGAGCGTGTCCTCCGCGGTGACGCGCACGCTGCCCTTGCCGTTGTCGGTCACCCTGGCGACCTTTCCGCGCTCGAAGGTGACGCCCTCCTGCGCCTGAGCCTTGCGGTAGAAGTCCTCCAGACGGCCCGGGCTGCGGACATCGATGTAGAACACGCGGACCTTCGCGTCCGGCAGCCGATCGCGAACGTAGGTGGTCTGCTTGAGAGTCGCCATGCAGCAGACGCCGGAGCAGTAGGGCAGATGGTTCTCGTCGCGGGATCCCGCACACTGCACGAACACCACGGAGCGTGGCTCCTTGCCGTCGGAGGGACGCTGGATTTTGCCCCCGGTGGGCCCGGTGGTGGAGCACATGCGCTCGAACATCATGTTGGTGATGACGTCCTTGACCGTGCCGAAGCCCAGATTGGAGAGGCGAGTGGCGTCGTAGGGCTTCCATCCTGTCGCGACCACGACCGCGCCCACGTCGAACTCCGTGGTCCGGGGCTTCATGGACAAATCGACGGCTCCCACGGGGCAAGCGGCGACGCACTTGGCGCAGTCGCCGAGCTTGCAGACCTGCTCGTCGATAGCGTAGCGGGGCGGATAGGCCATGGGATGCGGCAGAGAGACGGCCTTGGTTCGGGACATGCCGAAGTCGAAGGTGTTGTCGCGCTCGACGGGACAAGCCTCGACGCAGGCACCGCAGGCGGTGCACTGGTCATTGATGAACCGAGGCGCGTGCTCGACGACGGCACGGAAGTGACCAGGGGAACCCGACAGGGCCACGAGGCGTGAGAGTGTGTGGACGTGGATGCGGGGGTTGACGCGGATTCTGCGAAGGTTGATTTCGAGTCCGCAGATGGGGGGGCAGAGCTTGGGAAAGTACTTGTCGAGCTGCGCCACCCGGCCGCCCAGAGAGGGAGAAGACTCGACGAGGTGGGCGTCGAGCCCGGATTCCGCGGCTTCGATGGCCACGGTCATGCCGGATATGCCACCGCCCACAACGAGCACAGTTCCGCGGACGGTGCTCTCGCGCGCTGAGAGGTTCATTTGGACTGCTCCTTAGGGCCGGCTCAGCTGGGGAACGGAACCGGTGTGCGCCTCGGGACGACGAGGAGGCGAACCGGCGCGTGTTCCCCACGGGGCTCGGAGCCCTGCGTGAGAATTCCCGCTTGTCGTAAGACAAGCGTGACGATCCTTCGCCCGCAGGTGACCCGTGCGGCACGGGATAGGGGCGACGATCAGCAAGGCACTTGTAGCTCGAACTCGGCGGCGGGTAAAGCGCGAGGGGCGCGCGGATACAAGCCCAATGGCGACAGAGGCACGGCTGTGCGCGAGTAACTGGCGCCGCGTGAAATGCAACCGAACGATACGGGAGGATATGGCTGGTGCGGTCCGAGACGCGGGCAGGAGGTCCGGATGTCTTGGCAGCGGGCGGGGTGGGGGGAGTCGACGCCTATAATAATGGACGGGGCGCGGTGCAGATTCGCGTCGCAGCGCGACAGACGGCACCGATGCGGTGTGGAGCACGGCCTAGCGGGAGGAAAAGCGAAAGCAATACGGCGTATACTGATACGGATAGACAATGCGTTGGACACCGCGGCGATCGGCGTGACGACGGGAGAGACTCGGCGAATGACGACGACATACATTCGATAAAGCAAGCGATTCGATGATGGGTGCTAGGAGTAGAGATTCACCACGGCGGCGCGACGCGCCGAAGACATGCGGTCGAAACGTATATACATAAATGTACAAACCACCGTTTGCGTGGGCGTGCTGCGCGCGGGTGGGGGTGTTGGGGGCTGGGGGACGAGCGGTTCACTCGCGAACGACGGGGCCGCGTCCCACAAGTAAAGCGTGAGAGACGGAATCGGGACGGCACGCCTGCGGACAAGCGAATGGTTGACCGTGTTGGTAGGAGAGGTCACACAAGCCACGGGACGATGGCAAAACCAGGGGAGTTTGCATCGTGACGACATGCTACGTTGCGCGCGAATTGGCGCTTCAATCTCGGGCGGAAAGCAAGCGCGCTATAAGCTGGTTAGGCGACACTACCGAAGCACGACGGGGCCAATGATTCAGCTTCAAGAATCGACCCTACGCCGGCCGTTTTTGTCTTGACTCGCTATGCAGAATAGAGGAAATCGGCGGTAGGCGCGATCCCAACATCGAGACGCGCCAGCCGGGAGCAGATAACCTGACGTCACGTTCTAATCGGTGACGGCGGCCGCTGCGGCCATCGACAAGCCGACCGGGAAAGTGACCTCCCTCCCCGCACGATTGCCCCCATTGGGCAGCGTTCGGGGTGACCTTCCCGGGAAGCAGTGTCGGATTTGGCCCCTTCGAGAGTTGCCTTCGAAACTATTCTCGATTGGCCGCCAAGCAGAGAGTCCAGCCCCGTCGATAGGTGTCGACCGGGCAAATCGTGATCCGAGGTACTGATACACAAGGAGACGCAATATGCCGAGCTTCGTCATCAACGAAAAGTGCGATGGCTGCAAGGGCAAGGACAAGACCGCCTGCATGTACATCTGCCCGAACGATCTCATGGTCCTCGACAAGGACAAGATGAAGGCGTTCAACCGGGCTCCTGACATGTGCTGGGAGTGCTACTCCTGCGTGAAGATCTGCCCGCAGCAGGCCATTGACGTCCGTGGCTATGCCGATTTCGTCCCACTGGGTGCTTCGGTGGTCCCGCTGCGCGGCTCCGAAGACATCATGTGGACGGTCAAGTTCCGCAACGGGAGCGTCAAGCGCTTCAAGTTCCCGATCCGCACCACCCCCGAAGGAAAGGCCGTCCCCAATGGCGGCTTCAACGAGGGTGCGGGCGACCTCGCCAGCGTTGCGCTGTTCACCGAGCCCGCGTCGCTCAACATGAGTGCGGTTGCCACGTTGAAGAAGTGAGAAGCCCCAAGGGTTGATCGAATCGGGAGAAGCAAAGATGGCTAACTTTGAAACCAAGATCGTCGAAACCGACCTGCTCATCATCGGTGGCGGCATGGCCGCCTGCGGTGCTGCTGTCGAAGCCGCCTATTGGGCGAAGAAGAATGGCGTCAAGGTCACTCTGGTCGACAAGGCCGCCATGGACCGCTCCGGCGCAGTCGCCATGGGCCTTTCCGCCCTCAATCAGTACGTCGGTGTCGGCGCCGGCGACAATACCGTAGAAGACTACGTCCGCTACGTCCGCCAGGACCTGATGGGCGTTACCCGCGAAGACCTGGTCTTCAACATCGCCCGTCACGTCGACTCGACCGTCCACCTCTTCGAGAAGTGGGGACTGCCGATCTGGAAGGACGAGAACGGCAAGTACGTCCACGAAGGCCGCTGGCAGGTCATGATCAACGGCGAGTCCTACAAGATCCTCGTCGCTGAGGCCGCCAAGAACGCCATGAACGCCGCTGGCATGGAGATCATCGAGCGCGTGTTCATCACCGAGCCGCTGATGGACGGCAACAAGGTCGCTGGCGCGGTCGGCTTCTCGACCCGCGAAAACAAGTTCTACGTCTTCAAGGCCAAGGCCGTTCTCGTCGCCGCTGGCGGCGCCGTCAGCGTGTTCCGTCCCCGCTCCGTCGGCGAGGGCATGGGCCGCAGTTGGTACCCGCCCTTCAACAGCGGTTCCTCGGCCTACATGACCCTGCGCGCCGGCGCGGAAATGACCTGCCAGGAAGTCCGGTTCATCCCTGTCCGCTTCAAGGACGGCTACGGCCCGGTCGGCGCCTGGTTCCTTCTGTTCAAGGCTGCCGCGACCAACGCCTTCGGCGAGAACTACATGGTCACGCATGCCGACGAGCTCAAGAAGTACGCGCCCTACGGGATGGTCAAGCCGATCCCGGCCTGTCTGCGCAACCACCTGGGCATGATGGACACCTTTGCCGGCAAGGGCCCGCTGTACATGCAGACGGCCGAGGCGATCCAGAAGATCGCCGCCGCTGCGGGTGACGAGAAGGCTGCCAAGAAGAAGCTCAAGCACCTCGAGGCCGAGGCGTGGGAAGACTTCCTGGACATGACGATCAGCCAGGCGATCCTCTGGGCCGCCCAGAACATCGAGCC
Organism: Myxococcales bacterium; assembly: GCA_021847645.1. Taxonomy (GTDB): domain Bacteria; phylum Myxococcota_A; class Polyangia; order Polyangiales; family Polyangiaceae; genus JAJZQG01. The sequence goes on from JAJZQG010000168.1 coordinate 10,048, forward strand.
CGAGAAGGTCCCCTCCGAGATCGCGGCGTGCGAGCCGTACTTCATCGGATCGCACTCCGGCGCATCGGGCGCCTGGGTCTCGGGCCCGGAAGACCTGCAGACTGCCGGCACCAAGAAGGATTACTTCTGGGGCTACGCCAACATGACCACGGTTCCGGGCATGTTCGCAGCGGGCGACGCCTCCGGCGCCTCCAGCCACAAGTTCTCCTCGGGCTCGTTCACCGAGGGCCGCATCGCCGCCAAGGCCGCGGTCAAGTACTGCGTGGACAACAAGACCCGCCCCGCCGTCGCCGACGCCACCATCGCGGAGTACAAGACCCGCACCCTGGCCCCCTTGGACCTGTATGAGGCGAACAAGGGCTACGCGAACGACGCCAACATCAACCCGAACTTCATCAAGCCTCGCGACTTCATGTTCCGTCTGCAGAAGCTGATGGACGAGTACGCAGGCGGCGTCTCGATGCAGTTCACCACGAACAAGCACCTGCTCAACCGCGGCCTCGAGCTGCTTGCCATGCTCAAGGAAGATTCCTCGAAGCTCGCGGCCGAAAGCCTCAACGAGCTGATGCGCTGCTGGGAGAACATGCACCGCGTCGCCCAGGCCGAAGCTCACGTCCGCACCCTGCTCTTCCGCGAGGAGACCAGGTGGCCGGGCTACTACTACCGCGCCGACACCCCCAATATGGATGAAGGCAACTGGAAGTGCTTCGCCAACTGCAAGGTCGACCCGAAGACTGGCGAATGGACCATGGTCAAGCGCACGATCCATCGCATCGTGGAGTAGTCGAGGCTTGAAGTGATACAAGGAAATCCTCCAGGTGCCCGGACGGTGCCTGGGGGATTTTTCTTGTGAAGCCTGCTCGAGAAGTAACCAGAAAGAAGTACCGGCCATGGTCGAACATCGATGTCCCTACTGCCATGAACGACTGTCGCGGATGAGAACCCCCCAGCTCAGCAACTGGGAAACGCCCGTCATGTTCGTCTGCTTCAACGACGACTGCGAGTATTTCAAGCGAAGCGGCGAGTGGATGAAGTCGCATTACAACGTCAACGTCCTGTACAGGCATCGCCTCGATCCTTCCACCGGCGAGACCGGGCCCCTGCCCGTCTGGTCGGTCGATGCGATGAAGGATGCCATCCTAGATGAAGACGAAGAGTCCGCACCTGGTAAGGAGTAGTCGGCCCATGAACAAACCAGCGCAAAAGAGCATGAGGGACAAGATCCTTCAAGATTACAAGCGGCTCTCTCTCGACGACAAGTTCCACTTCCGCTGCCACTCCGGCCTGCCGTGCTTCACGCACTGCTGCGCCGACGTGAACATCGCCCTTACGCCGTATGACGTCCTGCGTCTGCGCCGCCGTATCGGCATGGGCAGCGAGGAGTTCATCGATCGTTACACCATCCTGCCCCAGATTCCCGATGGGCAGAAGCTGCCCATCGTGCTGCTCAAGCTCGACGAGCAGACCAAGCGTTGCCAGTTCGTGACCGAGCAGGGATGCAGCGTGTACACGGACCGCCCCTGGGCCTGCCGCATGTACCCCGTCGGGATCGCGTCCGAGCGCAGCGAAGGCAAGCCGGACGGCGACGAGTTCTACTTCCTGCTCGATGATCGGAAGTGCGACGGGCTCGCCGAGCCCAACGAGATGACGATCCGCGAGTGGACCGAGAACCAGCAGACGGCGCAGCACGACGCGGCGAACGAGGAGCTCAAGAACGTCACGCTCCACAAGTTCCTGACGCAGGGCTACGCGCTCGAGCCCGAGCATCGTCAGATGTTCTTCATGGCCTGCTACAACCTGGACCGGTTCCGGGAGTTTGTTTTCGAGTCGTCGTTCCTCCGCAAGTTCAATATCGAACCGGCGGTGGTGGACGCGATTCGCGACGACGACGAGGCACTGCTGAAGTTCGCCTATCGCTGGCTGCGCTTTGCGCTCTTCCACGAGCGCACCGTGCAGGTCAACCAGGAGTACGAGCAGGCGAAGCGCAAGGTGCTTCGCGCGGAATAGGGCCGCACGACACGTCGCCGTGCGACACGCCCTGGGATTGTGTTCGACCGTTCAGAAGGAAGGACTCACATGACTGCGGACAATGAGAAGTGCGTCCTGGTCGTCGGCGGCGGCATCGGCGGCATCAGCGCTGCGCTCGAGGTCGCCGAGGCGGGCCACCGCGCGGTTATCGTCGAGAAGACGCCGTCGCTCGGCGGGCGGGTCGCCGGCATGCACAAGTATTTCCCCAAGCTGTGTCCGCCCACCTGCGGACTCGAGATCAACTACCGTCGCCTCAAGGCCAATCCGCGCGTCGAAGTGCTCGTGGACGCGGAACTGGCGAAGCTCGAGGGCGGCCCCGGGGACTACACGGCCACCGTGCGCGTTCGTCCCAGGATGGTCAACGACAAGTGCACGGCATGCAACGACTGCGTCGCCGTGTGCCCGGTCGAGCGGCCCAATGTCCACAACTACGGTCTCGACAACACCAAGGCCGTGTATCTTCCCCAGCGCCTGGCGTATCCGATGAAGTACGCCATCGACACGAGCGTCTGCCCCGGAACGTCGTGCGCCAAGTGCGTAGACGCCTGCAAGCCCGGCGCGATCGATCTGGGGATGAAGGAACAGACCAGGACGATCCGCGCCTCCGCGATCGTGTGGGCGACGGGATGGAAGCCCTACGACGCCTCGCGCATTCAGAACCTGGGATTCGGCCGCATCAAGAACGTCGTGACCAACGTGATGTTCGAGCGCATGGCAGCGACCGACGGACCGACGGGCGGAAAGATCCGCAGGCCTTCGGACGGCAAGGAGCCCAAGCGGGTCGTGTTCGTGCAGTGCGCGGGCTCGCGCGACGAGGAGCACCTGCCTTACTGCTCGGCCGTGTGCTGTACCGCGTCGCTCAAGCAGGTCTGCTACGTGCGAGAAGCGTATCCGGATTCGAAGGTCGAAGTGTTCTACATCGACCTCCGCGTGAGCGGCACCAACGAGGACTTCCTGCGCCGCGTCCAGGCGGACTCGTCCGTGGCCTTCAACAAGGGCAAGGTCGGCCAGATCCTCGAGAACCCCCAGACCGGTGACCTGACCGTGGTGGCCGAGGACGTCGAGGGGTGCACGGTCAAGCATGTCGAAGCGGACCTGGTGGTGCTGGCGACCGGGCTGGTCCCCGAGGCGCGGGACATCGACGTGCCGTCGCAGTTGGTGCGCGATGAGTACGGCTTCGCGGCTGGTGACGGGGCGAAGGCAGTCGACGTGGCGGGGTGCGCCAAGGCGCCGGCGGACGTGGTGACGTCGGTGCGTGCGGCGACGGCCGCGGGGATTCGAGGCATCCAGCTCGGAGCGAGGAGGTAGCGCCATGGACAAGGTTGGATTCTTCCTCTGTACGGGATGCGGGATTGGCGACGCGGTCGACGCCGACGAGCTGCTCAAGACGGCCCGGAAGGAAGGCAAGGCAGTGTGCGCGAAGGCGCACGAGCAGCTGTGCGGAGAACAGGGGCTGAAGCTGGTGCGCGACGAGATCGCGGCGCAGGGCCTGGACGCGATAGCGATCGCGGCCTGCTCGCAGCGCGAGATGACGCACGTGTTGCGCTTCCCGGAAGTGGTTGTTGAGCGGGTGGGCATCCGCGAGACCGTCGCGTGGATGTGCAAGGCCGACGACGAAGATCGGCAGATGCTCGCGGACGACTACGTCAAGATGTACTGCATCAAGGCGGCGAAGAACACGCCGGCCAAGCGCTTGGAGCCCGAGGTCAACCGGTCGCTGCTGGTGATCGGCGGCGGCGTGACCGGCATGAGCGCAGCCTTGGAGGGCGCGGCGGCCGGCTACAAGGTGGTGTTGGCGGAGAAGTCCGCGCAGCTCGGCGGGCTGACGGCCGGCTGGCACAAGCGTCTTCCCAGCCAAGGCACCCACGCGAAGGCGGAGCCCAACGACATCGCGAAGATGATCGAGGCCGTCGAGCACAACGAGTCCATCACGGTCGCCAAGTCGACGACGGTAGCGGCGGTTGAAGGCGCGCCGGGGGCCTACGAAGTCAAGCTGGACGGGGCTGCCGCGGGCTCGCACAAGATCGGCGCGATCGTGCTGGCAGCTGGAGCCACGCCCTACGATCCCACCAAGCTCGGCCACCTCGGCTACGGCTCGACGCCCGACGTGATGACCGGCGTGGAGTTCGAGAAGCTCGCCCGATCCGGCAAGCTCGAGAGGCCGTCAGACGGCAAGCGGATCGAATCGGTGCTGTTCGTGCAGTGTGCGGGCTCGCGCGACGCCGACCATTTGCCGTACTGCTCGACGGTGTGCTGTGCGGCGTCGATCAAGCAGGCGGGCTATGTGAAAGAAGCGAACCCGAAGGCGCGCACGTACGTGCTGTACAAGGACGTACGCACGCCGGGCCTGATGGAGAACTTCTACCGGCAGTCGCAGAAGGACGGGACGGTATTCGTCAAGGGCACGGCGAAGACGGTGGAGAAGAAGAACGGCGCCGTGCGGGTGGTGGCCGACGACGCGTTGAGCGACGACGAGCTGGAGTTCGAAGTCGATGTGGTGGTGCTCGCCACGGGGCTCGAGCCGGCGACGAAGGACGGCGCGACGATCCTGAATTTGGCGTACCGGCAGGGCAAGGAGATGCCGCTGCGGTCGTACGGATTCCCGAACTCGCACTTCATCTGCTTCCCGTACGAGACGCAGCGCACGGGCATCTATGCAGCGGGCACGGTGCGGCAGCCGATGGACGCGGCGGCGGCGATGACCGACGGTGCGGGTGCTGCGATGAAGGCCATCCAGTGCGTGGAGTCGGCGTCTCGCGGCGAGGCGGTTCACCCGCGGGCCAGCGACATCACGTGGCCGGACTTCTTTCTGTCGCGCTGCACGCAGTGCAAGCGCTGCACGGACGAGTGTCCGTTCGGTACGTTGGACGAAGACGAGAAGGGCACACCGAAGCCCAACCCGACGCGGTGTCGACGCTGCGGCGTGTGCATGGGCGCGTGTCCGGAGCGCATCATCTCCTTTGCGAACTACTCGGTGGACATGGTGGGGTCGATGATCAAGTCGATCTCGGTACCGGAGGAGTTCGACGAGAAGCCTCGGGTGCTGTGCCTGGTTTGCGAGAACGACGCTTTGCCGGCCATCGACCTCGCTGCGCAGCTGAGGATGGAGGTCAGCCCGTGGGTACGTTTCATTCCGCTGCGGTGTTTGGGGTCGATGAACCTTCAGTGGGTCAACGACTCGCTGATCAAGGGCATCGACGGGGTGATGCTGATTGGGTGCAAGTACGGCGACGACTACCAGTGTCACTTCGTCAAGGGCAGCGAGCTGTGCAGCGTGAGGTTGGAGAAGATCCAGGAGACGCTGCAGCGGTTGATGCTCGAGCCCGAGCGCGTCAGGCTGCAGCAGTTCGAGTTGGGTGACGCGCCGAAGCTTCCCGGGCTAATCAACGAGTTCGTGGACAAGGTGGTAGAGCTGGGGCCGAACCCGAACAAGGGATTCTAGGCTTCGGGGCGTCCGGAGTTGGGGGGACCGGGCGCGTGATGAAGAAGATTGGGGATTCACGAGTAGGCGCAAGCAAACGGTGGAAGCAAGGCGGCCGATGAAGAATGGCATTCGGCCTTTGTTGAATAGGCGCTGCGGGTGTACAAGGAAGATCACGCAGCAACGAACCGGAACGCCGTGGTTGCAGGGGAGTGAACCACCTTGCGACGCGGCGTGATTCCCTCGGATAAGGAGGAGATGTTCGATGGCGAAAGTACCCACCCCGATGTTGGATGAACTCGAGAAGGGGCCATGGCCCAGCTTCGTCAAGGAGATCAAGAAGCGAGCGGACAAGAGCGCTACATGCGCGGACCTGCTCGGCCTTCTCGAGCAGTCGTATAACGAGAAGATCGGCCACTGGAAGCACGGCGGCATCGTGGGCGTGTTCGGCTACGGCGGTGGCGTCATCGGACGCTACACGGACCTGGCGGAGAAGTATCCGGGCGTGGCCCACTTCCACACGATGCGCGTGAACATGCCGGCGGGCTGGTTTTACTCATCCGCGGCGCTGCGCACGCTCACCGACATCTGGGAGCGTCACGGCTCGGGTCTGACGAACATGCACGGCTCGACGGGCGACCTGGTATTCCTGGGGACGACGACCGACCATCTGGAGCCGGCGTTTGCCGAGTTGGCGGCGGCGGGCTTCGACCTCGGCGGCTCGGGGTCGGACCTTCGCACGCCGTCGTGCTGCTGCGGCCAGGCGCGCTGCGAGTGGGCCTGCTACGACACGATGGACTTCGTCGACGAGATGACGCACCACTTCCAGGACGAGCTGCACCGTCCGGCGTTTCCCTACAAGTTCAAGATCAAGGCGTCGGGCTGCCCGAACGACTGCGTGGCGTCGATCGCGCGCGCAGACTTTTCGGTCATCGGCAACTGGAAAGACAAGATCCAGATCGACCAGGCCGAGGTCGCGAACTACAAGCGCGCGGGCCTGGATATCGTCTCTGACGTGGTCATGAACTGCCCCGGCAAGTGCATGAAGCTCAACGGCGACAAGCTTGCGATCGACGACGCCGACTGCAAGCACTGCATGCACTGCATCAACGTCATGCCCAAGGCCCTGCGTCCCGGCAAGGAGCGCGGAGCGACGATTCTTCTCGGCGCCAAGGCGCCCATCATGGAGGGCGCGCTGCTGTCGTCGGTCCTGGTGCCGTTCGTCAAGATGGAGCCTCCGTACGACGATATCAAGGAGCTCATCGAGGCGATCTGGGAAGTGTGGAACGAGGATGGCAAGAACCGCGAGCGCGTGGGCGAGTTCATCCAGCGCGTGGGGATGGGCAACTTCCTCGAGGCAGTGGGTCTGGAGCCGATCCCCGAGATGGTGTCGGCGCCGCGCGACAACCCGTACGTCTTCTACGACCTCAAGGGCAGTGCCGAAGAGGAGTAGCAGTCGACCGTTGTGGCATTCGTATTGGGATGAACTGGGATTGACACTCGGAGGCAATGCCTCCGTTCGAGGAGAACAGGAAGATGGCTGAAGCACCTGCCAAGCGCGTAACCGACATCGGACCGCCCGATCACAAGAAGTTCCTTCCGCCGATCATTCTGAAGAACTACGGGCAGTGGAAGTACCACGAGATTCCCCGCCAGGGCGTGCTCGTCCACACGGCCGAGTCTGGCGACAAGCTCTACTCCGTGCGCGCGGCCTCCCCGCGCCTCATCGCGATCGAAACGATCCGCCTCTTCGCGGACCTGGCCGACAAGTACTCGGGCGGCTATTTGCGGTGGACCAGCCGCAACAACGTCGAGTTCCTGGTGAGCGATCCCAAGAACGTCGACCCACTCATCGCGGACCTGACCAAGGCCGGGTATCCGATCGGCGGCATGGGCAATTCGATCTCGAACATCGTCCACACTCAAGGCTGGGTGCACTGCCACTCGGCCGCGACGGACGCGTCGGGCATCGTCAAGGCGGTCATGGACGATCTGTTCCCGCACTTCGCCGAGATGAAGTTGCCGGGCAAGCTGCGTGTCGCTTTGGCCTGCTGCTTGAACATGTGCGGAGCGGTGCACTGCTCCGACATCGCGATCCTGGGCATTCACCGCCACTCGCCGAACATCAAGCACACCAGCGTCAAGGCGATGTGCGAGATCCCGTCGGTGGTTGCGGCCTGTCCGACCGCTGCGATCCGTCCCGCGACGGTGGACGGCAATCCGTCGGTGGAAGTGCTCGAAGAGAACTGCATGTACTGCGCGAACTGCTACACGGTTTGCCCGGCGATGCCGCTGGCCGACCCGGACACGGACGGTGTGTCGATCTGGGTAGGTGGCAAGGTATCGAACGCGCGGTCGGAGCCGCGATTCAGCAAGCTGGCGGTTCCGTTCCTGCCGAACAACCCGCCGCGGTGGCCCGAGGTGGTGAACACGGTGCACAAGATTGTCGAGGTGTGGGCGGCGAACGCGCACAAGTACGAGCGCATGGGCGACTGGATCGAGCGCATCGGCTGGCCGCGGTTCTTCAAGCTGACCGGGCTGGAGTTCACCAAGCAGCACATTGACGACTTCAAGCATGCGGGTCTATCGTTCAAGCGATCGACTCACGTGCGATTCGATCAGGAGTAGCAGCAAAGGAGACGAGCGATGGCTGAGCCCGCAACGGCAGAAGAAGTGGCTGAGGCCATGTACAAGCTGGTGGCCGAGGTTCAGGGCAAGAAGAAGCTCAAGCCCGGTGACCTGACGAAAGCCGCCAACGAGATGTTCGGCGACCGCATGGACCGCAAGACCGGCAAGGAAGCGATTCGCCTCCTCATCGAGTCTGGCCGGTGCGTGTATACGTACTTCGGCGGCAGCTTCATCGAGTTGCCTCACGTCGAAGGCGCCGCCAACAAGTAGTTGCCTCGCCCTGGCCGTCGTCCGATGGCCCCCTACCTGACATGATGATCTTTGCCGCCCGAGGGGCGGACCGTTGTCCTTGACGCTAGACGTCACGGGGCTGGGCGGCCATTCGCAACGCTTGCGGCCGTGCGCGTGCTGGTCGATGCTGCGACCCATGCAGTCGAATCTGGCGCAAGGGCGACCGGCGCCGCGGGTCGTTATCGCGGGTGCGTCCGGGGATGCGGGCAAGACGACGGTGGCGCTCGGTCTGGCGATGGGATTGCGGCGTCGCGGGCGCAGGGTCCAAGTCTTCAAGAAGGGGCCCGACTTCATCGACCCGGCGTGGCTGAGCTTGGCAAGCGGGTCGGTGGCGCGCAATCTCGACGTGCGGTTGTGCGGGGAAGAAGCGGTGCGTCAAGTATTTTCGGAGCATGCGCCGGCGGACGGGATATCGATCATCGAGGGCAACCGGGGGCTGTTCGATGGCGGGGATGCCAAGGGGACGCACAGCACGGCGAGTTTGGCGCGGTTGCTGTCGGCGCCGGTGCTGCTGGTGCTCAACGCGACGAAAGTCACGCGGACGCTTGCGGCGGTCGTGCTGGGATGTCGGGAGTTGGAGCGTGGGACGTTGTTGGCGGGCGTAGTGTTGAACCGGGTGGCGGGGGAGCGTCACGAGCGGGTGGCGCGGGAGGCGATCGAGGGGGAGACGGGGATACGAGTGGTGGGGGTATTGGGCAAGGCAGCGGGGGAATTGATCCCGAACCGGCATTTGGGGCTGTTGACGCCGCAGGAGCACCGCGCGGCGCAAGGCGCGCTGGAGGCGGTGGAGTCGGTGGTGTCGGGGGGAATGGATCTCGATGCTGTCGAAGCGGTTGCGGAGGGGGCGTCGTTGTGGCGGGGCGAGGGGGGAGGGAAGACGGGAGGGGGGGCGAGGCGGGCGTAGATTGGTGTTATGCGCGACGCTGCCTTCACGTGTTATTATCCT
>JAJZQG010000169.1 GCA_021847645.1 Myxococcales bacterium
GAGGTCCTCATCGGCGGTGCCGAGCACGCCACGTTCGTCTGCTACCGGCCGACGTGCCGGAGGATCAACCGATTCGACGTCGGCTCCGGCTGACCGTCGATCGCGCCCGCGCGGTCGATGGTCGGCGCGCGGCACTGACAACCAAGAGCGCATGACGCCGAGATAGTGGCCCCCGAGAGCGCGTGACGCCTGGCCGAAAGGCAGGCGCGCATGCGCGCGATTTGGGAGGCTCTGCACACGAGCCTCAGCAGGTCGGTTCGCTCTGTCGGCATGGCAACGCAGTTCATGGAGGCGCGGCGGAAGCACAAGGCCCTCAGCGGATTTCAGGCCCCCGAGGACGTGATCGCGTACCTCCACGGCCGGGTCGGCGAGCTCGACGGCAAGGACGACGTGGTCGCCGCGCTGGTTGCCCTCGCACAGACCGACACACACAGAGACCTGGGCCTACACCTCGCCCTCCTCGGGCTATGGCCCGGGCTCGATGCCGCGTTTCGACGGCGATCCCGCCGCCTCGGCCAGGACCAGGCAGACCTCGCAGCGGCGATGTTCGATCACTTCGCCTGCCAGGCCCGGGAGCTCGACCTCGCGCGCGTCGGCCGCGTGGCTGCAACCCTTGTTCGGAACACGGAGCGCGAGGTCACCGCGGATCTTCTCGACCAGGTCACTCAAGCCGGGGATGCGGAAGACGATCTTGATCTGGGGTGCTCCAGCGACGACAGCGTCTTCGCTCTGCCGTCGTGCGCTGATCCCGAGGACCAGGTCCGGATGCTTCGTGAAAGACTGCGGAAGATCGAAGGCTGCGACGTCGACCTCGTGCTCTCGGTTTCGGTCGTCGGCCTCACGCAGCTGGAGGCCGCGATCGCGCTTGGCCTGCAGCCGGACTCCGCGCGCAAGCGCATGCAGCGATCGTGCTCCCGGATTCGTGCGTTCCTCGAGACGCGGAACGATGGCGCACAAGAATCGACACAGGGCCTGTCCCATTTCGGCCCCCGAAACCGCGTTTCTTCTGACGGATGGGGCGATCTCGCCGCCGCGCTCGATCGCCCCTCGGAACCCAACCCCGACCGACGGAGAAACGCAATGGGACAAGACATGTGGAAGCAGACCGAGGACATGGCGAAGCAGCATGAGCAGGGCGCGAACTCGTGGCTCAAGCTCCAGAACGACGGCGACAAGGCCGTGGTCGTCTTCCTGGGCGAGCCATACCCGCGCGAAGTTTGCTTCGTCGAGGGCAAGTACGTCGCCTTCGACGACGCGCTCAAGGCGCAGGGATTGAAGCCTACGCTTCGCATCGCCCTGAACGTCGCCCTGTTCGACACCAAGGAAATGAAGGTGCTGGAGCAGGGCGTTACGTTCTTCAAGGACCTGGTGCGCGTTCGCGACAAGTACACGTTGGAGAAGTGGGCCTTCGAGGTGCAGCGCCACGGCGCCGCCAAGGATCCGAAGACGACCTACTCCATCCTGCCCGAGCATCAGCTCACGCCCGAGCAGATCCGGGCCTTCAATGCCCTGCAACAGCACGACCTGCAAAAGCTCTATGAGAGCACCCCTGCCGAGGAGCAAGCGCCAGCGGCCGACGGCCCCATCGACCCGCAGATAGCGCAGTCTCTCGGCGCCGCGCTCAAGGCTCTGCCCCGCGAGGCCGTGGACCGGTTCTGCCAGAAGTTCGAGGTGCAGCGCATCAAGGACCTGCGCGCGTCGCAGGCCGCCAAGGCCAAGGTGTTCGTCGAAGCACTCGTGACCGAGTTCTCCCCGGACGCGAACGTCGACCCGTTCGCGTGATGCTCGGCTGAAAGCCGGGAAGGAAGCGTGGCCCGGCGGCCGAACCCGGGCCACGCCCAGCCGCCTCGCTGAGCGAGGTGCGATGGAGAACAGGCATGTCGGTGAGTTCCACCGCGGAGGCTCGCACGGGATTCGTGCGTCTCCGCGCGTACCAGATCCAAGCGCTCGATCGCGTGCAAGCGCGCATCGCAGCGGGCGTTCGCAGGATCGTGATCGTGCTCGCCACGGGTGGCGGGAAGACGACCATCGCCGTGCAGATCATCCTGGAGGCGATCTCCCGCGGGCAGTGCGTGCTCTTCCTTGCCCATCGGCGAGAGCTGATTTCGCAGACTTACCGACGGCTCGTGCAGATGGGCGTGCCCGAGCAGGACGTCGGCGTGCTGATGGGCAACGACCCACGGCGCAGACCAGGTGCGAAGGTGCAAGTCGCAAGCGTTGACACGCTCCGCAATCGGGCGAAGCCGAGGGCGGACATCGTGTTCATCGACGAATGCCACCGCGCACTTGCCCGCTCGTATCAGGATATCGCTGCCTGCTACCCCGACGCCGTGCACCTGGGGCTCACCGCCACGCCGTATCGGGCCGACGGGCGCGGCCTGGGCGACGCTTACCAGGAGCTTGTCGTGGTCGCCTCGCCGAGCCAGCTCATCGCCGAAGGCTACCTGGTGGAGCCAAGCGTGTTCACGGTGCCCCGCGAGCACCTGCCCGACCTGTCGTCCGTGCACATACGCGCCGGCGACTACGAGGGGCGCGAGCTCGAGGACGCCGTCAACCGCAAGTCCCTCGTTGGCAACATCGTGGAGCACTGGCTCCAGCTCGCTCGCGGCAAACGCACCGTCGCATTCGCGGTGTCGGTCGAGCACTCGAAGAACATCGCGGCGCGCTTCATCGAGGCAGGCATCCCAGCCGAGCACCTCGACGGGACCACACCGGGCGCAGACCGCGACGCGATCCTGGCTCGCCTCGAGCAGGGCGAAACCCAGGTCGTCGCCAACTGCAACGTGCTTTGCGAGGGTTGGGACCAGCCCTCGGTCAAGTGCGCCATCCTCGCGCGGCCGACGAAGTCCACCGGCCTGTACTTGCAGCAGGCAGGCCGCATCCTGCGGCCGTGGAACGAGGAGCGCGCCGTCATCCTCGACCACGCGGGCTGTGCGGTCGAGCACGGCCTACCCCAGGACGATCGGGAGTTCTCGCTCGATGGCAGGAAGAAGACTGGCCGCCGCGGTCCGGTCGAGGCCCCGACCAAGGTGTGCGCCGCGTGCTGCGCCGTGGTGGCCGTCGCGTGCCGCGCTTGCCCCGAGTGCGGGAACGAGTTCCCTGCGTCGGAGCGAGTGCCCGAGGAGCGCAAGGGGGTCCTCGTTTCTGCGCAGCAGGCCCGCGAGGAGTACCTGCTCGATGAATGGGAGAAGCTGAATCGCAGGGCGATCGAGCGCGGCTACAAGCCGGGCTGGGTCTTCTACCGCTTCAAGGAGAAGTTCGGCCGGGCGCCGCCGAAGCGGCCGGATGTGGTTCCTTCGCCCGCCGAGACGCGTTCGGCCGCGTTCGCGCGCATCCAGGCGCAGGAGCGCGACCCGGTGTGGGCGGCGCTGCGGTTCAGAGTCGAGTTCGGCGAGCCGCCCCCATCGAGGTGATGGCGGGCTCTGGGAGACGTGCGCCCTGCGGGGCGAGGAAGGTCGTGACCATGTTCGAGCCTCATCCGGCATCCGAGCTGTTCCCGCTGATGGACGACGTGGGCCTCGCGGCATTGATCCGAGATATCAAGGCGAACGGCCTTCAGGAGCCGATCGTGCTGTGGGAAGGGAGGATCCTCGACGGTCGCAATCGGCTGAAGGCATGTGAGCGGGCGGGCGTTGAGCCGCGTTTTCGTGAGCTCGTCACGTGTGATTCGCCCACGGCTGCGGTCGTCTCTGCCAATCTCTTTCGGCGGCACCTGAGCGTGTCCCAACGCGCGATGCTTGGGGCTCTGGCTAAACGAGAGTTCGCCAAGGAGGCGATGCAGCGGCAAGAGGCTTCTCGCGCTCGGCCAGGCCAGAAGATCGGCAGCAGCCCGAACGAGGGGGCAATATTTCCCCCGCCTTCCAAGCCCGGGAAGTCGCGCGATCATGCCGCGGAGTTGGTGGGGACCTCCAGCCGCACGCTCGACGCTGCATCTCACGTGCTCGAATCCGGCGCCCCGGAACTCTCCGACGCTGTGCGTGCCGGCAAGATGAGCGTCAGTCGAGCCGCCAGGCTCGTGGCCGAGTCGCCGTCCGTAGAGCACGAACCGTCAACCTCGGAGCGTCTCCCGGAAGCTGAGGCTCGCATTCGCCGTTGTGATCCCAAGGCATTCCTCGACACGGTTCGCATCGAGACCGCCGACCTTCTCATCTCGCGTCCCACCTTCGACACCACACCAGAGCACTACGCGGCGCATGCTCAATACTGGCTCGGCGAGGCCGTGGCTCCGATGAAGTACACGAGCCGCATCTTCCTCGTGTGCGAGCCCGACATCGACATGGTGCACGCACTCGCCGCGGCGTGCCTGCTTCAGGCGCAGTTCAAGTGCTGCCACGTGATGACCTGGAGCCAGTCGGGCCCGGCCCGCGGCACGCCGGGATACGACTATCGCCCACAGCACAAGGTCATTCTGCACCTGCGCGGGCTCGACGCTCCGGTGCTCGACGCCAAGGGGAGCAGGGAGGCGACGACCATCCACCGGGACTGCCCCACAATCGAGGCTCTCGCGGAGCGGCTGATTCGGCACACCACGAAACCCGGGGATCTCGTCATCGACCCCTGCGCTGAACGAGGCGAGATTCTCCTCGCTGCGGCCAGGCTCGGAAGGCGAGCCCTCGGCGCGACGCTTAGCGATGCTTGTTTCAACGCCGCGGTCCGAGCCGGGTGCATTGCCGATGGCTGAGCCGGCGCCCCTTCCTCGGGGGTGGCGCGCGCCGTGACACTGGTCGCCGTCGCCCCGGACAAGTACGCCAGGGGCTTCGACGGCAGCGGCCGGGTTGTCCCTGAAGCGTACGAGGTCCTCGAGTTGCGCGAGGCCCTGTCACGCGTGTATTCGACCGACGCGCACCTGGTCACCTACGTGGTCGAGGGAGCGAAGCGACAGCCCCGCATCAACAAGCTCGGCTTGTCGAAGTTCCAGTCCCGCGTGTCGGTGTGCGTATTCTTCTGCGATATCGACAACCCAGGCCATGCACCGTGGAACGTGGAGCTCGTAGAGACGGCGCAGCGCGACTACGACACAATCCCTGTGCTGCAGTCGGCAGGCATCTATCACACGCAGCACGGGCGCCGAATCATTCAGCCCATCCTCGAGCCCATCGACGCGGGCGAGGTCGAGCCGTTCCTCAAGAGCTGGCTTCGAAGTCTTTCCAACGCGGGATTGCCGGTCGATTGGGCGTGCCGCGACTGGACGCGCCACTTCCGCCTTCCGCATGTGCGGCGAGCGGGAATCGCCACGCGGTCGCCCCTCGTGCTGCTCGATCGGATGCGGCCAATCGCGGCTCCGGAGCCGGAAGCGCCTGTACCCACAACGACTCGTTCCAGGGCGCCTCGCTCGACGTCGCCGATGCCGTCCACGTGGGCGGCGGATGTCCCTGAGAAATGGAAGCCCATCGTGCAGCGGCTGGCCGACGCAGCGTTGACCGTTCCCACCGAGTGGCATGCGCTCTTCCTCGCGCTCGCCGGCGCGCTGCTCAGCCGGGGCGTTGCTCCAGAGCTCGTGCCCGCGATCGTGCGTGCGGTCTCCATTGCCACGCGCGCCGACTCGCGGACGAGCGATCGGGAAATCGCAGCCAGGTCCACGATCGCGCGGTGGTCTGCGGGCGGGCCGATCACCGGATTCGGCGAGATCATCCGAAGGTGGCCGGTCGTCGCAGCGGCGTTCGACGTGCCCGCGCCGGATGCTCCGGCTGCTGTTCCTCCCGCGCACTCACTTGGGGAGGTGCGCACCGCGCTCGTCGACGCGATCCGCAAGGCTCCCGACGGCCTCACGGTAATCGCTGCCGAGTGCGGCATCGGCAAGACGGCCGCTGCCATCGAGGTTGCCGCGGAGCGGGCCGCGAAAAGCCACGCGTCCCCGAAAGCCAAAGGGCTGCGTGCGCCCGCGCAGTCCAAGACCGCCATCTCGGTCGACAAGAACGCCCTCGCTGTGCAGGTCGTCGCTGAGTTGCGAAGCCGGCGGATTCCCACCCGACGCATCTTCGGCCCGCTCTCTTGCAAGGATTCCTCTGGAGAGCCGGTGTGCAAGCTCGCGGACATCGCGCGGCCGTTGGTTGACGGCGGCCAGCCCATGCAATGGGAGCTGTGCCGGGGACGCGACATCGAACGTTGTCCGCACTACGACGCCTGCGAGGCTCGCGAGGGCACGGAGGGCGATTCCGACGCACGGGTCATCGTGGGCAGTCATTCGCTGCTCGGCGCTCTCGACGGCGAGGCTGGCTCCACCGGGCTCCTCGTGATCGACGAGCCTCCGCCGCTGCTCGAATCCGTCGTCTTGAGCGGCGAAGATCTCGATGTCGCCGAGCGATGTCTCGGGTGGTTCGATGGCTGCTACGTCGGCGCAATGCTCCCGGCCCTGCAGGCGATCCGAGCATGGGTCGCCCGTTTCGGGGAACTCGAGGCGTCTGCCACGCTTGCCGAGGCTGTCCGGAGCTGCGAGCGCGTCGTCCTGCCCGATGACCTGGCGCAGGCCCGGCGTTCGGCCGACCTCGACGATGATGCCGACGCGGTGGCTTGCGCGGTCGCGGCTCCGCTTGACGAGCGGCGGGGCAAGGCGCCTCCCATTTCGTTCGTCCACTTGCGGCTCGCGCGCGAGTCCGCCTCCCGCGCGCAGTCCCTCGGCACGGCTTCCCGTGTGCTCCGCACCCTGCACCACGGACTCTGCTCCGATACTCCCGTCGCCGCCCGCGTCGAGGAGCGCGTGGGCGAGCGTGTGCTTGTGGTGACAAGGTGCAACGAGCAGCTCGCCAAGGCGGTAAAACGCCAGGGCGCCGTGGTCGTCACGGACGCGAACGCTGACCTGCACGCACCCATCCTGCGCAAGGTCGCCGGCTACGACCCGCCGCTGCACCGGTTCGCTGCGGTCGATGGCGCCCCGATCCGCCGAAGCATGATCCGTTGCCCCTCGGCGACGCGAACGAGCTGGCTCCGCGCCGGTTCGCTCGAAGTCTCGGACGGTTTCGTAGCAGCGCTCGAAGCGTTGTTCGCATGGGCCAGGGAGGATCCCGCTGCGCTGAGGCTCGGCATCATCACGCTCCTGCCCATCGAGATGGCGCTTCGGGCGGCACGAGGCGAGCAAATCGACCGCGTTTGGGAGCCACTGGACGATGCGCGCGTGCGGCTTGGTCCCATCGTGCAGGGGTGGCCCGGCGAGCTCCTGTGGGGGCACTTCGGCGGGGTGCGCGGCATGAACTCGATGGCCGACATCGATTGCCTCGCGACGCTGGGCGACCCGTGGCCCAACCTCGGGCTTGTGAAGAGCGACGTGGCGTTCCTCGGGCTCACGCAGGCGTGGGAGCAGCGAGTCGAAGCGATGTGCAAGGCGGAGTTGGAACAGGCGCACGGGCGCATCCGCGCGGTCCATCGCACGAAGCCAGGTCGAGCGCTGCACATCGGCAACGTCATGCCATCCGGGTCGGGGTGGCGATTGGACAAGGTCGATGTTCGTGAGCCGATTGCGCAACGTGCACGGGTCGATCACGGAGGGACTGAGCTGTGGAAGGTAGTCTCCGACCTCGGAGGAGTTGTTGCTGCCGCAGCCTTGGCAGGGGTGACCCGACAAAGCATGGCGAAGTACGTCACAGGAGCGACGCCTGTCCCTGCTGATGTGCTTCGAGAGCTGACCTCCTGGTTGAGCCCTTAGCGATCCCTCGATCCTGATAGGTGGCAATCTGAGGTCAACACCAGAGCTATAAATAGATCTCTTAATAGCTCGCGCGTTGACCTCGCTTTGCCACCTCCCCGCAAACCCCTTCAACACAAGCAAGTCCCGTCACGCCCGAGATCGACCGTCGAATACGCATCTCTGATCGAATTTCCGCCGAGGGCCTGTCCCATTTCGCTCTCCGAAACCGCGTTTCGTCTTCGTAGGCCGCAGTCCGCGGCCTCGACGAGACGCCGATGCCCCAGCCATCCCTACCCACGGTCTGCCCGAAGCGCGAGCCGCTCTCCGACGGTCGCTGCAAGCACCAGCTCCCCACCGGCTGCTGCGCGCTCCCCGATGAGCTGACCTGCGTCGAGTGGGGCAACGCCCGCCCCACGCAGAAGAGCCTACCCGGCCTTCCCTCGCCGGTGTCCAAGCCCGTTGCGTCCTCGCCCAAGCCGCGACCCGTTGTCGCCCCGGTCGCGACGGCGAACGAGCCAACGCCGGTCGTCGACGTCACCCGGCTCCGCGGCTTCACCACCGAGGACATCGAGAGCTTCAAGGCTCTCGGCGTCGAAGTCTGCCTGCAGTCCGAGAGCTTCGGCGAGCTGTGGCTGGTGCCCGCCTACACGGGCCAGCCCCGTCGAGAGCTCACCCCTGAACACCTCGCGACCGTGCTGCACGCCCTCAGCGTGTTCCCCGGCTCGCGCGTCACCGGCTTCCACCCGCCCACCAAGTCCGGGCCTGCCGCCCGGCAGGAGACCACGCGATGAACGCAACCCCCCGCAATACCCATCTCTCGTACAGCCGATTGACTCGTTTCGAGCAGTGCCCCTTGTCGTACAAGCTTCACTACCTCGACAAGAAGCAGGCAGAGCCAGGTATCCCGCTTCGGTTCGGCAAGGTCATCCACGCGGTCCTCGAGAATCTGGTGCGCGAGGTGGTCGTCGACGAACGCACCGGTCCGTTGTCCGAGGACCATGCGGTCGAGCTCTTCCGCGAAGCGTGGACCGACGACGGTCTCGCCGGAGTCGGCGTGTTCGAAGAGGGACTCCACATCCTGCGCGACTTCGTTCGCGAGGAAGGCGTAGTCCATCATCGCGACGTGCTCGCTGTCGAGAAGGAATTCCAACTCTCCGTCGGCCCCTTCACGGTGCTGGGCTTCATCGACCGCGTGAACTGGGTCGACGACGAGACCGTCGAGGTCATCGACTACAAGACCAACCGCCAGATCTTCACGCGCGAGGAAGTCGACTCCAGCCTCCAGCTGAGCCTCTATCACGTAGCGGCTCAGCGGCTCTGGCCGTGGGTCAAGCGCGTGAAGCTCACGTTCCGAATGCTCCGCCACGGAATTCGGCAGGAGACCACCCGCACCGCCGAGCAGCTCGCTGATGCGCTGGCGTACGTGGAGACGCTGGGCGTGCAGACCGAGACTGCGAAGGAGTTCCCTCCGCGGCTGAATGCCAATTGCATTTACTGCGACCACCGGATGCATTGCCCGGCATACGCCGAGGCGCTGCAGGGAAGGCCGCACCTGATTTGCGAGGACACCCGGGATCTGGAGGCCGTTGCGCACGAACGCGAGCAGGTCGCTCGCCTCGCCAAGATTCTCTACGCCCGGAAGGAAGAGCTCGAGGGCGTGCTGAAGGCCCACCTTCGCGATCGCGAGGAACTCGTTCTCGGCGGCGTTCGCTACCGGATGTTCAACACCACGAGCCACGAGTATCCGCTCGATGCGACGCTGTCCGTGCTCGCCGACGCGACGGGAATGTCTCGTGACGAGCTCCTGGGCAAAGTGGCTGTCGTCGAGAAGAAGGCACTCGACGCAGTTCTCAAGGACGTCGGCAAACGCCTCGACAAGCCACGCGTTTCGCTGCTCAAGGCAGAGCTCGAAGCCAAGGCAGAGAAGCGTCACAGCCCCCGATTCTGGGCGAAGGAGGCGGGCTGATGTCTCGCGCGTCTTCCGATGCGCTCACGGATCGCATTGCCGTGCTCCCCGAGGACGAGCGGGCGATCCTCGAAGTGCTCCTCGAACGCATGGGGAAAGGTCGCCAGCAGTACGGCGTGTGGAATGTCGACGATGGCCGCGACTACCCTGCCGAGACCCTCGATGAGGTGATCGATGCGCTTCACTACTGCGCAGCCGCTCTCGTGCGCCTGCGTCGGAGGGCGGGGCAGTGAGCGACCATTTCCGCACGCTCGCGAAGCTGCTCCGCCAGGAGGTGCAGGGGCCGGCGTACGCGCGGCTCTACTGCGATGCTCGTCCACGGCATCCGGTACTCGCAGCCTACCTCGACCTCCCCTCGCTCCTCGCTGCTTTGGCGAAGCAGTCCGACGATGACTACTCCGAGCGCGACGCCATCACCCTGGCATTGCTCCGCGAGCGTGCGGCATCCCACGAGTCGCAGTGGTCCGCAGTGCTCGCGGTAGTCTACTTGCCAATGCTGCTCCGGCTGCGTCGCCAGCTCGTGTGCGCCGAGCTTCCCAAAGACGACCTCGATCAGCTCGTGCTCGAAGCCTTCCTCGTGGCGATCGCCTCCTATCGGCCCGATTCGTGGCGAGGTCGCACGCCGATCCGTCTGACCCACCTCACCCGCAGGCGCGTGTTCAAGTCCCTGCGACGAGAGCTCACGGACCGTCGCTGGCGAGAGGGGCAGCGCGACCTGGCCCAGGCCAGCCCTGGGCAAGTTCCTGCGGGTTCCGCCTCGAGTGCGCCGGTCAGCTTCCAGGTGGACGCCGTGTTGGCTGCTCTCGCTGATCACGTGTCGGAGGAAGGGGCGTTCCTGGTTCGGGAAACCGAGCTTGGTTCCGAGACGCTCTACTCGATTGTCTCGCGCATGAACCTCGAAAGTGATGAGGAGCGCGAGCGCCTCTACCAGCGACTGAAGCGTGTGCGCTCGAGGGCGAAGAAGCGACTCCGGGACGTGATCTCCGCGTCCCCGCCGTGAGCCGGCGCTGCTCTGCCACCCCGGAGGAAGTGCGATGCCAGGAAGAAGCTCACGCCGCAAGGGACACGATTTTGAGAGGGAGATGGTCCACCGCTTCGCCGAGGTCTTCGGCAAGGACCGCGTGCACCGCGGGATGCAGTTCCGCGACGGCGCCGAGTGTGCGGACGTCGTCGCGCCGGCCCTCCACCTCGAATGCAAGCGCGGCGCGCGCACGAATCCGCGCGCTGCCCTTGCCCAAGCGACCGAGGACTCGCTCGGCAAAGGGCTTTGGCCCGTCGCGGTGTGCAAGGACGACAAGGAGCAGGCCTTCGTCGCGATGCACCTCGAAGACTTCCTCGACCTGCTGCGCGAGTGGTGGGCAGCGAGGAGTCGTTGATGTTCGGTGATCGCGGTCGCGGCGGCAGACCCCGAAAGGGCGAGGGGCCGCGCGTGCCCTACGAGGATCTCGATCGGATCCTCGTGTTCGGCGAGGTCGTGCCCTGCGAGGACGGCAACGGCACGACGGTGTACTACCCGAGCTACCGCGAGCTGGCAGAGCGCTACGGAGTCTCGAATAGCGTGATTGCCGAGTACGCGAAGTCCCACAACGTGCAGCGGCGACGCAAAGAAGCGCAGGCGCGCATCCAGGTGAAGGCCGAGCAGAAGCTCGTCGAGATGCGGGCCAAGGCGATCGCCGTCTCGAAGGACGACGAGCTGCGGATCATCGACACTTACCTGATTGGATTCGAGACCGCGCTCGCGGAGAATCGTGTGCGTTTCGACAACGCCGCGGACTTCAACACGATGGTTCGGCTCAAGGAGTTCGTGCTCGGGAACGCCGACTCCCGGCAGGAAATCCACGCTGCGCTGTCGCTCGAGACGCTGCAGGCGCGGCACCGGCAGATGATGCACACACTCGACGCCTCGGCCGAGGAGCGTGGCGAGGTGGAGAACGCGCTCCCCGAGAAAGGGGACATCGAAAAAACGCTTCCGGAGCCCCCCGCGCCCGCGATCGAGGACGCCGCCGAGGAACCGCCCGCTCGGTTTGCCGGTCGGTTCGGCGATTCCGACCAGGCTGCGACCGTGCTCGGTTCCGGGCGCCAGGTTGGCCCACAAGGCGACCAGGCGCCGCGGACGACCATCGTCCCGCCGGAGCCAAGGGGAGCGCACGTGGGGCCGAATTCGGCGCAGCGTTGCGCGAATCGCGGGTCCGGCGGCGGGGGGGCCGGTCCCGGTGCTCCTGGCGCCGAGGCCTCGCGAGGTGTGGTTCCGCGTGACTGTCTCGAGACTGTGCGAGTCTCCCCGAGCTCACCGTCATCGGGCCGTCATTCGAATCCTGCGGGAATCGCGGGGTCTCGGGACACTGCTGAGCAGACTGCCTGGGCCGACGAAGAACACGGGCCGCCCACGGTGCCCGACTTCCGGCCCGAGGACGCGTTCGCCGACACGCTTCCGCCACCGCCGTCGGATGCGGAGGGCGAATGCGAATAGCCGCTTCCCCCACAAAGCGGCCATTCGAGGTCCGAGGCTCCGCAGAATGCGCGCGCATCAGCGATCATTCGCGGCGCATTTGCGCGGCATCGGACCGCCGCTTTCCGCGGCCGGCGCCGCCTCGATGGGGCAGGATGCCGGCTCTTGCCTACAAGGTACAGCGGGGTGGGGGGTGGTCAGATTTTCGGCGCCAACGGAGCCCTGCCCTGGGTGTCTGGTGCCGATCTCGACAGGGGCTGGTTCTGAAAACCGACCGCTGCTCGCGGCCGATCGGTTCGGGCCGGTCGGTTGCATTGTGCAAGTGGGGTCGCGAGCCCTCAGCAGGGGAGCTCCTGGACGGAGCGGACCAGCTCCTCGTCGGTGGGGTGGGTGTAGATCCCGGTCGTGGTGATCGAGCAATGCCGCGCGAAGCGCTGCGTGAGCCGGATGTCGCGCGTGCGACGGTAGAGGTTCGAGCACGCGGTGTGGCGCAGGGCGTGGAAGTTGAACCGACGCTCGAAGCCGGCGCGCTGCTGCCAGACCGCGAAGGCGTGGCGGAGCTGACGCGTCGAGAGCCGGTGATGCTTTCGGCTGATGAACAGCGGATCAGCCGGCTCGACGCCCTGCCCGTCCGCGCGCTTCTGCTTGAGCAGCTTTTCGAGCTTCGCGCGAAGCGTGTCCGACAAGACGATCTCCTGCGGAGCCGGATCTTCGGTGGCGCGTTTGAAGACTCGCAGTCCGACGTGGCGCCGGGCGCTGCCGTCGCCGTCGAACACGTCGCCGATGTCGAGGGCGAGGATCTCGTGCTCGCGCAGGCCGGTGCCCAGGGCGAGGCCGAAGATCACGTGGTCGCGCCAGCCAGCGGCGTGCTGGCCGGTGGTGCGCAGGAGCAGCGCGACCTCGCGTTCGGTGAGAGTGCGTGGGGGGCGGGCGATGGATTCGGCGTAGTTGCTCATGCGTCGATACAGGCTTCTTCCGGCGCCTTCAGCAAGGGAAAGCGGCAATGACGCTCGGGGTGGTGAAGCGCTCCGAGCAGGAGTTCGCGGACTGGCTCGCCGAGGAATGGGGATTCCTTTGCGGGCTGGCGACCTTCGACGACGAGCCCGTCGAGCTGGAGCCGTATCAGGTCGCCTTCCTGCGCAATCGATCAAGGTTCCGCTGGATCACCAAGAGCCGCCAGGTCGGCTTCTCGTTCGTGTTCGCGCTCGAGGCCCTCGCCCGGTGCCACCTGCGGGAGAAGCACACAGCGGTCTTCGTGAGCTACAACCTCGAGGACGCCAAGGAGAAGATCCTCACGGCGCGCCAGGTGCACGAGGAGCTTCCCCTCGCGTACCAGAAGCGCCTGGTCGTCGATTCGAAGACCGAGCTCGCGTTCGAGTCGAACGGGATGCACAAGCGCCAGTCGCGCATCCTGTCGAACCCGTCGAAGGCGCCGAGGGGAAAGCGAGGAGACGTCTATCTCGATGAGCTTGCGCACTATGTGACGGACCGCGAGGTCTACCGCGGCTCGACCGCGCTCATCCTCCGGGGCAACGGCCAGCTCACCGGCTGCTCCACGCCGCTCGGGCGCCGCGGCATCTTCTGGGAGATCGCGACCGAGGAGATCCGGAAGTACCCGCACCACCGCAGGCAAGAGGTGCCGTGGTGGCTGAGCCGGTTCTTCTGCGTTGACCCGAAGCGCGCCGCCGCAGAGGCGCCCTCGATGACCACCGAGGAGCGGGTCGCGACCTTCGGCAAGCCGGCGATCGTCGAGCAGTTCGATTCGCTCGCGCTCGAGGACTTCCAGCAGGAGCTCGAGTGCAGCTTCGTCGACGAGAGCTACAGCTACTACCCGTACGACCTGATCCTGCCCAACACGACCGACGAGCTCGTGCTCGCCGACGACTTCACCGACATCCCCGAGCCCGAGGGGCGCATCGTGGCTGGCTTCGATGTCGGCCGGACGCGCGACCGGTCGGAGCTCGCGGTATTCGAGGAGACCAGCGGGCGCTTCACCTGCCGCCTGCTGCGGACCTACGCCGAGGCGCCGTTCGCCGAGCAGGAGGCCGATCTCCGGCGGCTGCTGGAGGTGCTCCCGGTCGCACGGCTGTCGATCGACCGCAGTGGCATCGGCATGAACCTCGCCGAGAACCTCGCCCGCGACTTCCCCCAGGTCGTGCCCGAGAACTTCACGAACGAGGCGAAGGAGCGCTGGGCCACCGACTTCAAGATCACGCTTCAGCGCCGGGAGGTGTCGTTGCCGCGGAACCGGGACCTGGTTGCACAGGTGCACTCAATCAAGAAGCGCATGCTGCCATCGGGGAAGGTCGCGTTCGACGCGGAGCGCACCTCACGCGGCGGACACGCGGACAGGTTCTGGGCGATCGCGTTGGCGTGTCAGCGGGAGCGGGTTGGCGGGCGCGGTGGGGCGGGGATCGAGGTTGGGATGCGGGTGATCGGATAGTTATGTTCAGCGATTCCGGAGCGGGATTGTTCGACCTTGCCACACTGAGCGACCGTCGTACTCGACCCGTTTGAGCCAACGGATTCCCACTCCGTCCTCTCCTCGAACATGGGCAGAAGGATCCTCCGCGAATTGATCCAGAATCTGGTCGAGCTCGGTGCCGAACTGTGCGGCGGCCTTGTCAAAATCGGACAGCAGAACCCCCTCGGCGAAGGTGGCTGTGTTCGCGTCAGAGACTTCACGGAAGAGGCGAGCTCCGTCGAGCAGTACTCCGAGCATCAGACTGGCAACATCAAAACAGCTGGGTTCCCGAGTGAACCCGTATACGTCGCAAACCTGAGAGGGGATGTGCTCCAAGATTGTCGACTGCTCGTCAAGCCCATGACAGCAACCGAGTACCAGGGAAACGCAGTCCTCGCGAAGCCCTGATAGTGCAGTGCCGAAATCCTGAAACGACAGCCGCGAGGTGAGGGCTTGGTCGAAAGACAACTGCTCGACCGTACCGTGGCACGAGAAGTAAACCACCTGAGGTGCCGCGACCAATGTCAGCAGGCTGGTGAGCCGTGCAATCAACGTTGCGCCGGCCGCATCGGTAACGCGAAGTGAAACAATGTCATGCGTTTCGATCTGCGGCAGGACGACGCTCTCGGCGCGAAGCCAATCTTGCAACGCATCGCCATCGTACCCGACGTGCTGCCGTACAACCCACTCACGGAACGCTTCATTCTCGGTTCGTGATCGATAATCCCGTGGGTGGAGCACTTGTGGGCAGTAGTCACCGAGGCGATCCTCGATCGACTCAAGTTCGTTTGGTTCTCCCGGTGGTCCCCACTGGATCATGAGGATCGGCGCTCTTCCTACATCCATGTTCCCGTCCTTCTTCGCGGCTGAATCGGCTCCGTTGTCCCGCGAGCATGATGCCACGTCTCTGT
Organism: Myxococcales bacterium; assembly: GCA_021847645.1. Taxonomy (GTDB): domain Bacteria; phylum Myxococcota_A; class Polyangia; order Polyangiales; family Polyangiaceae; genus JAJZQG01. The sequence goes on from JAJZQG010000169.1 coordinate 15,412, forward strand.
ACGCTGTGGACCACCTTGCACCAGGAACACGAACCGGACTTCGATCGCGACCTCCAGGGCATCGTGAAGGCCCTCGTTCTCGGCGCCGGTACGCCCGATCAGGCCTCGCGCCCGGGCGGCGAGGTCGGCGCTGTGTTCGCGTCGCTGGGCGCCCTCGAGCCTCCCTACGACCCCGAGGCGCTGTGTCTCCTGTTCGAGCACTCGAACTCGCTCCGCCAGAACGTCGATGCGTACGCCACGAACATCGACGGCTTCGGCCACCGGCTCGACCCCGCGATCGACTTCGACGCGGACGACGCCGATCGGCGCGTCGGCGAGTGCATCTTCCTGGAGCGCCTGGCCGCGCGCGACCGCGGGGAGCTGCCGCCCGAGGCCGAGCTCGAGCCGACCCCGGATGAGATCAAAGAGCGGCGCCGGGAGCTGGTCCAGCTCGCACGCACCGAACGAGCCCGGCTGGCGAGCTTCTTCGAGTTCTGCTCGTTCGACCACTCGTTCGTTGAGCTGCGTCGCCGCACGCGGCAGGACCTCGAAGTAACGGGCAACGCCTACTGGGAGGTGCTGCGCAATGCCGCGGGCGAGGTGGCCCGCCTCGTTTACGTGCCGTCGTTCACGATGCGCCTGCTGCCGCTCGATGCGAACCCGGTGCCGGTCGAGGAGAGCGTGCGCATCTCGCCGGTCACCCTCGAACGGGTAACGACGCGGCAGCGCATGCGGCGCTTCCTCCAGGTGCAGTACACGCAGCGCACGTTCTTCAAGGCGTTCGGCGATCCGCGGTTCGTGTCCCGCACCACCGGCGAAGTCTTCCCGAGCCTTGAGGCGCTGCGGGCCCGCTCTCCCGACGACGCGCCGGCCACGGAGATCCTCCACTTCGCCATCCCGTCCCCTCGGTCGCCATACGGTATCCCGCGCTGGGTCGGCGGGATGCTGGCCGTGATGGGCTCGCGGCAGATGGAGGAGGTCAACTACCTGTACTTCGAGAACAAGAGCGTGCCGCCGCTCGCGCTACTCGTGTCGGGCGGGAAGCTCTCCGAGGCGTCGGTCCCGCGCATCGAGCGCTTCATCGAGGAGAACCTCAAGGGGAAGAACAACTTCCACAAGGTGCTCATCCTCGAGGCCGAGGGGGCGACCAGCGCCAACGACGCCGCCCGTGCCCGCATCGAGCTGCGCCCGCTGACCGAGGCCCAGCAGCACGACGCCCTGTTTCAGCAGTACGACGAGCGCAACATCGACAAGGTGGGCAGCGCATTTCGACTCCCGCGCCTGCTGCGTGGAGACAGCCGCGACTTCAACCGGGCCGTGGCTGACGCCCAGCTCCGGTTCGCCGAGGACCAGGTCTTCCAGCCCGAGCGCGACGAGTTCGACTTCATCGTCAACCGGAAGCTCCTCGCCGACATGGGGATCCGCTTCTGGCGATTCCGCTCGCAGACGCCCGTCACCCGCGATCCCGAGCGCATGACCAACATGGTCGAGAAGCTCGTGAGGGTCGGCGTGCTCACGCCCGAGGAAGGGCGCGTGCTCGCGAGCGACATCTTCAACCGGGAGTTCGCGAAGCTCGGGGCTGACTGGACGAAGCGCCCCATCACGCTCACGCTCGCGGGAATTCAGAATGGCGTCGAAGACCTGCGTCCCAAGCCACCGAGCGAGACCCTCATGGACCAGGCCAAACACCTCCTCGCGCTGCGCGAGGAGCTCGCCGCCGAGGAGGAACGTCGATCGCGGGAACGCCTGCAGATGGCGAGGGACGAGCTGCGCCGGGCTGAGCCGGAACGGCTCGCCGTGCCGTCTGGGGAGTGGCGATCGTGGTTCGAGGAGGACAGCGATGGATCGTGACGCGCTCCACCGGGCCTGGGTTGCCCAAGCGCAGGCCGACGCCGACCGCGGCATCATCGAGTGCCGCATCTGCAAGCACCCGGCGCCGCTGGATGAGGCGATCACTCTCTGGCGCAATGGGTTTCTCGTGTTCGCCGTGTGCGACAGGTGCTGCGGAAGCCACGATGTCATGATTCGCCCGACCGGCGCCGGTATCGAAGTCAGGGGCATGAGCCGCGGGCCCCTCGTCATTCGGGGCACGCCGTGAGGGCAGTCGTATCCAGCAAGCGGCCGTGTCTGCTCGCGCGCGGCGAAATGCGGCGTGTTCCGCAGGACCGATCCTACCGCGGTATCGTGGGTTACCACGTGTGCTGCCCCCGCTGCGGATTCGTCACAGCCGTGCTCAACGGCGCTGGCGACCTGGAGATCACCGAATCACCCGACGAGGCGGTCTCCTTCTCGCTGCCGGCTCGATGCGTGTTCTGCAACGTACTGATCCACCTCGCCGCTGGCGAGCTCACGCTCGAGGAGGACGACCGTGTGCGGGACGTCACCTATCGTCGATGACCTGTCGCTGATTCGAAATGCGCGTTCCGCAGCAGACGAAATCCTCGCCGGGCTCGGGGTGCCCATCCAGAAGGCCTTCGAGGTCACGACTCCACGGGGCTTCGACGCAGCCGTGTCCCGCCTTGCGGCTCTTCTGCGAAGGCTCAGCCGAGCGCCCGAGACCGAGGCAGTGCGCCAGGCGGTCGCAGTCCTGGACGTAGACTGGCGGGCAATGACTGCCGCGCAGAGGAGCCAGCTCGTTCGCCAGGCGCTGGCATCGGCAGGCCGAGCGGTCTCCACGGTCCACGAGCAGATTCGAGCGCCCCTCGGGCGCGCCGCATCGGACGTCGTCGCAGCAACGCGGTCCGATGGTCGCCGACGCGGGCTCGCCATCGCGGCAGACTTCAACGCAGTCGATCGCCGCGCGGTTGCCCACGTCACCCGCGCGAACAGCCTGTTCGTCCGCGACGAGTACGGTCGACGCCTCGATTCCTTCGGCCTCGAGGCGAAGCGAATCGTCGCGCGCGGTCTCGAGGACGGTCTCGGGCGGGACGAGATTGCCGGCGACCTGGCACGCGCCGCGAACGCGGCGATGGTGCAGCGGTCAGCGTCGTACTGGGACGTGATCGCGGCCTCGTTCGTGGGCGAGGCGCGGAGCCTCTCGCAGATCTCATCCTACGCGGAGGCGGGCATCGAGCGTTACGTGCTCTCCGCGGTCCTCGACGAGCACACCACCGACACGTGTCGGTTCCTCGACGGGAAGGTCATTCAGACCGCCGACGCAGTCCGAATGCTGGATCGCATGGAGTCCTCCGACGAACCTACCGCCATAAAGCAGATTCGCCCATGGGTTCGAGAGCGGGTGGGGGAGGACGGCAAACGGGCGCTCCTCGTGGACCGCGACGGCGAGCGCAGCGTCTTGGCTGTCGTCGAGCGATCGGGAGTCGGAGCCCGTGACGACCGCGGAGCATACTCGCGGGCCCTGTCCGGTAGAGACCTGGCTCCCGCGGGAATCGGATTCCCTCCCTTCCATGGTCTCTGTCGGACCACGACCCTCCCGGACGTTTGACTCTCAATTCGCAACTACCCGGTTGCGTCGAACGGCATGCGATGCTTTCCTCCGTTCAAACGGAGGCCAACGTGGCACGACGAACAGAAGAATCCCCGACCCAAGCAATCGTGGTCGCTGAACAAGAGCTCGCGCTGCCGGCGAGCGCCGTCAACCAGGACGAAAAGCTCGTCGACAAGGCCGCAAAGCAGATCCGCGACATCCTCGCGCGGACCGTCTCGCAGGGCCTGGAGGAGGTGGGCAAGTACCTTCTCGACACGTTCTACGAGGGGAAGCCCGAGCTGTATCAGTCGTTGAAGCCGAGCAAGCATGCCTCGCTCACGTTGCTCGAGGAGCGCTGCGAGACGCTCGAGCTTCCGGTGAGCCGAACCTTCCTCGCGAACGCGATCGGCGTCGCGGTGATGACGAAGCACCTTCCCAAGTCATCGTCGTTCCTCAAGCTGCCGCCGAGCCACAAGACCGAGTTGCTGGGAATCAGCACGCCGGAGAAGGCCGAGAACCTGGCTGCGAAGGTGCTCGAAGGG
>JAJZQG010000170.1 GCA_021847645.1 Myxococcales bacterium
GAGGGTTGAGGGCTGAGGCAGGGAGCGGGCAAACGTCGGCTCAGCCCCATCTGCGGCCGTCTGCGTCATCTGCGGCCAACTCAGGGAGGCGGCCCGGATCGCCCGAAATTAAGATGCGCCGGCCCTGGCGCAGAGACGCGCAGACGCGGAGCCGTGCGCATTTGCGGCTTTGGGCCGCAGCGTTGCCGTGGACCCGCTACTCGCTCGGCAGCGCCTCGATTCGCACGGGCTCCTCGTAGAGCGCCGCGCCCTCGCCAATGTCGGTGAGTCGAGCGGCTATCAAGGAGTTGGCGCCGCGGCCCAGCGCCGGCGAGCCTCCCTTGGGCACCACGACCACGCCCTCGCGCACGCTCTCATCGTGCCGCACGCGAACCCTGAGCTCGCCCGTCGCACTGCGCAGCATGGCCGGGGAGCCGTCCGGCAATCCCGCGCACGAGCGCGGGTGTACGCGCGCCACCAGCTGCTCGTGCGGCTCCGAGGGAGACCACTGGGAGCACTGCGCCGCCGGCACCGACAGCGCCATGAGCAGCAGGGGACGATCCGCGGGCGCGGACGGCGCGGCAGGGGGCAGCTCGTGCAGCAGATTGACCCGGCCCGTGGCGCTGGGGAACGCTCGGCCAGCGAAGGCGACGGTGGGAGCGACGGGATTCCGAAGGGCGCCGCGCTCGAGCCGATCAAGAGCGATGGGGCCGAGCGCGCGCTGCATCCAATCTCGGGGTGCGCCTTCGAGCCAGGTGCTCAGGCCCAAGCGCGCAGCCAAAGCCTGCGCGATGCTCAGGTCCGTGCGCACGCCGTCGGGTGGCGGCACGGCGGGCCGCACGACACCGAGATAGGGATGGCCGTAGGCGCCCACGAGATCGTCTTGCTCGAGGAAGGTGGCGCTGGGGAGCACGACGGTGGCGCACTTCGCGGTGTCGGTGAGGAAGCTGTCGACCACCACGAGGAGCTCGCGGGACGCGAGCGCGGCCGCGGTTGCGCGGGAGTCCGGGAGCATAGCGACGGGGTTGGCGCAGGAGATCCAGACGGCGCGGATGGGCGGATCAGCGGCGGCGAGGATGTCGCGAGCGAGAAGAGGCTCGCGAACGGAGCGCGGGGCAGGGCGAGTCGTGCGGAAAATCGAGGAGTCGAATGCGGCGCGGCGCTTGAAGTAGAACGACACGCCGGCGCCGGGCACGCCGAGGTTGCCGGTGACGGCAGCCAACGCGTCGATCGCGCGAACGATCGCACCGCCGATGGATCGTCGCTGCATGCCCCAACCCACGAAGATGGTGGTGGGCCCGGATTGGGCGATGCGCGACGCCAAGTCGAAGAGCTGCGCGTGGGGCACGCCGGCCTGCTCGGCCCATTGCGAGGCTGTGTGCCGCTCGGCCACAGCGCGATACTCGGGGAGGTAATCGCACCAGGAGGGAGCGTCCGGGTGCGCCCAACCTCGATCGAACGCCACGCGTGCGGCGCCCAGGGCCAGCGCGAGGTCGCCACCGGGGCGAGGCTGGATGACCTCGTCACAAAGCGACGCGGTGCGATGGCGGATCGGATCGACGAGCACGATCGACGCACCGCGCTGGCGGGCGTGATGCAGCAGGGGCAAGAGGTGCGGGCTGGAGATCGAGGGGTTCTTGCCCCAGAGCACGATGGTTCGCGCGTGCTGCAGATCCTGCGGGTCGCTCGCGTCGCAATCCCCGAAGTCGGCGCGCTGGGCGGCCTGGCCGGCGCCGTCGCACACGCTGCCGCGCGTGGTGGTGACCGGTCCGAAGGCATCGAACAGCAAGTTCGAGAGGGCCTCGAGGATGCCGAGGGAGCCGCCGCCCAGGTAATGGAGGATGGCTGCGGGGCCGCTCTGGTCGCGGATGCGCAGCAGCTCGCGGGCGCACAGGTCCAGGGCCTGGTCCCACGACGCTGGCCGAAGCTCGCCGTCTCGACGCACCAGCGGCGAGGTCAGCCGCTCGGGGCTGTATTGCCGGGCGAGGAACCGGCTGGTTCGTTCGCACAGGAAGCCACGGGTGATCGGGTGGTCTGGGTCGCCCTGGAGACGGGTGACCCGTCCGTCGCGCACGTGGGCGAGAATGCCGCAGGCGTCGGGGCAATCACGTGTGCACGAGGTATGGACGACCGAAGGCGGCATCTGGCGGGAGGCTAGTAGATAGACGGGGAGCCGTCGAGCCTGGGGGTAGTGAATGGATGATCAGGCAACGAGCGGCGCGAAACCGGGGTTGACGTGCCGGGGAGGGGCGTGCCAGACTGCGCGGCCCTTTGAGGAAGTGTCGTCATGTCCAAGCGAACCTATCAGCCTCATAACAAGAGCCGTCTGCGTACGCACGGCTTTCGCGCGCGCAACTCGTCGTCGTCGGGCCAGAAGGTCCTGCGCAATCGCCGTCGCAAGGGTCGGCATCGGCTCACGCCCACGATCTACCAGAAGTAGCTCCGGGTCGGGTCGTGCTCCCTGCGCGCAGGCGATCGGAACATGACCGGGCCTGGTGATCGGGGAGAGCCATCGTCCGTGTGGCGGGCGCGTGACCGTCGCGTGCGACGGCGCGCGGACTACCTTCGCATCCAGGGTCATGGGTGCCGGGTCACCTCGAAGCACTTCGTGTTTCTGCTGGCGCTGCGGGAGAGCCCGGGGCCGGCGCGGCTCGGCATCACGGTCTCGCGCAAGGTGGGAACGGCCGTTGTTCGCAACCGGGCCAAGCGCCTTGTGCGCGAAGCTTTCCAGCACCTGCCGGATCTTGTGCCCGACGGCGTGGACTTGGTCGTGATTGTACGCAGTATGTGGACCGGAGCGAAGATGGCGGACGTAGTGACGGAGTGGCAAGGCGTGGCCCGCGTGCTGGCGCGGCAGGCCAGGCTCGTGCTTCGTGACCCGTCCGCGGGCGAGGGCAGCGCATGATCGTCAAGCTGCTCGTGTTGCTGATTCGCGGCTACCAGATCGTCATCTCGCCGCTGCTCGGGCCCGTGTGCCGCTTCTACCCGTCGTGCTCGCACTACGCGGTGGACTGCCTTCGGATGCACGGAGTGCTGCGCGGCAGCTGGCTGTCCGTCGTCCGGCTCTCCAAGTGCCACCCCTTTCATCCTGGCGGATACGATCCGGCGCCATTGCCGCCGGGATCGCCCCCTGATCCCGGCAACCTTCCCAACGCGACGCATTGACGTCGCACTCGGGTGATCATGGAACAACGCAGCTCCATTCTCCGCTGGGTCCTCATCGCCGTGGCGGTGTGGCTCGCGTGGACGTACCTGCCGAAGCTCTGGGGCGGCGGGTCCAACGCCGCGACCGATAGCCAGCCGATCCCGCAGGTGACGCCGGTGACGCCGCCGGGCGCCCGTGCGCCCGAGACGATGTGCACCATCAACGGCGATCGATTCACGGCGGAGCTGACGACGCAGGGCGCTTCGCTCAAGCATCTTCTGCTCAGCGGCCAGCACTACATGGACAAGGGCGCTCCGGTCGATCTGGTCACCACGCCCGACCACGAGTCCAAGCGTCCCCTGCGCATGGTCTGGCGCGGCCCGGGTGTGCAGCCCGACGGCACCGCGCAGGTCCAGTACGACGAGTTCGATTGGAAGCTCGAGAAGTCCGACGGCAAGGAGTGCGTCTTCACCTATGCCGATGACCGGGTGGAGCTTCGCAAGGTCGTTCGCGCGGACGACCGTCCCTTCGAGCTGGCGGTCGAGGCGACCGTCAAGAACATCGCGCAGGACAAGAAGAAGCACGCCCTGTCGGTGGTGGCGTCGGCGTGGCGCTACAAGGCAGAAGTCGAATCCCACCTGGGGCGCCAGTCGCCGTTCGTGACCTCGGTGGAGTGTCTGGACGACGGCAAGATGAAGCGGATGCACGAGTCGGACTTCGCGCCGAAGGACTTCTCGAAGCCCGGCTACGAGAACGGCTGGTTCGTGCAGCGCGGCGACGTTTCCTTCGCGAGCGTCTCGAACTTCTACTTCTCCCAGGCGCTGGTGGGCGTGCAGCCGGCGGCGTCGTCGTGCCTGATGCAGGTCGACGAGCGCACGGGCGGCGGCCTCGACGGCGCGTTCTATCAATCGCGTTTGGCGTGGGACGCGCGGGAGCTGGCGCCGGGCGAATCGGCGACCTATCGGCTCACGGCGTTCCTGGGGCCCAAGGAGCGCGACGTGCTGGCGAGCGCGGCGGGAGGCAAGGCGCACCTGAGCGACCTGGTCGACCTGGGCTACTTCAGCATTATCGCCAAGTACCTGCTGCAGTACCTGGTCTGGCTGCACAGCAAGGTAGGCAACTGGGGCATCGCGATCATCCTGATGACCGTGAGCGTGCGCTTCATCCTGTTCCCGCTTACGTGGAAGTCGATCCAGAGCGGCTTCCAGATGCGGCGGCTCAAGCCCGAGATCGACGCGATCAACGCCAAGTACAAGGACGACGCGCAGGGCAAGAACGTCGCCACCATGGACCTGTGGAAGAAGCACAAGGTCAACCCGCTGGGCGGGTGCCTGCCGGCGATCTTCCAGATGCCGGTGTGGTGGGCCCTGTACACCTCGCTGCAGACCGCGGTCGAGCTCTACCACACGCCGTTCCTGTACTTCCCGGACCTATCGGCTCCGGACCCGTACTACGTCCTTCCGATCGTCCTCGGCGGCACCATGATCCTCCAGCAGAAGATCATGCCCATGCAGATGGACCCGACCCAGCAGAAGATGATGACGTTCGTCATGCCGGCCGTGTTCACCGTCATGATGCTCTTCCTGCCGTCGGGCCTGGCGGTCTACATGCTGACCAACTCCGTTCTTGGTATCGTGCAGCAGCTCGCCATCGAGAAGTACTGGTCGCGCAAGTCGCCCCCGGTCGCGCCGGGCATCACGGTCCAGGACAAGCCCAAGTCGTAGGTTTCACCCCTGTTTGGAGGCACGAGAATCATGGGACCGCTCGAAAAGGATCCGCCGGTTTCGGACAACCCCGATGACGAGTGGGACGACGCGGAAGACGGCGACGACGAGCTCGACGACGAGCTGGCCGATGATGAGGACGACTCGGCGATCGATCTTCCTGCCGACGACAGGGCCGACGCTGCCTACGATTTTCTGACCGAAGTGCTCGATCAGATGGGCATGGAGGTGACCGTGCGAAGGCGCCGTCCGCGGCCTGACAGCTCACCGGACGAGATCCACCTGGAAGTGGTGGGCCGCGACGCCGGGCGAGTGATCGGCAAGAAGGGGCAGGTGCTGGCTGCGCTGCAGTACCTGATGAATCGCGTGATCAACCGGCCCGGCAATCCCAGGCGCCATGTGGTGCTCGACGCCGAGGGCTACCGTCACCGCCGCGAAGCGTCGCTGGCGAGCATGGCGCGGCGGCTCGGCGAGCAGGCGGTCAAGGAGGGCAAGATGATCACCTTCGAGCCCATGAGCCCGCGGGACCGCCGCGTGGTGCACCTGGCCCTCGCCAAGTTCCCCAACGTGGTGACCAAGAGCGACGGCGAAGGCGAGGACCGTCGCGTGCGCATCATTCCCGTGCGTCGTCCGTGAATCGACCGCTCGTCGGTCTCGCAGCCAGCCTCCCGTTGACCCGAAAGCAGCCCCCGACGGCACCTTGCGTGCGCACACGCGCCGGTCCACACTGATCGCATGACGGTGGTGGCGTCCTCCGTGGTAGCCCTGCAGCTGCTGCGCACGTACGAGTGTCCGCACTGCGGGTTCGAGCAGCGTCGGCTCCTTGCCGAAGAGGGCCGATCCATTCGGTGCTCCAACTGTCTCAAGAGCTTCGATCCGTCCACGAACCAACCCGAGAAGTCCGGCAAGCGCCCGGCGCGCCGGCGCAAGAAGCGCTGAGGCCACCGTCGCACTATCCGCGAGGGGTCGTCCTGGCGAGGAACGCCCGAGCGTTGAAGAGGCCGCGAAGGCCGCGCAGCCGGGGGACGACGCCGCGCACGGTCGAGCCCGTTGCGCTCGGGGACCCACGGCGCAACAAAGGACACATGGCGTTCGTAGTGCGGCTCAAGCGAGCGTATGAGAAGCCCGACGCGGGCGACGGGTGGCGGGTGCTCGTGGACCGGCTTTGGCCCAGGGGGTTGAGCCGGGGAGCTCTTGCGGTCGACGCGTGGATGAAGGACGTGGCGCCGAGCGAGGAGCTGCGACGGTGGTTCGGCCACGCCCCGGAGCGATGGCGCGAATTCGAAGAGCGATACCGGGAGGAGCTGAGCCGCGAGCCAGCGGACGAGTTGGTGCAGGAGCTAGCGCAACGCGCCGGGCGAGGAACGCTCACGTTGGTGTACGGGGCCAAGGACGAGCTGCACAATCAAGCCGTGGTGCTGAGAGAGGTCGTTCAAGCGCGGCTTGGCGCGAACAAGGGGGATGGTTCGCGCCGGACGAGTCCGGCCGGCTCGGGCTCACGCAAGAGAAAGCCGGGCACGGCTACGCGTCGTCCGGCGCAGGGTGCGTAGCTCAGAGCGAGGCGAGTAGAGGCCCGCTCTCTTGGGCGCCGTGCGGGTCAGCCAGGCACATGCACTGCGCGCGCGTTCGAGCGTGTACCCTTTCGAGGTGACCGATAGTAAGGAGCGGACATGAGTACGTGGCTCATCGTCGTTGTGGGGGGGTTGATCGCGGTCTACGCGGTTCTGCGGTCCTTCATGAAATCGACGCCACGGCGCGAGGGGCCGACGGCCGACGACAGGGAAGCGGTGGTGGCCTTCGAGCGGGTGGCGGCGCGCAAGGGCGCCGTGTTGATCGACGGGGCCCGCGTGCGTCTGCAGGAAGAGCTCGACAGGTACGGCGTGGGTGGGCAGCAGGGCGAAGCGGCGAGCAGCGAAGCGCTGGCCGGGCTTCGCGGCGCGGCAGCGGATCTGATCGCGTGCTGGCCCAACGACGCGCTGGAGCCCGGAGAGGCCTTCGCATTCCTGCGTGCCAGCGCGACCTGCCGGCATCCCGTGCTCAGGCTCGTGCTGGACGAAGGCGGTCACGAGGCATTGGACCGGCTGGCGCATGCGGACGCGCCGGATGCCTTGCGGGTTGTCGTGGAGTCGTCCCGGGCATGGCGCGAACGACTCGACGCTGCGCACCGTCGGCTCTCCGCGAGCCAGGAGAGCGTATGGTCCAGTCTGACGTTGCTGGGCATGAGCATGATGGGGCTCGAGCCGGACTCCAATGCAGAGCAGGCGGTCAGCGCGCACGCTCGGCGCATGCTGAGAGAACAGCAGATGTCGTCCGAGGTCGAGACGGCTGTCGCCGCGTCGCTGTGGATGTTGTCGACCACGCCGTCGGACCGGAGGAGGATGCGCGCGGGCGTGGAGAGATTGCCGGTGGAGGACGACGAGCTGGGGGAGACGGCGGCGCGGATGCTGGCGCAGCAGGCGTCGCAAGGCACGGCGGACCAACGGGCGCGGGCGATTGCGGCCGGGCGTTGGGAGCTGCTGTGGCTGGCGCACGTGGTGGTGTCGGCGGCTACGGACAACGAGAAGGCGAAAGAGGCGTTCGACGCGCTGATCGAGCCTGCGACCATTGCGATGAGCACGGGGGCCGAGAACGCCGCGCAAGCGTTGGAGGCGTTGAAGGCCTTGGCGGACAAGCATGTAGCGGCGGAGCCTGCGGACCGCATCGTGGAGGTGGCCCGCAGGTTGGCCGGGGGTGAGAGCCAGGAGCAAGTGGTCGGCGGGGCGCCTGGGTTTGAGCGCAAAGCGACGGTGGAGACGGCTCGGGGGTAACGGGCCTCCAATCCGAAGTTCATCTCGAGCTTGGAGGGGCGCGAGACGTCGTGCCGATCGGGCACGCAGGCTGCGCGGATGGCACGTCCCACTCTGCCCTACTCATCGAACGCACCAGGACGATTGTGCGGACCACGCCCGCAACCGGGCGGCGGAGTCCGTGCATCGGAATCGGAGGACACACCCATTCGGCAAGGCAGGCCAGTCTCATGGAATCCAAGGTCGTCGACATCAAGCAGGTAGCGGATTCGCTCGCTCGCAACGCAGCCAGCGCGGTAGGGCACACGAGCGAGGATTGGCAGACCCTCGCGGCGGCCAAAGCACAGACGATTCCCTGGGCGGAGGAGCTGGGGCGCTGCTACGGCGCCGCTCTGTATGACGATCGCAAGACCGAGGAGGGGGCACAGGATCGGGGGGACCAGGAGCAGGGCTTCGCCGTGTGGTACGAGCGACTGGTGTCGGGCGCGCCGGGGGAGTCGTTCTGGGCGGAGACCGCGCTCGACGGCTTCGTGCATGCGTCGGCCGACGTGGACAACGGCCGGGTGCTGGCGGCGCTCGGGCGGGTGTCGGACGAATTCCTGCGCAAGGCGGCAGCCGCGTTTCCGTCGGATCGCGCGCTGGCCGTCTTCGGGGCGTTCCGTCGGAGCCTGGATGTCGCCTCGGCGGTCATGGTGGACAGCTACGTATCGGCGCTGGTGCGCGGCATGTCGCAGATCGGCCTGAATGACCGGCTGCTCAAGCGGATGCGCACGGTGGCCATCCGCAAGATGATCGACGAGGGGCGCGAGTCGATTCCGCTGATGACGTGGGACGACGCGTTGAGCGTGGGAGTCTCGGAAATTGACACGCAGCACAAGAAGCTGATCGCGATACTCAACGAGCTTCACCACGCCAAGGCGTCGGGCAAGGGGGATGCGACGCTCAAGACGGTCTTGCGGGAGCTGGTGGACTACACGCACACGCACTTCGCCTACGAAGAGAAGCTGTTCCAGGAGCACGGGTACCCGGCCAAGGGCGAGCACGAGCAGGCGCACGTGGCCCTCAAGGCGCAGGTCGTGGCGTTCGGCGAGGCGTTCGAGACCGGCAAGGCGTCGCTGTCGGCCGATCTGTTCATGTTCCTCCGCAACTGGCTCAACGGGCATATCCGCGGCAGCGATCGGCGCTACGGCCCGTTCCTGCGCGAGCACGGCGTGAGCTGAAGGGCGTCCAGTCCCCGGGTCGTTGCGTTCTGGCGCACGCACGGGTGGGCTGAAGCGCAGCCCCGGTTTTTGCTAGCCTGTGCCCATGGCGAAGTTGCGGGGCGTGGTGTGCAGGAGCGAGCTCGAAGGCGGGTTCTGGGAGCTGGCATGTGACGATGGCCAGAGGCTGGTGATCGCGGGGGGCGACCGCGGTCTTCAGAAGGAGGGCCTGCGTGTGGAGATCGAAGGGCGGATCGACGACGATGCGATGGGCATAGCGATGGCTGGACCCACGCTCGAGGTGAAGCGGTATCGCGTCATCTCGTAGGGAGCCGGTGTCGCGAAGGTGATGGTCAGTCGGGGATGAAGTCTTTGCGCGTGGTGAGAGCGACGTAGGGCAGGTTCGCGTCGCGCAAGGCTTGGCCGCCGCCTTCGAGGCGGTCGACCACGACGACCACGCCGACGGGCAGCAGGCCGGCGGCGCGCAAGGTATCGGCGGCGCGCAGGGTGGAGCCGCCGGTGGTGACGACGTCTTCGAGCAGCACGACGGGCATGCCGGGGCGCATGGCCTTGTCGCCTTCGATGAGCTTTTTCATGCCGTGGTCCTTCTGCGTCTTGCGCACGTAGAAGGCGGGCAAGGGGCGGCTTTTCTGAAAGCTGATCAGCGACACGGCGGAGGCGAGGGGGCAACCGCCGAGCTCGACGCCGGCGACGGCCTCGGTGGCGGGCAGATCGTCGAGGGCCTGGAACATGAGCTGGCCGAGCACGGCGTGGCCTTCGGCGGTGAGCGCGACCTGCTTGCAGTCGAGGAAGAAGTCGCTCTCGCGCCCGGAGGCGAGGACGACGCGCCTGCGCTCGAAGGAACGTTCGGTGAGCAAGGCGACGAGGCGGGCGCGCAGGGCGGGATCGATCACGGTCAGCCTCCGCGTTTGCGAACGGCGCCCTTGGTCTTGCGCTTGAGGGCGGGAATGGACGGAGGCGGAGGGGCCTGTGGCTCGGCAGGCTCGGGCGGCTCGGGCGCGGGCGGTTCGGGCGCGGCGAGGCGAGCGCGCGGGGGAGCGGCTCGGGGCGGGGCGGGTCTGGCCGGCGCGGGTGCGGCAGCCGGAGAGGGCGCGGGCGCGGGCGTTGCCGGGGGCGGTGCAGCGACGGCGCGTGCGGGTGTTGCGACGCGCGGTCTTGCTGCGGGCGCGGCAGGGACGGCGGCCTTGGCCGTGCGCGACGCCGCGGGCTCGCGGGCCGCGTTAGCCATCTCGATGCGTCCGCGGAACAGCGCGCCTTCGTCGATGCGGATGCGTGGTGCGCGCAGATCGCCGGCGACCTTGGCCCCGGCCTCCAGCACGATCGAATCCGATGCAGAGAGGTTCCCGGCGACGGCGCCTCGCGCGACGATCGCATGGGCGACGACGTCGCTACGGACGAGGGCGGTGTCTTCGAGCACGACTTCTCCGTCGAGCTCGATGGAGCCTTCCACGCGGCCTGCCACGGTGAGATTGCCTTCGCCGCGCACATTGCCGCGCACGAAAGACGACTGCCCGATCATCGCAACCATTTCGGTCATGTCCCATCACCCACGCGATTCGTCTCGATGCTCCTGGGAAGCACCCGGTCCGCATCCGGGCCGCAGCCTTGCGGCCCGACGCCCGCTCATACGTCCATGTCGACGTTGCCCTTGAACGACGCACCATCCGCGATAGTGAGCCGCGCGGTCTTGACGTCGCCCACGAGCTTGCCGCCCGCCTGCAAGTCCACCCGGTCGGAGGCGGACACGTTGCCGGTGATCTGGCCGGCGACCACGATGGACGTGGCCGTCACGTCGGCTTCCACCGTGGCGCCCTGCTCGATCACGAGGGCATCCTGCACGTCGACCTTGCCGCGGATCGTGCCCTGGATGATCACCTCCTCATCCGAGGTGATCTCGCCTTCGATCGTGATTCCCTGGCTGATGACCGTCCCTGCCATGTTTGATTCTCCGAAGTAGACTGTGTCCCGATCCGCCGCGCGCATTTCGTCAGCGTGCGCGTTCCATGAGCTCGGGCGGTAGCTCGAACTCCGCCACGATCTCCGCCGACACGTCGGCGCCGTCGTCCATCGCGAAGGACTCGGCGGTGATCGTGCCCTTCAGCTTGGCGCCGGCCGCTGCCTTCACCGGGCCCGCCGCCGAGATGTCGCCCTCCAAGAGACCCTCGACCAGCACCGCCGACGCCTCGACCCGCGCGCGAACCTGCGCCTCGTCCGTCACGTGCAACGCGCCACCGATCGACAGCTCGCCTTCGAGCTTGCCCTCGATCGTCAGGTCGCCGTCGCCGGTCACGCGACCCTTGATGCCGACGCCGCGGCCCAAGGTCGATGCCTCGCCGCTCGTGGAACGCCTTGCGCTCTTGTCTGCCATGTTGCCGTCCTTGATTCGCCGGATACCGGCGGTTCGAGGGCCGCCACGCTAGTACATGAGGCCCCAGGTGTCATCATGCGCGGGATGCCGCCTCCAGCAGGGCGTCGGCGTGGGGCACGGACACGGCCAGGCCGCGCGCGTAGAGCCTGCGTCGTTCGAGGTCGGGCAGGTCTCCGGGGCGCGCCTCGGTGGCGAAGGCCAGCAGGATCGCCCCGGAGACGCTTACGTTCAGGCTCTCGGCGAAGCCGCGCATGGGAACGCGCACGCGCTGCTCGCAGGCCTCGAGGATTTCCTTGGAAATGCCCTGGTGCTCGTTGCCCAGCACGATGGCCACCCGCGGGATGCGCGCCAGGGCACCGGGCAGCAGCGTGCCTTCCGGGTGCGCGCCGACCAGCACGTGGCCCGAGTCGCGCAGCTCCTGCACGCAGCGCGACGGCTCCCGATGGGCCCGCACCTCCAGCCACTTGTGAGTCCCTTTCGCCACCTTGGCGTGCGCCAGGAACGAGGCGTGCTCGGCCACCACGTGGATCCTGGCGAGCCCCAGCGCCTCGGAGGTGCGCACCAGCGCCGCACCGTTGTGCGGATCGTGCAGCCCGTCGAGCACCAGCGTCACCGAGCCCATGCGCGCCGCGAACACGGCCTGCAGCCGCGCCTTGCGACGATCCGACGCGTAGGGCTCGAGGGTGCGGATCACGAACTCGGCGTCGACCTCGCCCCGGGCAATGCGTCGCGCGAGCCGGTCTCCCCACCCGCTAACCTCGATGGTTTCGAACTCCGATCGCCGCATGGTTGACTGTCGTCCCTTCTTGCCTCACGACTGGGCCCGGCGTTCCATGGTCCCCAACTGCTGTCCAGCCCGCATTGCCCGTCGGTCCGCCTTCGGGACATCCGAGGCTCGGACCCACTGCTCGACATCATGGCATTCAAGCTGAAAGAAGGCGTCCGTTGGTGGGCGCTCAAGACCCGCGCGAACTTCGAGCGCACCGTGCAGGACCAGCTCACGAGCAAGTCGCTCGAGGCGTTCCTGCCCACCTACCGCGCCTGGTCCCGCCGCACCGACCGCAAGAAGGTCATCACCCTGCCCCTGTTCTCGGGCTACCTGTTCGTCCACACCGACCTCACCGTCTTCGAGCACCGCGTCGCTGTCCTGCGCACGCGCGGCCTCGCCAAGATCATCGGCGGACCCGAGGGACCCGAGCCCGTGTCGGATCGCGAGATCGACAACATCAAGCTGCTGTGCAGCAGCGATCGCATGCTCGAACCCTGGGCGCGCATCGAGGTGGGCAAGCCCGTGCGCATCATGTCCGGCGGCCTGGCCGGCGTGACCGGCGTGGTGGTCGATGTCGTGGGCAAAGGCAAGCGCATCGTGTGCAATGTCGAGCTGCTCGGACGGGCCGTGGCCGCGGAGCTCAAGGCCGACGAGGTAGAGCCTCTGGACGGTCTGAATCTGCGGGGCGATTCATCTCCCGCGAAGCGGTAGCACCAGAAGGCCGTGCCCGACGCGAGCGGCCGAATGGATGGCGCGCGCCAGCGTTCGCTTGGCCTTGCGCACCGCCCGGACGATCGCCTCGCGATCCGGCTTGCCGCCGGACACGGCGAGCTCGCCCGCGATGAGCGAGGCCATGGTGCAGCCTCCTCCGTGAAAGGGCGCGACCGCCAGCCGCGGCGCGGAGAATCGATGAATCTGCCCGCCCGCGTACAACACGTCGACCGCGCGCGGCCCGCGAACGTGCCCGCCCTTGACCAACACGGCTTCGGCCCCCAGCGCTCCCAGATCTCGCGCCGCGTCCGCCAGGTCCGCCTCGTCGCGAATGCGCTTGCCCAGCAGCGAGGACGCCTCGTCGGCGTTGGGCGTGAGCACCGTGGCGAGCGACAGCAGCTCGAGCTGTGCGCGGACAGCGTCCGAATCCAGCAGCCGGGCGCCCGCGCTGCGGGTGGCGGCGACGACGGGATCGACGACGGCGGGAAGGGAAGGGTGGTCGTGAAGCAGGGTGATGGTGGCCCGGACGTTGGATTCGCTGCCGAGCGCGCCGGTCTTGATGGCGCGCACGGGCTGGTGGCGAAGCACTTCACGAGCCTGCGCATCGAGGAGCGCGGGATCGATCGGGTGCACCGAGACCAGGCCCGCGGTGGACTGCACGGTAACCGCCGCGCACACCGGGCAAGGCCAGGCTCCGGTGGACAGCACCGCTCGCTGATCAGCGGCAAGGCCGGCGCCCCCCGACGGGTCGAGGCCGGCCACGATTAGCACGCAGGGACGCGAAGCGGGACGCGCCGAGGCAGCTGCGGGTTGCTTCATCACGTCCGCATACCATCGCGACAGCGCCTTGGGCACGTCCGATGACCCGCACGAAAGGAAATGCGTGGCTACGGGTGGGCTTGGGCGCGCTGGTAGTCCTGGGCGGCGCGCTCGGTCACGGCGAAGTCGCGGGCGGCGCGCTCCTTGAGCGCAACGAGCTCGGCCGTGAACAGGGTCAGGCCCCAGATGCCGTTGTCGGCGCGCCGGAAGGCGTAGCGCGTGCCGTGCACGGTCTCGACCGTGGCGCGCTCGCCCGCGATCTCGACCCGCGCGATGCCGGACAGGTCGCGTTTCAATCGCGCGTCCCACCCGTTGCGCACGGCCAGCACGGCCCACAGCGCCGGGGGATCGGCCGCGTCGCCTTCCGCCTGCCAGGCGTCGATCCAGCGCGAGCGCTCGGGCTCGGCGAACGAGCTTCGAACCAGGGCCAGGGAGCGCTTGCGGTAGTCCAGGATCGAGTACACCGCGTTCTGCGACTCGGTTTCCAGATACGGAAAGCAGTCCTGCAGCTTGTTTTTGCCCACGGCCAGGGCGACGCGCAGGTAGGCGCCCTGGGGCATGTGATCGCTCGGAAACCGCAAACCGGTGACGACCGTCCAGCCCACGGGCACGCCGACCACGACAGCCGCGACGCCGCCGAGCACGATCATGGCCTGCCTTCGATTCACGGGGGCGAGCCTAGTGTGGGAAATGGCGCGCGGCTACGTCCTGTCGCGGCAACGTACACTTCTCCGCACATCGCGGCTTCGTGCTATAAGAAATGACCTTTCATGCGTTCCGGCCCTCCCGAGCTGCCAGGCGGCGCCCTGGCCGAGTCCCCGATCGATCGCGCGCTTGCCCTGTCGCTGACCGGCGAGCGTGATGCTGCGTTGCGTTGGGCGGCGGCGGTGGTCCAGCAGGATCACGCGATGGCCTCGGGACTGCTCTTGTGCGGCCGGTTGCTGGCCGACGCGAAGCGCATGGAGCTGGCTCGCGAGGCGCTGGAGCTGTGCCTTCAGTGCTCGATCGATACGGGCAATCTGCCGTTGGCCGTCTCGGCTGCCGCGGATCTGCGTGCGCTGGGCGTCGACCCGAGCGCGTCGTTCGAGGCCATTGCGCAGGCGTTTGCGCTGGGCTCGCCGCGGGTGGGCCACGACGTGGGCAAGCCGCCGCTGCTGCCCATTGCCCAGCAGCTCAGCCCGCTGCCGTCGGTGCTCACCGGCATTGCGCTGGTCAACCGCACGGCGGACATCATCCGGCAGGCGCGTCGTGCGCGAAAGGACGTGGAAGACAGCCGCACGGAGCTGCCGAGCTTCGCGCCGGTGCCCCTGTTCTCCGACCTGGCGCCCGCGGCGCTCAAGGCGCTCGTCGAGGCCTTCGAGGTGATGTCCGTGCCCAAGGACCACGTGATCATTCGCGAGGGCGACACCGGTACGGAGGCCTTCATCCTCGCCCGCGGGGAAGCCGAGGCGCAGCGCGAGGTCGCGGGCGGCAACATCGTCCTGGCCAGGCTCACGGCGGGCTCGCTGTTTGGCGAGATGGCGTTGCTGTCGCGCGCGCCCCGGGCCGCCAGCATCATCGCCTGCCGGCCGTCGGTCGTGCTGGTCGCGCGCAAGGACGTGCTCGATCGGGTGGCCGAGCAGCACCCGGAGGTGGGCGTCAAGCTCGCGGCCCACTGCCAGCGGCGCATGGTGCAGAACCTGGTGCGCACCAGCGCCATCCTGCGGGCGGTTCGTCCAGAGGAGCGTCCGGCGCTCATCGAGAAGTTCGTCACGCGCTCTTTCGAAGCGGGCGACGTGCTCATCGAGCTCAACGAGACGGCCGCTGGGCTGCACTTGATCGCGTCGGGCGAGGTGGGCGTGGTGCGCGAGGAGAACGGCGAGACGCTGGTGCTTGCCACGCTGGGGCCTGGCGACATCGTGGGCGAAGTCTCGCTGGTGCTCCGAAAGCCGTCGACCGCGCGCGTGATTGCGCGGCACCCGACCCTGACGCTGCACCTGCCGCGCGAAGACTTCCTCGACCTGATCCGCGAGCATCCCGCGATCCTGGCCGAGCTCTACGATCTCGCGGTCAAGCGCGACGAGGAAACCAGCACGATCGTGGCTCAGGAAGCCTTGGAAGTGGACGACACGGTGCTGGTCTGACGAGCCGCCGGGTGGGCGCCGCCTTCGAACGCGCCCGGGTCCAGCGCCACCTGCCGCACGAGAGCCATCGCCGCGTACGCCGCCATCTTCTGGATGCGCGTGCGATCGCCGTAGAAAACGCGATGGCGTGACGTGACGCCGCCGGGCCACGCCACGGCCCAGTCCACAAGGCCCACGGGCTTGTCCTCGGTTCCGCCCGTCGGCCCCGCGATACCCGTAATGCCAAGCCCGATCTGCGCGCCGGTCACGCGCGCGGCACCCATCGCCATCGCCTCGGCCACGGGCTGGCTCACGGCGCCGTGCGCGTCGATCAGCTCGGCGGGAACTCCGAGCAGCGCGGTCTTCGCCTCGTTGGAGTACACCACCACGCCGCCTCGCAGGTAGTCGCTCGCGGGCTCGCTCGTCAGCAGGCTCGCCACCAGCCCACCCGTGCACGACTCGGCCAGCGCCAGCCACCAGCCCCGCGCTCGCACGGCATCGGCCATCGCGCGCATGAACGTCACGTCGTCGCGCCCGTACACGATCGCCCCCAGACGCTCTTGCACCACGGCGGCGGCGCGCTCGGCCAGCTGCACGGCGGTCGCGTGCTGCTGCGTGCGTGCCAGCACCTTCACCTCGATCTCCGGGAAGCTCGCGCGGTAGCCGATCGTCACGCCCGGGAACTGCTGCTCCACGCCGTCGAGCATCTGCCCTACGGTGGATTCGGGCTGGCCAAAGGTCTTGATGCGGATCTGATGGCTGGTGGCGGGCGCGATGGCGCGAAGCATCGCTTCGGCGTGGGTCTCCCACAGATAGTGCATTTCCCTCGGCACGCCGGGGAAGAACACGGCCAGCGCCCGATCGATCTGCAGCGCGAAGCCGGGCGCGGTGCCCACCGCGTTCGGCATCACCGTCGCGCCCGACGGGAAATCTGCCTGCTTGATGTTGCTGCCGACCATCGGGCGGCCGAGCTTGCGGAATCGATCGCGGATGGCCTCGACCGAGGCCGGGTCGCGCACCATCGGAGCGGAGGCGGCGATCGCCGCGCACTCGGTGGTCAGGTCGTCGGTGGTCGGACCCAGGCCGCCGGTGCACGCGATCGCCTCGTGCTGCCGCGCCAGGCGTCGAAGCGTCTCGACGACGCGAGGCCGGTCGTCGTCGACGCTGGCGATCTCGGTGACCTCGAAGCCGATGCCGGTCATCCGGGAGGCGAGCCAGGTGGCGTTGGTGTTGACGATTTCTCCGCGGGTGATCTCGGTGCCGATGCACAAGACGGCTGCGCTCATCGTGGCCAGCCTAGTACCGCGTGACCGAAGTGCGTAGTGGGATCCCAAGAGCGGCGGGCGCGCGGTTGTAGATATTTCGCGCGCGGCGCGGGTTCCTCGTCAAGGGAGCTCAACCTCCGGAGGCCGCCGATGCACCCTCGCAGCGTCGCATCACCGCACGACTGCCTGGCACACGAGGTGCCGACGACGATGCTGCACGGTCGAAGCGGATTGCTCGCCGCCGCGGTCGCCGTCCTGGCCGCCTGCGGCGGGCAAGCCACCGGATCGCAGCCAGCTGGAGTGGGCGGCGATACGGGCAGCAGCGACGTGACCGGCGAGCAGGACACAGCCGATGCGCCGAACGCAGGCGAGATGACCGACTCGTCCGGCGATCGGACCGACGCGGACGGTGCGACCGCTCCGCCGTGGAATCCGCCCTTCGACGTGGCGGACGACGTGGGCTGGGGAGCGAGAACTCGGTCAGCTTCGAGTCGATGTGGGGTGACGACACGCGGGGTGAAGTCTGCTTGGCGGCCCGCGCCTGGGCATACGAGGGACGGACGTGCGGGGAGACGTTCCTGCTGCGGTATGACGGCAGGGAGCTTCAACGGTTCTGAAGGGTGGGCGGGATCATGGGCGCACCCCATTGGCATACAGCCGTCGCGTTGGTCATCGGTCCCGTGGGGCTGCTGATCGTTTCTTGTATCGGAATCTGGAGCTGCGGGGGCAGCGTCGACGCGACCTTCGGGGGTTCGATGGATTCCGTCGATGCAGGTTCGGTGTCTGACGCCGATGGCGTCGACGACGAGCAAACGTTGCCGGAAGGCGTCGCGGTCGATGGGATGGAATGGCTCGAAGCGGCCGTGTTGCGGGATTCTGAATTCCTGAGCGATGTCTGGGCGCATGACAGCCAGGCACTGGCGGGGGGCACGGGGCTGTGGTGGTGGCAGAATGGATCGCTCTCGGCACTGTCCGGCGCCCCCTCGGCCATCTACACCAGAGTGTGGGCTGCGGGCGGGTCTTCGCCGCAACGAGCAAGGGGGCACTCGCGGTCCAGGACCACGGCGCGTGGACGCAGCCCTGGACCGTTCCTGCGAGGAAGACGTGCTGGGATTGTGGGGCGCCGGGAACGACGTGTTCTTCCTGACGAGGCGCGAGCTCGCGGTGTGGCGGCCGTCGGGGGTCCAGATCCTGGCGTCGAAGGCTTGCGAGGACGAGCACGAATACCGCGCCCTGTGGGGCGATTCGGCGCGGCGTCGAGGTCTGCGGTTTGGCGCGCGAAGGCTCCCCGGCATCACGCCTGGTTGATTTCGCGCCTGCTCCTGGCCGCATCGGCTACTAATATGGATATCCCGGCCGCCCACGGCCGGCTTCCGCTCCCAGTGAGGCACGATGAGACTCCACCTGACGGCTTCTGCTCCGGCTCGGATGGTCCTGATTGGCGGGTTGCTCGGGTTGCTCATTCCCGCATCGGCCGCTGCAGACGAAGAGTTGGTCGTCAAGCAGAGCGACCATCTCGACTACTCGCTCGAGCTCGAACCGCACCTGCTGGTGGCGATCGGCGGTCCGTTCGGCAAGGACAACCCCATCGGGCCGGGCGTCCGCGCCACCATTCCCATCCTCCCGGACGGCTTCCTCAAGCGGGTCAATGACAGTGTCGGAATCGGATTCGGCGCGGACTTCGTCAGCCTCGGCCACGGCGAGTCGGTCGTTGCCATTCCGGTCGTCATGCAGTGGAACTTCTGGCTTTCGACCCACTGGACCGTATTTGGCGAGCCGGGCATTGATTTCGCCACAGGCTCCGGACACCATGGCAACGCGCTCGATCCCATCATCGCCGTCGGTGGGCGATACCACTTCACGCGTCTGCTGTCCCTGACCCTCCGCGGTGGGTATCCGGGAGTGAGTGTCGGCGCCTCGTTCTTCTTCTGACGGGCCTCCACGCCGATGATCGTTTCGCGCTGCCGAACCTGGGAGACCGCCGCATGAATCGCTGGAAGCGCGCCTGGGCGTTTCTGATGGCGCACCCCGCGGCGGGCTTCGCACTCGCGTTGACGATCGCCGTCGTCGCGTTCTACGGCGTGGGCATCGCGCTCGGCCGCCAGCTGTTCTTCACCAACGAGACGGCCGTGGGGAACTTCTCGCCCGGCTCCGATCTGTGGCACCTCAACTACCCGTTCCAGCACTTCCTCGCCGAGGAGCTGCGGCACAGGCGTCTGCCGTTCTGGTGTCCGGAGCTCGGCACCGGCCAGCCGCTGCTCGCCGAGGGCGAGGTGGCTGCACTCTATCCGGTCAATCTGCTGTTGCACCTGCTGCCGCTGACGCTGGCGCTCAACTGGTCGGTGTTGCTGCACTTCGTGATTGCCGGTGTGTTCACCGCGCTGCTCGCCGCCGCGCTCGGCGCCAGCCGCGCCGGCGGGGTCCTAGGGGGGATCGTGACCGCCTGCCACGAGTTCCGCAGCACGCACC
>JAJZQG010000171.1 GCA_021847645.1 Myxococcales bacterium
CGCAGGACGGCCCGTGTCGAGCTCGTGCAGCAGCACGATCAGCGCTTCGAGCAGCCGCCCCTCGGGCACGCCGATGAACGCGACGTCTTGTACGTTGCCGCCGGTGATCGTGAGACGGGGGCAGGGACCGTCCTCGCAGGCAACGGTACGGACCGTGAGCCAGCCGGACAAGCTTTGCAGATACGCGAGCGCCTTGGAGGGCGTGGATTGTGTTCTCTCGACGATCTGCACCGGGAGGCCGGGACAACCCAGCAATTGGTCGACGGTGGGCATGGTGTGAGTCCGTCCGTGAGGGCGGGCTCACGGATCGTGCCGCACCTGAGGTGGCTTTCCCAGCGGTTTCGCGCTCGCTACCTGGCCTTTTCGAACCACGAGCGGACGCACGCCTCGATGTCCGTGGCGAGCACACAGGACTTGCCCTCGTTGTCCGCCGACACCATGGCGACGCTCGGGCACTCGTCCTTCGGTCGAAACGTCTTGTCGTGGAGCAGCTTGCCGGGGCGCCGCGCGTAGACCTTCACGGCCGAATCGTTCTGGCTCACACGGACAGGGCCTTTCACCGCCAGCAGCGACGTGCGGCACGCGCAAACGAACGAACGGCCCGCCGCAACGCCTCTGCGAACCGTCCGTTGGCGCGACCATTGCTTCGGACCGGACGGCCGAAGGAGGAAACGATGACGTTTGCCAAGACTCTCGCACCGCTGGCTGCAATTCTGGGCGTCGCGCTTGCTGCCTGTTCAGGAGAGAGCATCTCGAGCTCTGACACGGGTGGCGCGGCTGGCACAGGTGGCGGCACAGGCGGCGCGGCTGGGGTCGGCGGCTCGGCAGGCACCGGCGGTGTCGCCGGAACGGGCGGTGTCGCGGGAATGGGCGGGGCTGCAGGGACCGCAGGGACCGGCGGCGCCAGCCCGGAACCCGTCGTGCCCGTGCCGGGCGTGGCAACCAACATCACGCTCGACATCTACTCCGACGGTTGGGGCACGCTCCTGGAGACTCGTCAGCTGGACACCGAAGGCAGCGTCGTCATCGACGTCAACGAAGCGAATCCCTACTCCGACCCGCCCGCGTATTATATCTACGCACGGGCCGACGGCTTCTACACGGAGCTGTACAAGTGCACGAAGGGTCAGAGCATCGACGTGGACCTCGATGCGGTTCCGGCGGAGCCCAATGCGATGACCGGGGTGATGTTCGCGACCCAGACGTTCTTCGCGCCGTGCTACTACTCGAATGCGTCGGTGGACCTCACCGGCCCGGGGGGCCTGTCGGTCGGGCTGACGACGGATGATCAGGGACGCTACGGGATCAAGAACGTACCGCTGGGCGACTACAAGATAGGCTTTACCTATCAATCGATGCCGTTCTCGTTCGACCTGACCAACGGGCCGGGCACGGACTACCAGGATCTGTCGTTCCAGGAGCCGATGCAGGCGGACGCGCCGAATCTCTACTTGTACCCGACGACCACGACCGCGGTGTCGGTGAAGCTCTCCTTCCCGCAAGGCGGGGCGGTGATTGCGTCGAATCCCCTCTATGGGCAGGGATGGAACGTCACGGTGCAGCCTGACGGCCTGATCGACGGCGCATTCCCCTATCTGTTCTACGAGGCGAGCCTGCCGCCCGCGGTGGATACGTCGAAGGGCTGGATTCTGGACGGCTCGCAGCTCGAGGGGCAGCTCCGCGAGCTGTTGGAGCGAACCGGCTTTGTGGGCCGCGAGGTGCAGGACTTTCTCGACTACTGGGTTCCGGTGCTCGGCGGCTCGCCGTGGTACGCGGTATATCCCCAGCACGCGGACGCCTTCGTCACGCTGGACATCAGCCCCAAGCCGGATCGGGTGCTCCGGTCGCTGCTCTTGATTCGTCCGATGGCGCACGAGCCGACCAATCTGCCGGAGCCTCCTGCGCCGCAACCGTTCGTGCGCGACGGCTTCGTCGCGGCCGAGTGGGGCGTGCTCAGGGGGATATAGCCCTTCCCCTTTCCGCCAGGGCCCGCAGCAGCGTAGCGTACGCCACCACCGACGGAGGATTCATGGACGTCAAGGTGATGCAGAAGGCCGACGGGCCGATCGTCAAACTCGACTCGGCTGCGGTGCACAAGGGCCGAGTGTCCGAGTCCGATATCCACGTGAAGAACGACGTCCTCGTGGTAACCGTTCCCCGCGTGCTCGCGGTCGCTCTGGTGGTCGCGTCAATTGCGGCCGGGTGCGGCGGCTCCACCGCTCCGTCGACTACCGTGCCCGGCGGCGGCTCGGGCGGCGCGGACAGCGGCCCGGACGGGAGCACGTCCAGCGTGGTCACGGGCCGCGCCTGCTCGACCGACGGCGAATGCGGCGCGGGCTTCATGTGCAACACCGAAGCGCCGGGGGGCTATTGCATGGAGGGCGCGCCCGGCGGGCCGACCGCGTGCGTCGAGCCCGACCATCCGTGCACCGCGCCGGGCACCGTCTGCTCTCCTCTTCCGTGGCACCAGATCTCGGGCGTATGCCTGCGCGCTTGCGCGACGGCCGCGGACTGCCGTGGCACCCAGCAGTGCGCGCGCGTCGAGCTCTTCCCGGGCGACCCCAGCTCCCCCGCAAGCCCGGAGCCGGTATGCTGGTTTGCCTGCCAGGTGGGGATGGACCAGTCCTGCAACGACAACCCCTCGATATCGAGCTTGCATGGCGAGTGTCAGGCCGACGGTACCTGTACGTGCAAGAACCCGTTCCAGAAGAATCCGGCGACCGGGCGCTGCTTGTGACGAGTGATGCTCGACCTCCTCGCGCGACGCGGCGATCACCAAGGATGGGCCGGCCGGCATACGCTTGCCTCGCACTTCATCACGCCCTTCGGCGTGCAGTCGCTATCCGCGGCGCACGCGCTCTGGCAGACGTGCGCGGCCGCGTCGGCGCCATCGGCACAGACGAGGTCCGCGTCGCAGGGGGCGGCGCCCGCCGAGGTGCCGCACATGCCAGGCTCCTCCCTGCACGGCATGTACGCCGCGCCGCAGGTATCGAGCGCCATGGCCTGCCAGCCGAGCGCATTGGCGTTGGCATACCGACACAGCTCGCCCGTCGGCTGGGTGTCGAGCGGGAGGACGACCGACTCCGATTCAGGCTGTTGGGTTCCCGGACATGTGTCGACCACGATGTCAAAAGCGTTCCCGCCCGGCGAGGCGCCCATCCGCACGTCGAAGGTCCAATCGTAGATGCACCAGCCGCATGCGGCGACCAGGCACAACGGGTTGACGAGACGCAGCGCGACCGCGCCATCGTTCGCCCCGACCTGGCCGGTCCATTCGGCGCCGCAGGCGCCCTCGAAGTTGAGGAGCACGACCCGGAAGCCGCCGTCCACCGGAGCCCAGCGCACGCACTGCAGGCCGGCGTAGACGTCGTCGGCGCTCAACGCTTGCTGCACGCTGCCGCTGCGCACGGTCGACTCCTTTTTGCACGGGCTGCCGTCGAAGGCAGAGAGGCTGGGCCCGGAAGACAAACTCGGACCCGTGACGATGGAGTCGCCGTTGCCGCATGCGAGCGCCAACGATGCGAGCGCGAATGACAGGGCGAGAGTCGTGGACGTGCGCATGGAACCCCTCCTTGAGCGCCGTGACCGAGCTGGCACACTGATCATGCCACGCGCACCACGGCCCATCATCGAACGTCGAGCAGCTGGGCGGGACGGCTCGTCGCTGGTTTCCCGAGCCGCTTCCATCTCCCTCGCCCCTACACCCGCGCCGCCTTGACCTTCTTCGGCAAGAACTTCCTGTCGAACAGCCGCACCCGCCGCAACAGCAGGTCCAGCAGGAACAGCCCGATCGCCCCGAAGATCGCCCGGTTCCACAGATCCTGGTGGTACGTGATCTTCTCCCCCGCGGGATCGAAGATCGCGCTCACCGGCGCATCCATGCTCCCCGACGTCTCCGCCGCCGCCCGCTCCAGCGTGCCCAGGTCTGGCTCGAAGCTCGCGTACTCCCGCGGATACGGGTTCGACACATGCCCATAGCTCACCGCCACGTTCACGTTGTCTCCCTTGTCATTCTGCCGCGCATGGTCCGCCCGCAGCAGGAACGAGCCGTACTTGTCCAGCGTGAAGCGCGCCTCGTAGCGCCCAGGCGCCGTCTGACGCATCGGGAAGGTCTTCTTCTCCCCGCCCGGCTCCGGTCCCGACACCGTTAGTGTCGAGTCCAGCCCGTTCTCGAACGAGTCGTCCGCCCCGAAAGCGTCCACCACCGCCCGCACCTCGCCGTCCACCACCGACGTGCTCATATCGAGCTCCCGGCGGTGCTTGGTGCGCATGTGCTCGTGAATGAGCTGCCCCCAGAATTGCCCATAGCCTTTCCACTGCAGCCACTCGACCGCCCACAGGTTCTTGACGTCACTCGTCCAGGCCAGCGCCCAGCCGAGCCCCGCGCGCCACCTGGCCAGGATCGGCTCGCCCTTGTCGCTCTGCAGGATCAGCTGCGCGGGCGGAGGCTTCATCTGCGTTGCCACATAGCCGTGCAACAGCGGAGCGGAATTGATGTCCAGGCCCTTGAGAAAGTCCGCCGGTCCCACCTGCTGCACCGGGAACCAGTCCTCGACCGCCGCCTGCCGCGCCACCATCTCCGTCTCTCGCGTAAAGATACGGGGCAGTGCATTCGGGTCGTCCACCTTGTGATACCGCCCGCCGCCCACGTCCGCGATCATCCGCAACAGCTGGTCGTCGGCCTCCGGCCCCAGCCCTACCGTGGTCACCGTGATCGATTCGGCCACCATCGCCTGCACCAGATCCCGGATCCCCGTGGTCGGCGCTCGGCCGTCGGTCAGCAGAATCACGTGCTTCTTCCTCGCACGCGTCACCGTCATGTCCTGGTAGGCCGCGTCCAGCGCCGAGAAGATCTCCGTGCCTCCGCCCGACTGGATGCGCGCAATGTTGTTCTCGATGCGCGCCCGGTTGTGCGCCGCCTGCATCTTGACGTAGCGCGTGGGCTGCGAGTCGAACGCGATGACCTCGATCAGGTCGTCGGGCGACAGCGTGTCGACCGTGGCCCGCGCCGCTGCCTTGGACATCTCCAGCGGAAGCCCCGTCATCGATCCGGACCGGTCCATCACCAGCACCATCGCCAGCGACGGCGTGTCCTTCTTGTGCTGCGTGTCCATGCGCACGGGCAGCAGCCGCTCGATCGTGGTGTTGTACCAACCGCCCAGCCCGTAACCCGACGGCCCGCCAGCGAACAGGAAGCCGCCTCCCAATTGCTTGACGTACTGGTCGATCAGATCCTGCGCCGACAGCGACACCTTGTCCGCCGGCGTGTCCGACAGAATCACGAAGTCGTAGCGCTCAATCTCCTTGAGCGACTCGGGGAACGCGCCCGGATTGCGCACGTCGACGTCGAACTGCTGGGCCGTCAGCGCGTTCGACAGGTAGCTGGCCCGTCCCGTGTCGCCTTCCACATAGAGCACCTGCGGACGCCCCGGCACGTCGACCGTCGTGGCGTAGCGGTTGTTCTCCGAAAAGCGGTCGTCGGCGATGTCGGTCAGCTCGAGCGTGTAGGTGACGCTGCCGCCCACGCGCACCACGGACTTGAACGCAATATCGTTGTTGCCGGGCTGCAGCTGAAGGTCCTTGATCCCCTCCAGGCCGTTGAGCGCTTCGCCCTGCCAGAGCTTGGCCTTCGCGGTCGTGGCGCGCGACGAGTAGATGCTCGCGTGCACCTCGAAGGTCTCGCCGACCTTCACCCGGTCGGGCAGCGACAGCTCGCGCACCGCCACCTCGCCCGGCACCGGGCGACGGTACGGCACGGTGAACAGGCGCACGCCCAGGTCCCTGGCCTTGTTGGCCTCGGCCAGCAGATCCCCATCGGTCTGCACGCCGTCGCTCACGATTACCGCGCGCTTGAGGTAGCCCGGCGGATAGAGCCCGTAGGCGTGCTGCAGCGCGGCCTGCATGTCCGAGCCCGCGCCCAAGCGGGCAGGGGAGCCCGGTGGATCCTGGCGCTGGATCTCCGGCGCTTGCTTCGCGCCCTCCGGGATCTCGATCACCCGGGGCCTCCTGGCGAAGGTCACCAGCTTGACCAGGTCGTCGCCGCGCTTGCCGTCCATGCCTTGCTGCACGACCTTGCGCGCGTCCTGCAGCGCCTCGTCCGACACCGAGTCCGACACGTCGACCAGGTAGACCGTGCAGACCTTGTCCGTATGCGCCGTGCGCGCGGGGCGCGACAGGCCCACGGCCAGCAGCAGCACGAAGCCGATGCGCAGCAGGAACGAGAGCACTCGCTGCTGCCAGGGCAGGTCGGCCAGGCTTCGGCCCATGACGAACAGGAACAGGGGCGCCAGCAGCACCACGCCCAGCATGCGCGGGGCCAGCAGCTCGTAGGTGATGCCGCCGCGGGCCCACGAAAGCGTCGGCCCCGGGGCCAGCAGCACGAACTTGCGATACGCCAGCAGGGCGGCCACCGTGACCACGGTGATCAGCAGGCCCCAGAGCACCTTGCGCGTGCGCGGGCTCATACCGTGATCCTCCGGTGGTAGGTGATCCACTCGATGGTGGTCATCACCACCACGGCCAGCAGCAGGTAGATCCAGATCTCCCGCCGCACGCCGACCTTGAAGCCGGCGACCTTTCCCGCTGCCACTCCGTGCACCTCGAGCTCGTCGGCAGGCGCGATCGTCGACTCCTCGATGCTGCTCAGGTTGGCGGCGAACCCGCTGTCGACCACCGCGCCGACCGGGCCGGCCGACAGCTTGTAGATCCCCGCGTGCTGGCCCAGATACACCGCGTGGCCCTGCAGCACCGGCAGCTGGTGCTTCACGCCGTCGGGCGAGATCAGGGTGGCTTCCTTGGCCTCCTGGGGAACCGGGATGCGCCAGACCGTTCCGGTACGGTACGAGGAGATGTACTGCGTGTCCTCCTCGACGAAGTCGTTGATCGTGTTGAGCAGCATCAGCGGCCACGAGATGCGCAGCGGCAGGTCGCTGTCCCGCAGGTCGAAGCCGATGACCACGAACCGGTGGCCGTCGCGACGCCCCATGACCAGCAGCGGTCCGTCGAAGCTCGCGCCCACGACCTTGTCGTCCTTCTCGGGCTTGAGCTTCTCGGCGCGTCCGATGTTCACGTCCGAGATGGCTGTCCACCGCAGGATCGGGCTCTTCTTGTCCCAGGTGTCGAAGCCCACGTCCTTGAGCTCGCCGTCGACCTTGACCGGCGACTGGTCGCCCGACGGGTTGATGTACAGCAGCGAGCCCGAGTTCTTCGCGGGCACGGGCGCGAAGTTGTCGAAGATCGTCACGTCGTACTGCGTGCCGAGCACCGGGTACGAGGCGGGATCGACGAGCGTGACATCGAGGTACTCGTCGAGCAGCAGCGCGGCCTCGAGGTAGGTGTTGCCCTTGGTCACGCACAGCACCTTGGCGCGCCTTCGCTCGGGCAACAGCGCCCACGCGCGATCGTCGGCGGGAAGGTCGTCGCTTCCGCCGTTGGCCAGCTTGATGCGCGCCTCGAGAGAACGGCTGGCACCGGCCAGGTTCGGGTAGAACCGCGGGAGTCGCTCGCCGGGCCCCACGCGGAACTTGGTCAGATCCACCAGGTTGTCGTCCCCATAGAGCGACAGCTCCAGATCCAGCGGCTCGGTCGAGGTGTTCGCCACCTCGATCATCACCTCGTAGCGCGACTTGTCGAGCGGGTAGCGGCGCACCGAAAATTGCGTGATTGCGGCGTTGAGGCTCTTGCTGCCCACCTTGACGTACGACAGCTTGATGTCGCCCAGGCTCACCTGCCCGAACGCGTCGTGCGCCTCCCCCAGGCGGCCGTCGGAGATGACCACGATCTCGGGGTTGGTCAGGTCCCGCAAGGTATCCACGGAGAAGCGCAGCGCCCGCGGGAAGTCCGCCCGCGACTCGGTGGGCTTCACGGAGTCGATGGCCGCCTCGAGCGTGGGCACGTCGTCGGTCATCGTCGACAGTGGCGTGAGGGCGGCGTCCATCTGCGCGACCAGCGCCCGGTCGCTGCCTCCCATGCCGCGCACGATCTTGCGGGCCTCGTCGCGGGCGGTGTCCAGGCGCGTCGGCGAGCCGTCCGTGGCCTGCATCGAGCCGCTGGCGTCCATCAGGATCACCAGGTTGCGGCCCTGCAGCACGGACGCGGCGCTGCGCGGATCGCCCAGCGCGAAGATCAGCAGCGCCAACAGCAGCAGCTGAAGCAGCAGCGACAGCAGGCGCTTGAGCTGGGAGAACAGGCTCGTGGCCTCCTTCTCTCGCAGGATGCGCGTCCACAGCTTGCTGAAGGTCACCGGCACGGGCCGACGCTTGAGCTTGAGGATGTAGGCGACCACCACGACCAGGCCCGCGGCTGCGCCGATCTGGATCAAAGTCGCGAGGGGCAGTCCGGTCAGGTGCATCGCGTCAGCCCACGATCCCCCCGCGCCGCAGCACGCGCAGCACCATGTCGTCGAACGGAACGCCGATGTCCGCGGGCACGTAGGGCACTTGCTTGGACGCGCAGAACGCCTGGATGTCGGTCAGGTACTGCTCGTAGGTCTCCTTGTACTTCTGGAGCACGCGGCTGGTGACCGTGACCTCGCGCTCCTCGCCGGTTTCGCAGTCGTAGATGCGCACGTCGCCGCGAATCGCCGGTGCGGCGTCCGTGCGGTCGATGAGGTGCAGGACGAAGGGCTCGAACTTGTTGTAACGCAGCACGTTGATGCCCTGCTCGAAGCCCGCCGGGTCGTACAGGTCGCTGATGAGCACGGCGAGGCCGCGACGCTTGTGCTGCGAGACGAACACGCGCAGCGCCTGGCCGAGGTCGGTGGTGCCGTCGGCCCGCGCCTCCCGCAGGAACTGGAACACCTTGAAGATGCGCTGCTTGCCGCGGGTGGGCGGCATGCGGTTCAGGACCTTGTCGGCCGTGGTCACGATCGCCACGCGGTCCAGGTTCGCCAGGCCGATGTAGGCGAGCGCGGCCGCCATCTTCTTCGCGTACACGATCTTCTTGTCGTGCCCGAAGCCCATCGAGCTCGACGTGTCCACGATCAGGTAGATCGACAGATCCTCTTCTTCCTCGAACAAGCGAAGCAGCAGCCGCCCGAGCCGCTGGTAGATGTTCCAGTCCAGATACCGGAAGTCGTCGCCCGCCGCGTACTCGCGGTGATCGGCAAACTCGATGCCCGAGCCGGTCTTGCGCGTGCGACGTTCCGCCCGCATCCGGCCCGCGAACACGCGCCGGCTGACGATCGCGAGGTACTCCAGCTTGCGTTGGAACTCGTCATCGAACAGGTCTGCCTCGCCGCGAACCGACGGCGGCGGAAGCGAAACCCGGCGGATCAGATCCCGAATCCCCAACTCAACCTCTCGTGCTCGGCCCCGAAGGGGCTCCCACCCTGACCCTCCCCCCCGTGTGGGCGGAGGGAAAAAGAAGCCTCGCCGATGCGCTCACCCTGCCCTGACGCGGTTCTGGCTCCCTTCCCCCCACACGGGGGGGAAGGGTTGGGGATGGGGGCTCCTTTCGCCTTCTCATTCTCAGGCCTTGCTCTCCGGCAGCTTCTGCAAGACCTTCTCGATCACCTGGTCCGGCCGGACGCCTTCCGCCTCACCCTCGAAGTTGAGCAGCACGCGATGGCGCAGCGCGGGCAACGCCACCTTCTTCACGTCCTCGATCGATGCCGCGAAGCGCCCGTCGAACAGCGCGTGGATCTTGGCCGCCAGCAGCGTGGCCTGTGCGCCCCGGGGCGACGGCCCGTAGCGCACGAAACGGTGCACGAGGTCCGGCGCGTCCTCTCCGTCCGGGTGACAGGCCTGCAGCAGCCGGATGGCGTAGTCCTGCACATGCCTGGCTACCGGCACCTCGCGCACGAGCGCCTGCATCGTGAGGATCTCATCGCGCTGCAGCACAGGATGGGCCGCGTGGTCGCTCGCACCGGTGGTGCGCTCCACGATCGTGTGCAGCTCCTCGCGGCTCGGAAAGCCGACGTGCAGCTTGAGGAAGAACCGATCGAGCTGCGCTTCGGGCAGCGGATAAGTTCCCTCCATCTCCAGCGGGTTCTGCGTGGCGAGCACGAAAAACGGAGGCTCGAGCTGGTGCGTGGTCTTCGCCACGGTCACGCGCCTCTCCTGCATGGCCTCGAGCAGCGCGCTCTGGGTCTTGGGCGTGGCCCGGTTGATCTCGTCGGCCAGCACGATGTGCGCGAAGATCGGGCCCCGCCGGAACTCGAACGCTCTCGCCCCCGAAGCGCTCTCGTTGATCACCGTGGTCCCGATAATGTCCGCCGGCATCAGGTCCGGCGTGAACTGGATTCGCGAGAACGTCAGCGACAGCGACTCCGCCAACGTGCGCACCAGCATCGTCTTGCCCAGCCCCGGCACGCCTTCGAGCAGCGCGTGCGAGCCGGCCAGCATGCACGTCAGCACGCCGTCGACCACGTCGCGATGGCCGACGATCACCCGGCCGACCTCCTCGCGAAGCGTGCCCATCTTCTTCTGGAAGTCCTGCACGCGCTGCGACGCCTGCTCCTTCGAACTGGTCTCGGTCATCCCATCACCTCGATCGTGCCTATTCCCGCGGACGAATCAGCTGGAAGTACCGCTGCACGTAGAATCGGTAGCCCGCGGGAACCTGCTCCTTGTCGATCGCGCTCTCCGCGACCGTGTGGTACTCGGTGAACACCTTCTTGTAGTTCGGGCCCACGAATCCCCGCTCCGCAGCCCCTGAAATCACCTCGGAACGGTTCGCCCCCTGCCCGGTGTCGACCGCCTCGGCCGACGTGTCCTGCGTCTGCATGTCCGGGTGCGTCGCCCTTCCGGTCAGGTTCGGGTCGTGGCCCGTGCCCCATTCCTTGCCGCCTTGTCCCTGGCCTTGTCCGCCCGGTTGCTCGCCCGCGCCGCCCGGCTGCGAGCCTCCCTGGCTCGAGCCGCCGCCGCTGCGCTTGATGACCAGCATTCGCTCGCCGTTGGGCCCGACGACCCACACTTCTTCGCCCTGACCTTGTCCCTGACCTTGTCCCTGCTGGCCGTTCTGCCCTTGCTGGCCCTCTTGGCCTTCCTGTCCCTCTTGACCTTGCTGCCCCTCTTGACCCTGCCCTTGCCCCTGTTGGCCTCGCTGCCCGCCTCGCTGCCCGCGCGCTGCCTCCGAAAAACGACGCAGCCGCACCATGCGCGGTCGTCCGCCTTGACCCTGCTGGCGCATCAGCTCGCGGATCTCCTGGATGCGCTGCCGCAGCTCTTCCTTCTCCTGGTCCGTCATCTCCTGCTCGGACATGCGGTTGAGGTCCTCGGCGCCCTGATCGAGATCCTGCGCGCTCAGCCCCAGGTCGCGCATCAGATCCTCGGCCGCCTGGGACAGCTCCCGGTCCAGACGGTCGAGCTGGCGCTGCGCCGCCCGCTGCTGCTCGATGTCCCGATCCAGCCGCTCCAGCTCCCGCTCCTTGCGACGCAGCAGCCGCTCTTCCTCGTCGTTGATGCCGCCGTCGGGGGACTCGCGCTTCTTCTTGAGCAACTGCTCGCGCTCGGCCGCGAGCTCCTCGCGACGCTTCTCGAGCTCGGCCAGACGTTCCTTCTGGTTCTTGGAGGACTGCTCCAACGCGGCGCGCAGCCTGTCGAGCTCGGCCTTGTTGAACGAGGCGGGCTTCTCGCGCATGCGCTTGGCCAGATCCTTGAGCTCCTTCTGCGCGCGATCCAGATCGTTGTTCTGCAGCGCGTCGGCCGTCGCCCGGGTCAGGTCCGACTTGCGCAGCTCCTCGGCCATCTGCTTCAAGCCCTCGGACAGCGCCTTCTTGTCCGCCTCCAGCCCCTTGCCCAGGTCGCGCTCCAACGCCTCCATCCGACGAAACGCCTCGGTCCGATCCAACCGCTTGTTCGCCAGGTCGTCGATGAGCTGGTTGAACCGATCGAGCGCTGCCTGCAGCTCCGGATCGTGCTTCTGATCCGCCATCGCCTTCGCCGTCTCGCGGAAATAGTCGATGTCGTCCGCGGTCAAGCTCGCCGCGTCGATCGTGGGCGCCGCCGCGATCACGCGGTAGTTGCGGATCTCGAACGCCGCCATCAGCACCAGCGCCACCAGCAGCAACAGCGGCAGTGGCACCAACGGCGGAAACGCGATCGGCGCGGCCTTGCGCGGACGCAGGTCGCTGGCGTGCGCGCACCCGTCTTCGACCGCCAGATCCATCATCGGCGTGCGCTCGCCTTCCGGCAGCGAGGCGAAGTACAACGCGTTGGCGAGCCGATCCCGCAGACCGTGGTACCGATCGAGCGCGATCGCTCCCTCGAGCTTGGGACGCCGACGAAGCATCGGCCACGCGACCGCTGCCACGACTGCCAGCAACGACAGCACGGTGATGGCCACGTACGGACGGCTCGCGTGCCAGTCGAGGCGCCGAACCTTGATGATCGCCAGGCAAATGATGGCCGTGAGCAGCGGGATGGGCAGGGCCGCGACCAGATACCGGAGCGCATCGGAGAGCCGCAGGCGGATGCCGGTCCATCGGGCCGACCGCGCGATCCGTCGCAGCTGCGTTGTGCGTTCGCTTCTATCCAAGGGACTCAGTTCTCCGAGGGGGGACGATCCTGATGCGACGATCGTTGAGACGTGCGGCACGCCGTTTCGGTTGGGAGACGGTCCAAGCGTAGCGCCTCCGGGGCAGGATTGCCCAATGCGCTTGGGCCTGCGGACGAATACGCACAGGCCTACGCCCGCATTCCCGCGCCTCCGGACCACGTCGTGTCTGTTCTTTCCGTTCGCTCATCGCCGTCCGAGCCGTCTTTCCGATCAACGCGCGACTCCGGCTGGACCTCACACCGGGGCAGAAAGTTCCCGCGCACGGACGGCGTTCCCATCGGGCGGCTCGCCCGCGTTTCCCCCCGCGCGTCGTCGGAATGGCGTCCGGTGTGACAGGCGTTCTTTCGTGCTAAGGCCAAGCCATGCACCGTCCTTCGCCGCGTCGCGCCCAACGTGCGCCACTTGTGCTCCCCGTGCTGCTGTCCGCCCTTTGGGCCGTGGCCGCCGTCCTCGCCCTGGGCTGCGCCCCCGCGTCGAGCGCGCCCGGTCCGTCGTCGCCTTCTGCACCCGCAGCCACCCCTGCGCAGGTAGGCACCGTGGTCGTGCCCTCGGCCACGACGCCGTTTGCGCCCGCGGCGGCCGACAAGGGCGGCCTGGCAGTCCTGCTTCCCGAAGGTGCCGGTTCGCCCGACGACAGCCACGCAGCCGTTCCGGTCGGCCAGAACGATCCGGTCTGGGGAAGCCCGTCGGCCCCGGTCACGGTCGTGATCTTCACCGACTACCAGTGCCCGTTCTGCGGGCGGATGTACGCCACGCTGCGATCACTTCGCGACACCTACGGCGAGCAGCGCCTGCGCCTGGTGCTCAAACACTATCCGCTCCCCTTCCACCCGTACGCCCGGGACACGGCCATCGCCGCCGAGGCCGTGCGCGCTCTGGGCGGCAACCGCGCCTTCTGGGCCTTCACCGATCTCGCCTTCGCCAACCAGTTGGACCTGGGCACCAACGCCGTCGAAGATTGGGTGCGCGCTGCCGGTGTCGATGTCTACCGCTTCCGCTCCGAGGTTCAGAACCCGGTGCACGCGCGCAAGGTCGACGACGACCTCGCGCTCGGCAATCGCCTCGGCGTGCGCGGCACACCCAACACGTTCATCGACGGCCGCCTCATCGCGGGGGCGCAGCCTGCCGAGCAGTTCACCAGCGTCATCGACGATCATCTGCGTCGCGCCGGCGAGCTGGTGCGCGGCGGGACGCCCTCGGATCAGGTCTACCGCACGCTCACGCAACAGGAGTTCCACGCGCCCGAATCGCCGAGCGCTGTGCGCGACGCGCCCGATTCGCCGAGCGCTGTGCGCGACGCGCCCGCGGCGCCCGACACGACCGTCTACAAGGTGCCCTTGGGGCTGTCGCCCATCCGCGGTCCGCGCAATGCGTTGGTGACGATCGTGATGTTCGGGGACTTCCAGTGCCCGTTCACCGCCAGGGCCACCGCGACGATGGCCGATCTGATGGCGCGCTATCCGAACGACGTGCGCCTCGTGTGGAAGGACAATCCATTGCCGTTCCACCTGCGGGCCAAGGCTGCGGCGATCTTCGCGCGAGAGGCGCGGGCCGAGCACGGCGACCGGGCGTTCTGGACGGCGTTCGACAAGCTGTTCGCCGGCAATCGCAACCTCGAGGACTCGGACCTGGAGCAGTACGCGCGCGAGCTGGGCATGAACGTGAGCCGCACGCGCAACTCCATCGCCTCGAACGCGTTTTCGAGGCAGATCGCGGACGATCAGGCGCTCGCCAGCCAGCTCAAGGCCGCCGGCACGCCGACGTTCTTCATCAACGGTCGCAAGCTGTTGGGTGCCCAGCCCATCGACAAGTTCGTACAGTTGGTCGACGAGGAACTGGCGAAAGCGCGGGCCGTGGTAGCCAAGGGCGTGCCCGCGGCGCAGGTCTACGACCGGATCCAGAAGGACGCGACCACGCCGCCCGAGCCCGGCTTCGAGCACAAGACCGTGCCGGCGCCCGGCACCGCCCAGCCCTCGCGGGGCGCCCGCGGCGCTCGCGTGGTCATCCAGCAGTTCTCGGACTTCCAGTGCCCGTTCTGCGCGCGCGTCGAGCCCACCCTCGCCCAGCTCGAGAAGAAGTATTCCGGCCGCTTGCGGATCGTCTGGCGCAACCTGCCCCTGCCGTTCCACACCAACGCACAGCTCGCGGCCGAGGCCGCCTACGAAGCCTTCACGCAGAAGGGCAACGACGGGTTCTGGCGCTACCACGACCTGCTGTTCACCCATCAGCGGGATCCGGGAGGCTTGGAGCGCCCGGCGCTCGAGGTCTACGCCGCCCAGTTGGGTCTGGACATGACGCGCTTCCGTAACGCGCTCGACAACCACACGCACGCCGGTGTGGTGCAGGCCGACGCCGACATCGCGAAAGCGGCGGGCATCCAGGGCACGCCCGGCTTCGTGATCAACGGCTTCTTCGTCAGCGGCGCCCAGCCTCAAGAGGCGTTCGAGCGCGTCATCGACGCGATCCTCGCGGGACGCGCGCACTGACCTGACGACCTACCGGTCCGAGTCCGGGTCGATGCCCAACTCGCGCAAGCGCGCGGCGAGCCGATCGGCGCGCTCAGCGCCCGTAGGCACCACCACGCCGCCCTCCGTGCACCAACGCAACTACCGCGCGCGCTCCTTCTCGTACTCGCCCTCCCACAGCGTCAAGCCGATGCCGGCGCGCGCCAGCCACAGCGGCCCCTCCTGCTGCACGAGCATCCCGTCGCGCAGCACGAACCGTGTCACCAGGCTGTCGCTCAACAACAGCCACGCATCGAACACCACGTAGTGCGTCACCCGCATCCGCTCGTAGCCCCGCACCTTGCGCGACAGCTCGCCGCCCTCGGTGTTCGACACGATCTCGATCACCACGTCGGGCGGCTTGCCGTGCTCCCACACGAAGTACGATCGGTTCTTCTTCTCGCTTAGCGGCTCCTTGGGGGCCGTATCGAGGCTCAGAAACACGTCGGGCGCGAACGAGTCGTCCGAGGCCATCGGAAACACGCCGACGTTCGCGGCGAGGAAGAACGGCTCCCCGTCGGGCGGTCCCGCCCAACCGGAGAACAGCGGCTCGGTCAACAGGCGTATCTGCTTCTCGGAGAACAGGTTGTCCGCCGGAGTGTCGTCCTCCGTCTTCAGGTGCGAAACGTCGGGCACCGGGATGTCGTCCGACACGGGATTTCGCAGTGGCGCGTGCATCTGGATCCGCGTGCAACGCGGGCGGGCCTGCGGCGTTCTCTTACGGTACGCCGGGATGATCGCCTTCGGGCATCGTCCGGCGGGGCAGCTCGAACGGGAACGTGGCGACCAGTTGGCCGCGCTCGTCAACCGACCTGGCATCCCACTGCGCTTGGGTGGGCACGCGAGGACGAGGACCCGCGGGAGAATGCCTTGCGCAAACGACGAAGAGAACGAATTCGGCGCACCGGTGGATGCTGGTCGCATCTGTGCGAAGGACGCCACGAAGTGCCATGTGAAGGCGAGCCAGACCAAGCCGCTGGTGGTGGAGTGGCATGGAGAAGAGCGCGGCGCGCTGGAGACCCAGGCACGACCAGGGCTCATCGTGGTGCGTTACGACGGCTGCGAGATGGAGGTGCTGTCGCGCTGCACGGCGCCTGCGCAGTACCAGTACGCCGGGATGAACCCCAAGCGCGACAACCAGAGCATCCGCAACGAGGACGAGCTGTACGCGGCGGTGCCGATCGGGGCGGCGCGGCTGGAGGGCAAGCTGCAGCAGTTCGGCGAGCTGAACGTGAAGATGACGATGGTTGGGCGGTGGGAGGCGGCCAAGACCGAGATCAAGAAGTCGGAGCTGCAGGGCGCGGATTGCCAGCGCGCGACGCACGTGATCACCGGGATGACACTACAGCAAGAATCGAACCGATGATGCCTTCGTCCATCGCGGCGGCAGCCGGAGCAGTAGCTACCCGTCGTACGTCCGTGCCGCGCATCGCAGCAGGAACGGGCCGACGTACCACTTCGCCGGGTCGGCCGAAGCGTCGGCCAGCAGCCGCGCCAGGCGCTTCTTCGCGCGCACCACCGACGTCCTCTTTACGCGTACCTCGCCCGGCCGGATGCGGAACCCGAGCCACGTGATCCCCTGCCGCGTGGGCACGACCTGCCAGGGATGAAGCCGCAAGCGTTGCCGCCAACAGGCTTCCTCGATCGCGTGCCCCCACCCTTCGAGCTGCGCGCGATCGTCCGCGAAGATCAGCATGTCGTCCATGTAGCGAAGATACGCGTGGATCCGCAGCCGATCCGTGGCGCGATGATCCACCGGCGACAGGTACCGGTTGGCGAAATGCTGGCTCGTGAGATTGCCGATCGGAAGCCCTGTTCTGCGCGACAGCGGCGCGAGCAGGTCGTCGCCCGGGAAGTGCCAGTGCGTGCCGCCAGCCAGCTCGCGCCCGGCCTCGATGATCCGCGCGCACAGCGCAACAGTCTTCTCGCACGGCACGTCGTGCTCGAGCTGGCGCAGCAGAATCTCGTGGTCGATGCTGGGAAAGAACTTCGTCACGTCCAGGTGCAGCGCGAGCGCGTAGCGCCCGGCCCACACCCGCGCCTGACGAATCGCCGCGTGCGTGCCGAGGCCCACGCGGCATGCGTACGTTCGCGGGATGAGGTGCCGCTCCAGCATCGGCCCGATGACCCCGCAGAGCGCCTGGTGCACGATGCGATCGCGAAATGGCGCGGCCGTGATCGTCCGGCGCTTCGGGTCGCTTTGACCTTTGGCCTTTGACCTTTGCCTGCTTCTACCCCACCACCTTCGCCGGCTCCGGCCCCGGGTCATCACCAAACAGCACGGCCACTTCGAACTCCACCGCCTCGAACGGCTCGAGCCGCGCTCGCTGACCAGGCTCCACGGTCATCAGCCGAATCCACCCGTCGGGATGCCACTTGTAGACCGTCAGCATCCGGTGCTCGACATCCACGATCCAGTAGTGGCCGACCTTGTGACGAAAGCACGCGTCGAACTTCACGACCGTGTCGTTGCGCCAGTTGCTCGGCGACAGGACCTCGCACACCCAGTCCGGCACGATCCGAACCGGCCTGCCCGTTGGCGCTTCCGGCACGCGACCCCGGCGCCATCCCGCGATGTCGTGCAGGTAGCAGTCCCCGGAAGCGTACGCGACTTCCCCCTCCGTGATGATCCACCACCCGCCCGTCAGCCCCTCGGGCTTGCGGTGGAAGAGCGTCCCCGTCCACCCCGCCGTGCTGCGTTGCGCTGCGCCGTGCTCGTATGCGGTGGCCTCACGCCGCACGATCTCGCCGTCGATCAGCTCGTATCGGCCGTCCTCCGGCAATGCGAGCAGGTCTTCGATCGTCGCCTTCTTGGTCGCAGCCTCGGTCATGGCTCCGTCATGATGACATGCTCTCCGCGCGCTGTCGCGAGCCGGTTCTGTACGAAAATGCGCTGCGCCAGCGGCCCCCTGGGCGCCGTGCCGGCGGCGGCAGCCGTGGCGTCCAAGACACCGCGCAACGACGCGCTCGGCCGGTCGATCAGGGCATGGCTTTGACCCAGCGGGCGTAGGCCTTTCGCGCGGCAGCGAGACGCCCGCCCGGCGTTGGATAGCGCTTCGTGAACCAGGTGAAGGACGCGAGGATCTCCTTGCGCTCTTCGTCGCTCATCGGAGCGTTGACGTAAGCGTCGAACTCCTCGTCGCTCAGCCGTCGCTCTGCCAGTGCACGCACCCGCGCAACGGCTTCGGGGGAGGGCTCTTCAATCGGCGTGGGTGCCGTCATGGGTCGGCCTTGCCCCGCAGCGCTTCGAGCATACGGATGTCTTCGGCATCTTTCGGCCGCCCGCCGAACCGCTTGGTCAGGATCAGGTCGTCCATCGAGGGTAGGGCAACGCTCGTGCCGGGCACGACCTGGATGGATCGGCGGCGCTCCCAGACGTCAGCGAAAGCGACGCGGACCCCGTCTCGGGTCGCGACCGTTCGCGCGACGAGGACGTCGACCTTCTCGTCGTTCTCGAGCACGTAGCGACCGACCGCCCTTGCCTCTTCAGGCGAGCGGTTGGGGTACAGGCCGAGCGGCACGAGCGCAGCGTTGAACGCGGCGGCGTCGTCCGCATGGATCCAGAAGTCGTAGTCGCGGGTGAGGACCGGCAGGCCCAGCGCGATAAGGGCCCGCCGCCCAATGAGAAGGGCGCGCACACCGCTCGCGGCGATCGCGTGGAAGAAGTCTTGCTCGTCGAACTCGGACGCGTGCATGGCAATCCGCCTCCGTGTCAGCATAGCTCAACACGACGCGCTCGCCGATCATCGGGGATTCGCCGTCGCGGTCCCCGCCGTGCCTGCGTGGGTCAGCCGCCCCATGCCCTCACAAGGAACCAGACTCGCCTGCGGCTCTCCGCCCGGGCTGCGGCTGCCACAAATGCCACTACGCTATTCGAGCACCCGCCCTGGATCCCCGGGATCCACCGTGACCGGCGCGGCGAACGCGCCGCCAACCTCGATCATCAGTTCGTGCTCGTCGGCGAACGACGGCGTGTCCGTGCCGTGCACCCCAACGTAGCGCCCGGCGAGGCGAAGGCCGAGGAACGCGCTCACTTCAGGTCTACGGCGTCGCCAAGGTGCGCGCGAAGAGCAACGCCGCGCTCGAGCAGACCATCGCTCCGCTCGCGCGCGTGTTCGCCACGCGGCGTCGCGCTCCGCTGCCGGTCGAGCCCACGAAGTAGCGCCGCACAGGGGTTCCGCAAGGCGGCCGTGACCCCGTGAGGTAGGGGCATTCCGGTTGCGGGCGTTCCCCAGCTTGGTTTCGCGTCCAAATCTGGCACGCTTTTTTATTGACAACACGTGCCA
>JAJZQG010000172.1 GCA_021847645.1 Myxococcales bacterium
CACCGTCGCTGGGGAGCTGGCACTTGCCGTTGACGCAGTGCACGCCGGCAGGGCAGTCCGCGGCGCTGCGGCACTCGCAGGTCCCGAGCGCCAAGCAATCCTGGTCGCCGAGGATGTCGGAGCGGCCGCCACAACCCGTCAGGGCAGCGACGAGCGCGGAGGCGTGCAAGAAGAGCAAGAACCGGAACCGCGAGGTGAGCATGGTCGACCCCTTGTTGGGATTCGAATGGCGCGGGATGCCCAGGTGCAACCGCTGCGGGCCGTAGCCTACCCAGGGGAAACAAGAAAAGAAAGAGGCGCGCTTCGAAGTCCTCGCGTGACGAGAGGCACGGGAGCAGAATCATCCGACGCGGCTGCGGGCCACGAGCGACTCGAGCACGAGCTGGAAGACGCGCTTCAGGTCGGAACGGCGAGGGGATTGGGAGGGCCTGGCCAGCGCCTCGATCTCCAGGCCACGAAGCGTGGCGAGCACGATGCGCGCGTGAAGCTTGGGCTCCGAAGAGCCCATCGCTTCCGCATAGCGGGCCAGAATCTCCTCCAGCTGCGCCTGCCAAGCCGCGTACGCAGCCTCCAACGACGCGTTTCGGCCCACCTCCAGCACGAGCTCGTATTCCGCGACGAGCCCCTGACGGTCCGCGACGACGTCGCTGAGCACCGTCTGCGCGAGCAACTCTGCGGCCAACTCCGGAGGCAGGGAAGTGCGCTGCGGAAGCGCCGCGCGGATAGCATCGAACCGTTCGATCGCGGTCTGGGCGTAGTGGCGCAAAGCCTCGGTCAACAGCTCCTCGCGCGATGCGAAGTAGTAGGTGGTCGCGCGCAACGACGTGCCTGCTTCGGAAGCGACCGCGCGGTGGGTGACGGCGCGCGGCCCCTGCCTTGCCAGCAAGCGAATGGCTGCCTCGAGCACCTCTCGACGCTTGCGCTCTCCGCGCTCCTGACGGTGTCCGGTCCCGCTTGGCATCGGCATGTCCTCCCGGTCTGACGAAGCGCGCCAGCAGCGCTCAGGCGCCTCGATAGCGCGCGGCGCGCGAAAGGGGCGCGTGCAGCTCACGGAATACCTCGTACGCCCGCGCGTACACCCCTGCGTTGGCCCGATTCGGCTCGAAGCTGCGCGCCACGCGAACGCTGGACGTCACCGCTTCGATTCCGCCGAGCGCTCCCGTCGCGATCGCCGCCACCAGCGCAGCGCCGATTGCCCCGGCCTGCTGCGGATGCTCCACCAACTCGACACGGCGTCCAGTCACGTCGGCGATGATCGACAGCCAGACGTCGCTGCGGGCACCGCCGCCGATGGCCCGCAGGCTCGGACAAGGCTCGCCGGCCGACGCGCAGGCGTCGAGAATCCAGCGCAGGTTGAGCGCTACTCCCTCGTACAGCGCGCGCATCAGATCGGCACGCTGGTGCTCGAGGGACAGATTCACGAAGCCGCCGCGAACGCGTGTGTCGGGCACGGGCGAGCGCTCCCCGTACATCCAAGGCAAGAACAGCAGCCCGCGCGCTCCCGGGCGTGAGCCCGCCGCCAGATCGTCGAGCGACTCCCCCGCTCCACCGGTGCCGACTT
Organism: Myxococcales bacterium; assembly: GCA_021847645.1. Lineage (GTDB taxonomy): Bacteria > Myxococcota_A > Polyangia > Polyangiales > Polyangiaceae > JAJZQG01. Next base: position 1,562 of record JAJZQG010000172.1, read on the forward strand.
GGGACTCGAACCACTCGCGGCAAGCCCCGGCCGTCTCCGACTCGCCGATCATCAGGCAACCGCTCCTCCCCGCCGACGGTACCGACGCAATTCCCGCGTTCGGAACGTTGTTGGGCGCGGCCACGCTCACGCCGATCCAGGACGACGTGCCGAGGTAGACATGCGCTTCGCCCGGACCCACTGCGCCCGAGCCCACGGCAGCGCTGGGGATGTCCGCCATGCCCATGGCCACCGGCGCGCCTGGCAGCAGACCGAGCTCCGCGGCAGACGCGTCGGTCAGCGTGCCTGCAACCTCGGTGGATGCTGCCACGGGCGGCATCTTGTCGAGCGGGAAGCCCACCAGCGTGGCGAGCATTCGCGACCATTGGCGCTTTCTCGCGTCGAGGATGCCCGTGGCGCCCGCTGCGGTCGGATCGATTCGGACGCTGCCGGTCGCCCGCGCGACCAGGTAGCCGGTCGCGTCGGTGAAGTGGGCGGTCTTGCGGAACACGTCGGGCTCGCGCTCCGCCAGCCAGGCGATCTTGGCGACCAGATCCTTGCCGGTTGGCGAGCCCCCCGCGATCCATTGCAGGATCGTGGCGCCGCCGAGCCGGCGCGTGATGCGCCTGGCCTGCTCCTCGGCCCGGGCGTCCATCCAGATGATCGGCCGCCGAGTCGGGCTGCCCTGCTCGTCGAGCGCGACCAGCGAGAGCATCTGGCCGGCGAATCCCACGCCGGCCACGAGCTTGGGGTCGACCGCCGCGCCCGAGAGAACCGCGCGCGTACACACGCAGACCGCTCGCCACCAGTCGTCGTGATCCTGCTCGGCCCAGCCCGGTTGCGGGTGGTGCAGCGGATAGGACGCCACATGATGCGCAACGAGTCGGCCTTGCTCGTCGATGAGAACGGCCTTGTCGCCGCCGGTGCCGAGGTCGTGTCCGAGGAAGAATCGCATCGGCGTGGAAGCCTCCCGCGCCGGACGGCTAGAACGCGAGCGGCAACGGCGTGACAACGCCGGCGTGATCGATGCGCTCGACGAAGATCGAATCGCCTCCCGCCATGCCGAGCGCCTTGGATGCTTCGAGCGCCATGGCCATCACCTCGAGGGGCTGGACCGCAGCCTCGGGTGGGAATACACCCTGGTCCTTGATTCTGCCCTGACCCATGAGCGCCGCCCCCACGGCAGCGGGAATCCCAGTCCCCTCCCCTGCCCCGGCCGATGTCGACGAGAGCTGGAAGACGAACGTGTTTCGCTTTCCCGACTTCACGCCTGTCACGACGACCTTCAGGCAGCCCGCCGGGCCCTGGACGCCGGCTTGCTCGAGCAGCGCGGGCCGGCGCTGGAGAATGTGCGCGACCGAGAAGTCCAGGGGATTGACCTCGGCCCCGTTGACCAGGAGAGGCGTCTCGACACAAGCGCCCACGCGGACCATGTCTTGCGTGAGCTGGAAGTAGGACAGCGGAAAGATGACGCCGAGGTTGGTGGCGCGGCGCAACCCCGGGAGGTAGCGCGGCAACGTGATAGTCTCGGGATGCGGATACGGATACACGGGATAGCGCCCGACATGACGGAAGTCGGTCTCGACCACGTGCTTCTGGCCGCTGGGCTCGAGCTGCCGCACCATCTCGAAGCGGCCATCGAGAAACAGAGGGATGTCGTTGACCATCGCGTGGATTCGGTGCTTGACGACCGCGGGCCCTTCCGCGGGCTCGCCGCCGTGAATGTGCATGATGTCGACCTCGTGCACCTCGTCGAGCAACATGTCCTTGCACAGCCGCACGAAAACGTTGGCGAGGCCCGGCGAGTTGCCCATGCCAACCAACGCCGAGATTCCCGCGCTCTTGGCTGCGCCGTCCATCTCGAGCATCACGCGCGTCGGCGCGAGATCGTCGCAGACATCCACGTAGTCGATCCGGGCGCGGATCGCGGCCTCGAGCACGGGCGGGCCAAAGCGATAGAACGGGCCGATGCAGTTGAGCACCACCTTCGCCCCGCTCATGACCTGCGCGAGCGACTGGGGAGACGTGGCGTCGACACGCGAGCTGCTCACGCCGGGCGATGCTATGGAGGACGCGACGCGGGCGGCTTCGGCCTCACGCACGTCGGCCACGAGGATCTGGTCGAAGGCGCCGAGCGCAGCCAAGGCGCGAGCCGCCACGCTGCCGATTCCTCCGCCACCTCCGAGCACGACGACCTTGGACATGGGACGACCTCCGCTGAACGATGCTGTTGGCCATCGTGTAACATTTGTTCCATTCTTATGCAAGGTCCCTCGTGGCGCTCATGCAAAGAGCGTCGGGCGCCCTGTCGCGCGGCCGGTCGTACGGAGCAATGCGCATGGGCTATTGTTCGCCCGCGAGAGGAGCTAACACCAGCAACCCATGGCAACATCCACCAAGCCCTCCACGGCGTGGCGCTGGCCCGTCCTGCAAGGGATTCTGCCTGTCGAGCTCGGCCAGCTGCCGGCCGAGCTCATCGGCGGGATCACCCTGGCGGCGCTCGCCATCCCCGAGGTGATGGGCTACACGCAGATTTCGGGCACCCCGGTGATCACGGGCCTGTACACGCTGCTCATTCCCACGGCCCTGTTCGCCCTGTTCGGCTCCTCGCGCCACCTGGTCGTCGGCGCGGATTCCGCCACGGCTTCGATCTTGGCTGCGGGACTGGCGGGCGTCGCGGCCACCGGCTCCGCCCCCTACGTTGCGCTGGCTGGCGCTCTCGCACTCATGGCGGCCGCCCTTCTGCTCCTGGCCCGTCTGATCGGGCTCGGCTTCATGGCCAACTTCCTCTCGCGGACGGTGCTCATCGGTTTCCTGACGGGTGTCGGCATCCAGGTGGCGCTCGGGCAGATCGCGGGGATGCTGGGCGTTGCAGCCGGCGGGCATGGGACGTGGGGCAAGCTGAGCACGACGCTGCACGAGCTGGGTCAGGTTCACCTCGGTGCGCCGGCAATCTCGCTTGGGGTGTTGGTGCTGATCGCTGGAGCCAAGCGGCTCTCCAAACGGGTGCCGGGACCGTTGATCGCCGTGATCGGGGCAACGGCCTTGAGCTGGGCGCTGGGCCTGGACCAACGAATACGCGTGCTGGGCAGCGTGCCGAGTGGGCTGCCGCGCCTGGGACTGCCGCACATCGACTGGAGCTGGGCGCTGGTCGGAAGGCTGGTGCCGACGGCGCTGGCGATGTTCGTTGTCATCCTGGCGCAGAGCGCCGCCACATCCCGCGCCTACGCGGCGCGCTACGACGAGCGCTTCAGCGAGGACATCGATCTGGTCGGCTTGGGCCTGGCCAATATCGGCGCCGCCTTGTCAGGCACCTTCGTCGTCAACGGCAGCCCGACCAAGACCCAAATGGTGGACAGCGCCGGCGGCCGCACCCAACTGTCGCTCCTGGTCACCGTCGCGATCGTCGTGCTCGTGCTGCTGTTCCTTACCGGGCCCTTGGCCTACATGCCCGAAGCCGTCCTCGCGACCGTCGTCTTCCTGATCGGGCTCGAGCTGATCGACGTGAAAGGCATGCGGGAGATCTACCGGGCGCGACGGTCCGAGTTCTGGGTGGCGGTGTGCACGGCGCTGATGGTCGTGTTCGTCGGCGTCCAGCAAAGCATCATCCTGGCGGTCGTGCTGTCGCTGATCGATCACACGCGACGTGGCTACCATCCGAAGAACGCGCTGCTGGTCCCGACCGAATCCGGCGTGTACCGCCCACAACCCGTCGCGACCGGACTGCAGGCCAGGCCGGGGCTGGTCATCTACCGCTTCACCCACAGCCTCTACTACGCCAATGCCGAGCAACTCTCGACGGAGATCAGGGCCCTGGCCGCGAACGCGGAGCAGCCCCCGCGTTGGATCTGCCTGGACGCGTCGGCGATCGACGATGTCGACTACTCGGCGTCGGAGACGTTGCGCTCGGTCTACGGCGCGTTGAAGGAGCGGGGGATTCGCCTGGTCGTCGCGCAGGTCATGCAGGACGTCAAGTCGTCGCGACGAGACCGACTTCGTCGCATGTTCGACGCCGACGCGTTCTTCGAGACCCTCGACGATGTGCTGGCGGCTTATCAGCAGGACGCGCGACAGGGAGAAAGCTTGCCCGCCGCGCCGGTCGCCGAGTCGAGCGCTACCGAGCCGGTCGCGCATTGAGCCGTCGTCGAAGGGCGGGGACAACCGGGGACGCGACGGGGCTGGTGTGGGAAGCCCGCCAACGCTCAGGACGCCGATGGATCGGGTTCCGGCGCGTCGGGGGCTGGCGGGGGCGACGGCTCGGAAGCAGGAACCGTCGTCGACGCTGGCACCGGTGTCTGGGATCCGAGACCGAAGTCCGCCCCCACGATGACCAGAAGCATGGTGGCGAGCGTCATCACGAGAATGCCCGAGGCTAGATAGAAGTGAAGCTCGAGGCTGGTGGTGAGCGTGGTGAGGTACAGCGCGCCGCACATCACCAGCAGCGCCACCCACGCGCCGCCGTCTCCCGGGCGAAGGGGCCACCAGGCGCCGTTGCCGCTCGGCTTGCGCACTTCGAGCACGATCAGCGGCAGCAGGAAGACCAGGTGCGCATAGTAGTTGGCCGGGTGCAGCACGATGGGCACGAGGATCAAGCCGGCCATCGAGGCGCTGGCGAGGTGCTTGCCGCGGGTCGCCAGGAACGTGAGCAACAAGAACAGCGCGACGGCGACGGCGAGCACGGGCCAGCGCGAGGCGACGATGGCGTTGAAGTCGCCTTCGGAGCCGGCGAGGAACGCGCGGAGGCTGACGTGGTTGACGTGGGGATCGCGGTTGAGCAGGTAGATCTTGTAGGCCCATTGGCCCCACGAGCGGAAGCCCATCATGATCGAGGACAGGAGCCAGGCGACGACGCCGAAGGCGGTAGCGCCGGTGGCGATGCGCAGCCAGGAACCCTGCTCGACGCGAAGCGTGGCGAGCGAAGGAAGCCGCTTGTGCTCACGAACCCATCGCCCGAGCCACCACAACGGAGGCATCGTCGCGCCGATGAGGGCGAACGCTGGGAACGCGCGGATCATCGCAGCGAACATGAGCATCGCGCCCCCCAGGCCCCAGCGCTCCTTCTTGAGCGCGCTCGCACCGATGGCCAGATACGCCATCCAATCGTGGCGCAGGGTGGCTCCTCCCCAGTTGGTGCCGAACATGTAGTAGTCGTTCGCGCCGAAGATGATCATCGAGACCAGCATCGTACGCACGCCGAAGGCGCGTCCGATCGCGATGAAGGCGATGAGCAGCAGCAAGGGATCGAGCAGGCCGGCGAGGGTCAACGTGGTATCGCTGGCCTTGGTCCACATGAACAAGACGTGGGCGATAGCCATCCACACGGGTGTGGCGTTGGCGCCGTGATCGGTCATGGTGCCCAAGTAGTCGCGCACGCCCATGGTCAAGCGGAAATAACGCATGTCCGCCTTGAACTGCTCCCAGCGCTCCGGAGAGAAGCGCGTGTGGATGCTCGCGATCTGGTCCTTGATGTCCCCCACCGTCACCACGTGGTGCGTGCTGAGGCTGCGCAGCGGCGTGCGCGCGAGCGAGTCGAGCGTCACGCCCGGGACGTCGTCGACGTAGGCGGCCACGCTGGCCATGTACAGGCCGTCGTAGTTGAGCTCCTTCCAGTACTTGGCGACGGGATAGTAGACTCGCATGTCGGCCGTGTGCACGAAGACGAGCGCGTCGCCGCCGGGGCGCTTGTGGTCGGGAAACTGGGGGCGTCCGAGGTTCCAGAACGAGGCGAGGGACAACGCGGCACAGACGCCGAGCACGGATAAGACGACAGGGCGATTGGCCATGAATCTGGCGGGGGACCAGACCTCGCGCAAGACCGCGAGTGCGCCGACCACGGCGACCATGCCGCGCAGCAGGGACAGCTCGCGTGCGGACAACGGCCAAGCGTCGGCCATCGACCAGCCGAGGCGCGCGGCAGCGACAGCGGCGGGCAACACGGCTGCGAGGGTCCACCACCAGCGAGCCTTGTCGCGGCTGGCGTACAGCACCACGCCCAGCGCCACGCCGAACAGCAGCAGGTTGCTCCGCACATTCTCCAGGGGCGGCCGCGCTCGCTCGATGGCCAGCGGCGGCGGGAACACCGCCGGGCGAGCCGAGAATAGCTGCACCTCACTCAGAGCGTAGGCGCCGTCACCCCCTTCGACCGTCACGCGGACATAGCGCCCCGTCTCATGAAGATCGTCGGCGAGACGTGCCCGCATGCCCGGCTCGCCCGTCGGACCGGCTCGCCACGCGGTGCGCCACGAACGCCCGTCGTCGGAGACGCTGATGACATACGTGTCGTTGTTGTCGCCTTGAAGCCACGCGGCGCCGATCGCGGTCGGCTGCCCCAAGTCGTACTCCACGAAGGAGCGCGTCGAGGAGAACACGGACGACATGCCGGAGTTCCAGGTGTCGCCGGATGGCGCGGCCTTGTCGTCGGTGAGGCGTTCGGGCCTGCCGACGCCCTCGGAGCGCGCCGGCATGCGCCCCGCGAGAAGATTCTCCGACGCGCCGCCGGCAGTGGGTGAGCGGCAGGCGGCGAGCGCGGTCAGCACGAGCGCGAGGACGGCGAGCAGAACCGCCACCAGCCGCAGCGAGCGCATGCCGGACCACAAGCCCGAAGGCGATGATCGATAAGCCATGTCGACGCCTGTATTGCTCTGGGAATCGCCCGCGCGTCAACCAGGTACCTGTTCTCACTCCGTTGACCGGCGGCGCAGCGGGCGGGATGATGAGCCATGGTCGGCTCCCGGCGGTGGGCGGGTTGGGGCGCGTCGCTGGCCGTCGCGTGCATCGCGACGGCCTGCACGCCAGACATTGCACAGGACCGGGACACGCCCGAGACGATGCCGTTCGACCCGGCCGCCGATCCGCCGCTGCTTCCCCAGCCCACCGATCTGCTCATCAATCCGACCACCGGCCGGATCGACTTCGCCGTCGTCGGCCTGCACGTGCCCGATGATTGCGCCTCGCAGCCCAACGACGCGCTGGCGCAGTGCGAGTTCTACCAGTACCTCGAGGGCCTCGACGGATTCCCCACGGACCTGAGCGCCACCGCGCCGGTCACCGCACCCGTGGATCTGCGGACGGCCAGCGTGCCGGACGACCTGGTGGTGGTGGATGCCACGCGAGGCAAGTTGGTCGAGTCCATCGCAGCCAGCAGCGACACGGCCACCCAGTCGCTTGCGATCACTCCGCAAGGGGGCTGGGACGTTGGCACCACGTACTTGTTCGGCATTCGCGGATACGCCGCCGGGCTACGGTCGGAACAGGGCAGGATGTATGTGGCGTCCGTGCCCTACTTCCTGCTCAAGCGCGACGAGTCGCTAACCTGCGGCGCCGCGTCGGCCGCACAGCTCGACCCGTCGTGCCCCTATGTCAAGCTCTTGGAAGCCCCGGACAAGGACGCGGCGTCGATCTTCTCGGACCTGTCCGACCTGGAAGGTATTCGCCAACTGTATGCGTATGGCGACAAGCTGTGGTCGTCCCTCGACGCGATCGGCGGGTTGCCGAAAGACGAGGCTGCAACGGCCTGGGCGTTTCCGACCCACTCGGCGTCGGTCGTGGAGTTGAATCCCACGCTCGGCATGTTGCCGCAGGTCGTGGACAGCGCGACGATCCGCCTCGGCTTCAAGGGCACGATGGACGCGACGACGCTGTCGGCTTTCCGGCTCGGTGCGCCGGGCAGCGTCTTCCTGCTCGATCTGACCGCCCTGGCGGCCAACGATCTGGTCGGCGGTCTTCCCAAGTTCGCCGTGTCGGTGGCCAATCATGCCATCTCGCTCGCAGCCGAGCAGCCGCTGGCCGACGGCCACCTGATTGCCATTCTGATGACCAACGCGGTGACGAACGCCGCGGGGATGCCGTTCGTGCCCGCGCCGCTGACCGTGCTGCTGCGCGCGCGTGGGCCGTTGGTCGACGCCTTCGGAGCGAGCCTGGTCGACGGGGTAAGCGACTCGGATGCGGTGGCAGCCGAAGCTGGGCGCAAGGATCTGGCCGAACTGCTCGACAATCCGACGTTCGCCTCGCTGACGGGGCTCGAGCGCGAGTCGCTGGTCTATGTCTACGCTTTCACCTTCCCTCAACCGTAGGCGGAGCGGAGTGGCATGAGCGGGATAGGGCAACGATACGGCAGCGGGGCGCGCGAGGCCAAGGCGTGCGGCGCCCTGGCGTTGGCGGCTGCGTGCCTGTCGCCCGGCTCGGCACGGGCAAGCGGCTTCCTGCTGTACGACCAGTCCGGCGACTCGATGGGCAAGGCGTCGGCCGTGGTCGCATCCGTCGCCGAACCCGCGGCTATCTGGTACAACGCCGCAGGCCTGTGCTCGGTGCCCGGATACCAGGCGTCCGTGAGCGCCATGCTGTACCATGTGCGCATCCGATTCGACGACGCGGCGACGGGCGCGGAAACCCGAGCGGATCCGGGCTTGTTCGTGATACCCACGTTGTTCGCGAGCGCCCAGGTGGCGGACCGTGTGCACGTGGGCCTGGGCGCCTACTCGAGCTTCGGGCTGGGCTCCACCTGGCCGTACTCGTGGGAAGGTCGCGACCAAACGATCGAGTCGAGCCTGCAGACGGTGACGATCAACCCGACCGTGGCCGTCAAGCTGACAGAGAGTGTTCGACTGGGTGCCGGGTTCGACCTCCTGCGGGCGTCGGTGGACATGAGAAACGGGCTGCCGTATCCGATCGACGGCGACGTGCGGGTGGGAGGGGGCACGTGGGGATATGGGGGCAATGTGGGGCTGCAGGCGAGGCTCCTGCGGGACAAGCTGCACATGGGAGTGGCGTACCGCAGCCGTGTCGAGCTCTCGTTCCGCGGCAAAGCCGACTTCTCGCCCGCGCACCCGGAGTTCTTGCGAGACCTGCCGGACCAGGGGGGAACGGCCAACGTGACGCTGCCCGACATTCTCACGGCCGGAATCCTCTTCAAGCCCTGGCCCGAGACGGCCCTGACGGCCGAGGCCAGCATGGTATTCTGGAGCACCTGGGACAAGCTCGAGCTCGACTTCGACAGCGCTCCTCCCGCGATATCGAACTACCACCTGCGCAATGTCTTCATCGCGCGTGTGGGTGCGGACCTGCCCACGCCCGTGCGCGGAGTGCGAGCCAGGACCGGCATGATGTTCGAGCAGAAGCCGACGCGCGAGGAGTACCTGTCCCCTTCCCTGCCGGACTCCTACGTATTCGACATGGCGGTCGGGGCCGGCTACGAGCATGAGTGGCTCAAGCTCGATGCGGGCTACGTGATAGGCATGAATTGGCCCTCCAAGGCGAAAGGCGGAGTCGAGAGCCCGGAAGGGACCTATTGGACCGTATCCCATGTCGTGGGTCTGACGGTGACGGGACGGACGGCGAGGTAGGCGGCGACGGCGCGCGCAGGTCAGGTCGGTCGACGTCGTGGTCGGGCGCTCCAGGCCGCGCACGTTCAGGTCCGAGGCAACGGCGACGTCGGGCTCGATGACTGGAGACATGACTGTCGGAATGGGGTCATGACAGCGCGCATCGACGCGAGGGCCGGGGAGGCGCCGCGGGCGGGTGGGTGCTGGGCCGGAGCATGGATTGGCGTGCCGTGGGGCCTGGTCCCGACAGGGCACGCGGGTTGCAAGGGCCGGCTGCACGTCCGCCCCTTGGGGAGCCGTGAGCAGGAAGACCTCCCGCGGCTCTCCAGCGCTTGGAACGGATCGTTCGGAGCCTAGGACAAATGTTGGAAGTGCTGGTGCCAAGGGAATCGGTTCCCATTCCGGAAGCCGGGCTGCTCTGTGCTGCTGGCGCGATGTCGGCCACCGCGGAAGGCTCCCGCGCGGCTGGCCGCGGAGGCCAGCGTGCCGACAGCGAAGAGCGCGCGTTGCGGGTGTTGTGCGTGGATGACTCTCCGACCTTTCGTGCGGTGTTGATGATGACATTCGCCGGCTGGCCCGGGGTCGAGGTGTTGGGCTGTCCGCTCGACGCTTTGCGGCGCTGCATGGGCGAGATGTTCAAGGGGACTCCGTTCGACGCGCTGGTGCTGGACGTGGAGATGACGCCGATATCGGGCGTCGATTTGGCGCATCGGATACGGGAGCTTCCGGCCTACCGCGATCGTCCGATCTTCTTTCTGACTGGTCTGGAGTCCAAGACGGCGTTGACCAACGCGGCTCTGTCGGTAGACGCGACGCTGATCGCCAAGGGAAGGCAGACCGCGCAAGAGTTGAGGGCCGCGATCGTGCGCGAGTTCCGCGACTCGGGTCTGCTCAGCGCGTGAGGACGCAGGGTCGCGGGGCACGAGGCAGCGCCGCGGGCGGACCGGTCTGCGAGTGGCAAGGAGCTTGAGACACGGATGGATCTCGGAAAGAGGGCAATTGCGGCCGACGCAAGCATGCGGCTGGAGATCGAGCAGCTTCGCAGGCGCCTGGACGTGCTCTACACGCAGCTTCTGGGGGAGAGCAGCACCGAGCCGCTTCCGGAAGGAGAGTTTGCCGTGCTGGAGTGCCGCGTCGGCGGCGATCGCATGGCGGTGCTGCTTTCCTCCGCCGAGGAAGTCGTTCACATGGCGCTTCTGACCTCGGCCGTGGAGGCTGGGCCTCACGTGCTGGGCATGCTCAACCTGCGGGGAGACATGATCCCGGTGCTCGATGTGCAGGCGCGCATCCGGGGGGTGAGTCCGCGTCCCGACGTCGGCGACATGATCATCATCTGCCGCGACGGAGGCGGTCGTGTCGGACTGGCGGTGCAGCAGGTGTTTCAGGTGTTCACGGCGCGCAAGGACGAGATTCAATCGGTCGATCGGACGATTCAACCGGCTCCGTACCTGCTCGGTGTGCTTTGCCGCGAAGACCGCTCGATCCTGGTGCTCAGCGTGCGCCGTCTCGTGTCGGGTTGCGAGCTGCCGGATGAGCAGGAGCCAAAGGTCGAGACGTCAGAGGAGAGCTGGGATATCGACGAGGACGCGCTGTCGGCGGTCAGCGCCTCGGCACCTGGAGGCGCGGGTCGATGACGGGACAACTCGACGCCCTGGCCGCGCGCGTAGCCGAGCACTACGGGCTCCAACCTCGCGATGCGTGGCGCAGCGATCTGCAGACGGTGGCCTCCGAACTTTGCTCTCGTCTTTCGTGCTCGCACGACTCGCTGGTACCGCAGGTTGTGGGCAATGACGCACTGCTTCGGGAGGTCGCGGGCCGGCTGACCGTGGGCGAGACGTTCTTCTTGCGCCACCCGGAGCAATTCGAGTTTCTCACGCGAGCGGTGGGCGAGCGCCTGGCAGACCCGCTCGGCGGAACGGTGAAGATACGGTCCGCCGGGTGCGCGAGCGGCGAGGAGCCGTACTCGGTCGTCATCGCGTTGCAGGAGACGTTGCCCGCGGGCTGGGCGGACCGGGTCGTGGTGACCGCCACCGATGTGAGCAGCGAGGCGATCGAGCGTGCCAAGCGTGCCCACTATACGGCGTGGTCGTTCCGTAGCGCGCCCCCCGGCTTCTGCGAGCGCTACTTTCGCACGACGACCGAGATGATTGTGCAGTATTCGCTGCGCGAGGAGATCAGGCGGCTGGTTCGGTTCGAGTGCTCGGGTATCGAGCAGGTGATCGACGCGACGGCGACCGACTCCGTGGATGTGATTCTGTTCCGCAACGTGGGCATCTACCTGCGTCCCGACGCGCTGGAGCGCATCTTCGCCGGGATGCACCGTGTGTTGCGACGCAGCGGCGGCTACCTGATAGTCGCTCCGTCGGACCCGGCACCTCCCCGCTCGCACTTTCGCCCTGTGGGAGAGCCCGTCGGCGTACTGCGGGCAGTAGATCCCGCCACCAGCCTGCGTCCGCCGAAACCGCAGGCGTTCGCGCCGCGGCCGGAGTTTCCAGCGGGAGCTGCCCGCGTTCGCAGTGAGCCTCGCTACGCGACAGTCAGTCCCGCGGATTCGTCTGCCGGATCATCCGGACGCAAGCCGGTACAACGCCCGCGCGCGGAGGCGACAAGGCCAGTGCGCAAAGCCGCCACGCCGGCGCCTGCGCTGGCGCGAGCCAACGGCGGCGGGACGAGCCCTCGCGCTTCAGCGGCTAGTGCACGCCCGGAGGCTCCACTGGCGCAGCCCCGCATCGACGACCTGCTTCGCAACGGCAGGCTGGCGCTGGCCGCTCTGCGGACGGAAACGGCCGTTGCGGAGCTCCGTCGCGCGGTATTCCTGGACGGGACGCACAAGCTGGCCCGCTTCTGGTACGCCAACGCGCTCGCGGCGGCCGGCGCGTCTCGTCAGGCTCTCAACCAGCTGCGTGAGGTCCTCGCACAGCTGCAGGCGCTGCCGGCGGACGCCACGATCGAGGACGGCACGTCGACGGTGGGCGAGCTGCTGCAAGGCGTGTCGTTCCTGATGGAGGGCATGGAATGAGCCAGGCCATTGCCAAGGCCGGGAGCGATCGTTTGAGGTCAGAAGAACTCCTGCGCAAGCGGGCCGAGAAGCTGGCCCGAACCAAGCGCTCCGACGCGGCGGGCCGTCACTTCCAGACCGTGGCCGTGGTCGCCGTGGGCAAGGAGCTGCTGGGCATTCCCGTGGCGAATCTGGGCGAGATCGTGCCGGTTCCGCCGATTACGCCGCTGCCCCGTCTGCCTTCCTGGATGCTGGGGATCGCCCATGTTCGCGGGGAGCTGCTGAGTGTGGCGAGCGCGGCGAAGTGGTTTGGCGTCGAGACGAATGCCGCCCAGGAGAAGATGGCGGTGCTCGAAAGCTCCGCGGGCCCGCTGGGACTGGTGGTCGAGCGGGTCGTGGAGTTCCGCGAGATCCACAGCGAGGAGCTGGCGGAGGACCTCGGTGCTGCGGCGACCGACATGTCGCGCCCGGTGCTGGCGACCACCAAGGATCTGATCGCGATTCTGGATGTGGACAGGCTGCTCGCATCCGAATCGCTCATCGTGTCTCACGCGAGTGGTTGAGCGAAGGTGTGAGCGACCATGGATGATCTTCAGGAGCAGCTTCGGCTCGTATTCCGCGACGAGGCAGCCGAGGCGTTCGACGACCTGGCGCACATCGTCGACCGGCTGAGGAGCTGTCGGGGGGGCACGCCAGAGCTCGAGCAGACGCTCGCCTCGGCCTTCCGCATCGCGCACAACATCAAGGGTTCTGCAACGACCGTGGGCCTCGACCAGATCGCGACGATGATGCATGCGGTGGAAGGCGGTTTGACGCACTTTCGCAAGCGGGCAGAGCCGCCGAGCGAGGAGCTGCTTCGCGCCGTGCTGGAGGTCATCGCGGTCGTGCAGAACGTGGCCGACGGCCGGGAAGCCGGAGCCACGACGGAGTCGATGGTTGCGCTGGTCGCGCGAAGCTACGAGGGGACAGCGGGCTCGAACGGTGCCCTCGAGCCGGCGGCCAAGCCGGCTGACGACAAGCACGGTGTCGAGGCGGGCGCCTGGGCTGCGAGACCGGCAGGGGCGCAGGCCTTGTCCATGGCACCGGCAGCCGAGGAGCCGTCCCCGGCCGCAGCTGGAACTGCCACAGAAGGCGACGATCGGGCGGGAACGGTGCGCATTCCGGTGGCCCGCATCGACGCGCTGATGGCGCACGCGGGAGAGCTGTTGGCGAACCAAGCGCGTCTGCGGCACCTGCAGGAAATCCTGGAGAGCTTCGTGGGCGGGTTCTACGAGGCGTTGCAGAGCGACAGAATGAGCGCGGCGAAGCGCAAGGAGCTGTCCGCGGGCCTGCAGAACATCGTGCACCTGGGCCGCAAGGGGACGCGCGAGTTCGGTCACCTGGCGACGGAGCTGAGCGAGACCACGCGACGCATCCGCATGCTTCCGCTCATCGGCGAAGGGCCCTACCTGCGGCGTGTCACGCGCGATTCCGCCCGAGAGCTCGGCAAGGACGTCCGCTGCGACGTCGACACCGGGGAGATCGAGCTCGACAAGCAGGTCGTCGACCAGCTTCGCGACCCGATGATGCACATGTTGCGAAACTGCGTCGATCACGGCATCGAGACGCCGGAGGAACGGTCGCGTCGTGGCAAGCCCAAGGTGGGGCAGGTTTCGATCACGGCGGCCGTGCAGGGCCCGATGGTGCAGATCGACGTCAGCGACGACGGCCGCGGGCTGGACATCGACGAGATCAAGAGCGCGGCTGAGCGCTCGGGCGCGGTGACGCCGGACAGGCTTGCGCGGATGACGCCGGCGGAGCTCCGCGAGCTGCTGTTCTTGCCCGGGTTCACCACGCGCACGGAGGCGAATCGGCTGAGCGGCCGGGGCGTGGGGCTCGACGTTGCGCGGCGCAGGGTCGAGGCGCTTGGCGGCAACGTGCGAATTGCCGACAAGCCGCGGCTCGGCGGAACCACGTTCCTGCTCACGGTGCCCATCAGCGTCGTGTCGCTGTCGGGCCTGCTGGTCGAAGCAGGCGGGGCCAAGTGCATCCTGCCCGTCGCCTCGGTCGAACGCTGCCTGCGCGTACGCACGAGCGAGGTCAGGCAGGTCGACGGTGCTGCGGCGTTGAGCTTCAAGGACGCGCAGCCGGTGCGGCTTCGTTGGCTCGGCTCCGTGCTGGGCGAGAGCAGGAAGGCCGATTCGGATCGGCTGGTGGTGGTCGTCGTCAGCCGAGGCGGCTCCACGTTGGGCGTCGTGGTCGACGCCGTGTTCGGCGAAGACGAATTCGTCGTCAAAAAGCTGCCGTGGAACCTCAAGAGAGTGGCAGGGGTCAGCGGCGCGGTGGTTCTGGCCGACGGCGAGATCGGCGTGGTGGTGGACGTCGCGCACCTGGTTGGCCAGGCGACGGACGCGCACGACGTTTCCGAGCGCGTACAGCAGGCACCCGCGCGCACGACGCCGCGTCTGCTAGTCGTGGACGATTCGCTGACGAGTCGCACGCTGGAGCGCAACCTGCTCGCCGCCGCCGGCTACGAGGTGACCACGGCCGAGAACGGCGCCGAGGCATGGAAGCTCCTGCAGAGCCGTCCGGTGGACCTGGTGGTGACCGATGTGCAGATGCCCTTGATGGACGGCCTGGAGCTCACGCGCAAGATCCGCGCGAGCTCCAAACACAAGAACGTTCCAGTCATCCTGGTGTCGAGTCTGGGCGAGCCGAGCGACCTGCACGCCGGAGCCGACGCCGGCGCCAACGAGTACATCGTCAAGAGCAAGTTCGATCAACGGCAGCTGCTCGAAGCTGTCGTGAGGCTGATCTAAGGACCATGGCGAAGGTGCTGATCGTCGATGATTCCGCGACCGCCAGGCTGGCGCTGCGCATCGCCGTGGAGCGCGACGGCGTCCACGTCGTGATCGGCGAGGCGTCCACGGGAAAGCAGGCGATTCAGGCCGTCACGCGCCTCAGACCGGACATCGTGCTGGTGGACGTCTACCTGGCCGACGAAACCGGAATCGACGTGGCTGCCGACATCATGGCGACGTGCGCCACTCCGATTCTCGTGGTGACATCGGTCGACCCGCACAACCCGCAGCTGGCCTACCGAAGCCTCGAGGCGGGTGCGCTCGACATCCGCCCCAAGCTGCCGGCGCCCAGCCACCCGGACTACGAAACGGAACGCAAGCGCCTGGTGCGGATCATCGAAGCGCTGTCGTCGATTCCCGTGGTGACGCGCCGTCGCGCCCCGCGCCCGAGCGCTGCGGGAGCCCAGCACGAGCTGGTCCAGCGCGCCGCGTCCACCGCCGGCCGACTGCAACCGCCGGCGTTGTTGCTCATCGGTGGCTCCACCGGGGCCCCTGTCGTGGTGAGGTCCCTGCTCGAGGCGCTCCCCCGCCCGTTTCCCATTCCCATCGCCATTGCCCAGCATGTTGCGGAGGGGTTCGCCCTGAGCCTTGCGACGTGGCTGTCGCAGGCCACCGGCCATGACGTGCGCATCTGCGACACGATCCAGCGCCTGCGGCCAGGCGTGGTGTACCTGGCGCCGGATGCGTGCCACCTCGTACCGCTGCCGGAAGGTTGCATCGGGCCTCAACGCAACACCGAAGGGTTGCTGGCAGTGCCGTCGATCGACCTGCTGTTTCAGAGGGCGGCTGTCACGCACGGCGCGACGGCCATCGGTGTGCTGCTCACAGGCATGGGAGCGGACGGCAGCCAGGGAATGCTGGAGCTGCGCGTGGCGGGCGCCGCGACGATCGCACAACAGCCCGAGACCTGTGTCGTCGACAGCATGCCGCGCAAGGCCATCGAGCTGGGCGCGGCCCACCGCGTCCTGCCCCCCGACGCCATCGCTGACGAGCTGCTGCGGCTCGTCAGCGCCGAAGAGGGTCCACGCGATGCCTCGCCGTCCGTTTGACATGCCCGTGTCGTGGCGCCGTGGATGCGCGCGACCTGAACCGTGAGGCCACGCCCAGCGTGGCCGGAGGAGCCCATGCAGACCAGCCAGACCGCCAACGCCGGAACACGATGGTTCAAGGACATCAAGATCATCCACCGCTTGGGAGCGAGCTTCGGCTTGCTGCTGCTGCTCACGGTGGCGCTGTGGGCGGCGGCATCACGCGGGCTCGAGTCCCAGAAGATTGCCTTCGATGACTACACCACGTCGGACAACGTCGAGATTCAGGTGCGCGCGTTCGACGCGGACATGCTGGATTGCCGCAAGGCCGAGAAGAACTTCCTGTATCGCGGCGGCAAGGACCAGGACGCGGCGGACAACAGGGCGGCCGTGGCGCGCGCGCTCGATCGGCTCAAGAGCCTGCGCGGTCGGGCCGACCTGGCCGACGTGGCGGCCCAGGCGGAGGACGCCGAGACTGTCTTTCGTGCCTACGCAAGAGCGTTCGACGATGCGGTCGTGATCACCAAGAAGCGCGGGGCGGACAACGGAGGCGCGCTCAGCGCGCTGCGGGCCACCGGAGGCGAGCTCGACAGGGCGGTGCAGCAGTCGAACGACGGGCGCCTCGTGGTGCTCTGGCAGAATGCGAGCCTTGCCGAAAAGGAGTACGTGGCGCGTGGGGACAAGGCGCAGGTGCAGCGATTCCACGAGGCAATGAACGCGCTGCGCGCCGCCATCCAGACGCAGGTCAAGGGCGGGGACGTGGCACGGCTCGCGAGCATGGCGAGCACGTACGGCGACAGCTTCGACGCGGTCGTGTCGGTCGACGCGCAACTGCAGGCGGCGGAAGCCGCGCTGCAAGCCGAGGGAGCGAAGCTGGAGACACCGGTGGCGAAGCTGCTGCAGTGGGCAGAAGAACACCGCAAGAGCGCCCAGGCCACGGCCGCGGCCAAGACCGAGCAGGTGCGCGGTCAGATGCTCACGGTGCTCGGCGTCGTGGTCCTGGCCAGCCTCGTGCTCGCCGTCGCAATCTCGCGGCAGCTGTCGCGGGGCATGGCGGTGATGGTCAGCGCGGCGCAGGCGATCGCGAAGGGCGACGTTCGGGAGGAGCAGATCCTTCGCGACTTCGCGGGACGCGACGAGCTGGGCATGCTCGCCGAGGCATTTTCCCAGATGATCTCCAACCTGCGCGACGTGCTGCTGAACGTCAAGAACGGCGTGACGGAGCTGGCCGCGAGCGCCAGCCAGATCGCTGCGACGACCAAGCAGGCGGTCACGTCCGCGACGAGCCAGGCGACGTCGGTAGCCGAGATCAGCACCACGGTCGAGGAGATCAGCCAGACGAGCCGGTCAGCGGCCGAGAAGGCGGCCGACGTGGTGCGAGCCTCGGAGGATGCTGCCGGTGCTGGGCGTCGCGGCGCAGAGGCGGTGGCCGGGGCCGTGTCGCTCATGGGGGTCATCAAGGACCGGGTCAACGGCGTGGCGCAGAAGATCCTCGATCTGAGCGAGCGCATCGGGCAAATCGGCCGCTACCTTTAATGCGTAATCGG
>JAJZQG010000006.1 GCA_021847645.1 Myxococcales bacterium
AGCAGCTCGGATTGCGCGGGAGCTCGCGTGGCGGTGAACACCACGCGGCCGTCGGCGCTGGTGCTGTAGACACCGTCGAGCCCAAGGACGTGAAAATGGGGATTAAGATTAAGAGACCCTCCGAATAGCTGGTGATCGGATTGGTGCTCGTCGCGGTCCCGTTGTACCTGTGGCGCCGTCCCAAGGCGGCGAGCACGGTCGAGACCCCAGACGCGGGCGCATCGTCGGCCGCGATCGACGCGGGCCCGCCGCCCGATCCGACGCGCCAGCTGGTGGCCGCCGCGCTCGACGGTGGCGTGGAAGCCGACGGCGTCACGCTCGGCAAGGTGTGGGTCGACAACTGCCAGCGGCCCGGTCCGGGCAAGACACCGCCCGAGCAGTGCGACCGTCAGCCGTTCTTCGAGGAGGCCTTGGTCAAGGCCGTGCTCGAGAACACGTCGTGCGCGCCCCGCTTGCCCAAGGGCGGCTCGATCAGCTTCGCGCTCAGGGTCGACTTCCAGCACAAGAAGTACAACGTGTTCGCGGGCCGCAGCGGCACGGTCCGTCACAAGCAGGCGACCGAAATGGTCAAGTGCGTGCAGCGATCCCTGCCCACGCCCGATTGGCAGTCGGTGCAGCACCAGTACACGCGCTACGTCATCGCCGTGCTCGCGACCTACCCGCCCGCCGATCGCGCCGCGCAATAGCGCTCACGTCGCCTGCGAGCTCTGGCGCTCCGGCGCGCCCGTTGCCATGATGTCCCCGCACATGCTCGCTCCCGACCACGACACGATGCGTCGTTTGCGATCCGCCGCCAGACACGCCGCGGATCGAACGGTGCTGTCCCTCGTCAACCTCGCGGTGTACTACGGCGACGCCACGGCCAAGCCGGTCATGGGCACTGCGCCGCGCGAGACGGTGTTCACGCGAGGCAAGCTCTCGGTCCACAGGCTGCAGGGGCCGGCCAGCGACGAGTACGAGCTCGGCAACGCCGTGCACCCGATCGAGGCCGCCCGCATTCCGGTCCCGGTGCTCGTCATCCCGCCCTTGATGGTCCGCCCCTACGTCTACGACCTGCGGCCGGAGCATTCCATGCTCCGCACCATGCGCAATGCCGGCCTCGACGTGTTCGTCGTGGACTTCGGCGTCCCCGATCGAAGCGATGAGAACGTCAGTCTCGACGACTACGTGCTGGACTACGTGCCGACCGCGATCGACCAGACGCTTCGCGCGTCGGGGGCGCAGCAGCTCGCCGTCGTGGGCTACTGCATGGGCGGCATCTTCGGATTGCTGCACGTGGGCACCTGGCAAGACGAGCGCGTTCGCGCGCTGGTCACGATCGGCTCACCGGTCAACTTCGACAAGATGGGTATCGTCACGCTGGCGGCCAGGCTCGGCGCCCCGAGCATCGACCACATCATCGACGCCATCGGCAACGTGCCAGGCTCCCTGTCTTCGCTGGCCTTCAAGCTGATTAGCGGACACCGCACCATCACCCGCTACGCCGACCTGGCGGCGAACCTTCACGACGAGGACTACGTGCGGGCCTTCAACGCGATCAACACGTGGGTCAACGACATGATCCCGTATCCCAAGGAGGCCTTCCGCCAGATGTTCAAGGAGGTCGTGCACGGCAACAAGCTGCTCACCAACCAGCTCGTGTTCGGCGACCGTCCCTGCGACCTGCGCAACATCCGCTGCCCGCTGCTGGCCTTCGCCGGCGAGTCCGATAGCGTCGCCACCCCTTCCTCCACCCGCGAGATCGTCGACCTGGTCGCAAGCACGGACAAGCGATTCGTCTCGGTGCCCGGCGGCCACGTCGCCGTCGTCGCGGGTGGCCATGCGCCCGAGCTCGTGTGGGCCCCCACCGTCAATTGGCTCTGCGATCGGCTCGGCACTCACGCCGAGCCCGCCTCGTCCGGCGCGATGTCGACCCAGCGTCCCCCAGCACCGTCGACCTCTTCTGCCCAGCCCCACGGCGCGCGCGCCGGCAACAAGCCCGGCGCCGCCCGCTCCGCACGCGCCGCCTCCCGCGCTCCTCGCGCAACTCCCCCCTCCGACCGCCGCGCCAACCAGCGCAAACGATCTGCGCGCTAGCCCGCCCTCATCCGAAAAGGTCTGCCGAGCCCGTCCGAAAAGCGGCGCGAACGACCCGAGGCTGGGGAGCTAGCGCGGTATGTACGAGCGTACATGAGCACCGAGGACCGACCACTCGGGTCGCGCCGCAGCCTATCGGATGGGCTCTACCCCGCGGCTCTCCGGCTCATAGCGCGTGCGCCAGCTTCCGTTCGCCGCTCTCGAACAACACGTCGATCTTCTGCGGCTCCACGGCCACCACCACGCCGTTGCCGAACTTGGGGTGCTTGATCAGCGCGCCCACCGCATACGTGGTCTTCACCGCGTACGCCTGAAAGTCGGCGTCGCGCTTGCCAGCCATGGCTTGCGCCCAGTCTGTCGGCTTCGCGTCCTTCAGGTCCGAATCGAGAGGATTGTTCTCCTTGCTCGAGCGGTACGTGACTCGCTTGGGACGATGGATCGACATCAGCGTTCCTCACCTCGGTTGCGTGCCGGGCTTGTCTACACAAACTGCGGCGCATGCACAAGCAGGAGCGTCGGACAGGCCTACTCCCGGCGCCGCAACAGCAGGCTCGAAGCGATCCACGACGCCGGCAGGGTGCCGAGCGTTCCCAGCACCAGCACCAGCGCCGACGGCGCGTCGGACGACGCCCCCGGGAAGAAGATCGACGTGTCGATCATCAGGTGCCACACGCACGCTCCCCAGAGAAGGCCAGCGCCGTTCCAGACGAGCCGGATGGGCGCGAGAGCGATGACCATGGTCAGGAAGATCTGGATGGACACCTCCAGCAGCGCCTGGGGCGCGACACCCTGGCCCACCAGGTTGCCCACGTGGCTCAAACCGAATGCGACGGCGGACAGCAGCGCGGCCCGCCGCAACGGCAACTGCTCGGCCAGATGGCGAAATGCCAGCCCCCGGAACACGAGCTCCTCGAGCAGAGCCTGCGCGAGAATCACCCGGACCACCGTCAGCCCCAGGTGATGCGCCGCAGTCAGATCGGTCCCGGGGCGAAGCAGCGCCGCGCCCAGCGCCACCCACGCGGGAAGCCCGGACACGAACCCGGCCGCCACTACCCGCCCGCGCGGCCTTCCCAGCCCCAGGCGCACCAGCGTCGCGGACACGCTCCCGCCTCGCCAGGCCCTGTCCGCCACCACCAACGTCACGAGCGCCGCAACCACCGGCAGCAGATCGGACACGAGCCAGCCGGCCAGCGGATCCCATTCGCTCGTCACGCGGCGAAGCACGCCCACGACCGACGCGTAGAACAGGAATCCCGCCAGCACGACGCCAAGGAAACGAAGGGCCTTCATGGGGCCGTGGCCTTGTCGGTCACGGGAAACAGATCGCGCAGCTTGCCTCTCCACATCACCCACGCCTGCGCCACGCCGGGTTCGAGCGGCGCACGCTTCTGCGCCGCAGCGTCCACCTCATCGAGCACGCGCTTGGCCGGCTCTCCGGAACGCAGCCGGTGCCATGCTCGCTCCAGCGCGGCCCGAAGAACATCGGTGGTGCTCGGCGCTGGCGCGCCCGCGTCATCCTCTCGCGGCGGCTCGCTCGCTTGCGCCGCCTGCCGGGCGTGCCACTGCCGCAGCGACGGCGCGTCCACGCGGTACTCCCCGCCGTCGAACACGGTCACCTCCATGAGGCGCGGCCCGATCGGATCCGGCCCCGCGATATGCAGCATGCCTGCCGGGTCCGGAAGTCCGTCCTCGTTCACGTCCATCGCCGTCGTCGGCGCCACCGCGCCCTGCATCGGATACGGCGACGATCCCTGCGGATGCACGCCCCAGATCTCGTAGGTTCCGTCGTCCGCGCCGAGGACCACGTCGGGCAACCCATCCGAATTCAGATCCGTTCCCGAGCTCCAGCCCCCGCCGGACGCCAACGAATCGACCAGACGCGTCCTCGCCACTCTTCCGCGCTCGGGCGCATCGCCCGGGCCCACGGCGAGCACGATTCCGTAGCGTGTCACCACCCGCACCGCGTGCACCGGCCGCCCCAGCGCATCCGTGGCGCTCAACCCGAACAACACCAGCGGCTGTCCGTCCGGAAACTTGCCCCGACGCTCCACGTCGACCGTCATGGCCGCGGACGCGATCTCCGCACGCACGCGCGCAAGGTGCTCGTCCAGATCCGCCGGCGAGACCACATCGGTCCAGCGGATTCCCGTCGGCCAGGGAGACACGTTGTGGTCCGACGCGCACCCCGCGGCCCACGCGGCGGCGAGCACCACGCCGCACGCACCCAGCACCTTGGTCAATATCGATGCTGCCATACCACGTCGAAGACGGAGCTTCCCTTGTTGCCCACCGTGGTTCGCATCGACCACTCCTTGAGGAACCGCCAGTCGAGCGTCACCATGTACACGTCCTGCGTCTGGCCGGGAGCCAGCGCACCCGTGTTGACCGTCGTCTCCGCGGTCACGTTGCGCGCCACCTGCACCGCGATCGTGGGACGCACGTTCCGCGCCTCGGATGTGTCCACACGCGTGCTGACGTTGATGGGGGAGACGTCCTGCAGCAGCTGGTTGATGCCCACGCTCGCCACGCCGCCGCCCACACCCGCAGCCGCTGCCGTGTCCCCCGAGTTGCCCACCGTCGGAGACATCGCTGCCACCTCGGTGCCCGTCGTGCCGGTCAGGATCATCGACAGGATCTCCGAGGCCGGCCGCGCAGGAATGCTGCGGAACCGGACGTTCGGGTTCTTCAACGGCCCCGTCACCTCCGCGATCACGCGCGTGCCGTCCGGTGCATCCCACCTGGTCGCGACGTTGATCGACGGTTCGCCTGGGTCCCCGTCGAAGATCAGCCGGCCCTGTCCGCGCTCGATCTCGAAGGTCTTGCCGACCACGTCCAGCTTGCCGTCGAGCAGGTCGACATGCCCCTGCATCTGCGCCGGCGCAGAACCTCCGGGCAGGATGAGCAGCGGCGCTTGCGACGAATCGTTCGGCGTCGCAACCGACACGTCCAGATCCGATCGCGAGACGGCCACCGGCGACCGGGTAATGAAGCGGACGTACCAGGGGATGGCCTTTGCGACGTGTGCCGGCGTTCTCACCCAGGCTTGCCAGGCCTCTCCGGGCCGTGACACCTGATAGAGGTTGCCGCCTTCGGATGTCGGCACCATCACGATGTCGGGGTCGCGCGTGGTCTGCTGCACGTTACGAAGACTGGACTCCGAGAGCACCAGATGCGCCTTGTCGAACTCCACCAGCGCCTGGTTGCGATCGCTGCCGAGGTAGACGTTCGCGAACACCTCGCCGTCGAAGTCGCCGAGCGGAATTCCCTCGTAGGTCAGGCGAAGGGGGTTGTTCTTGTCGGACGCTGCGCCCACCGCGACATGGCTGGGGATCAGGTTGGTCAGGTCGATCTTCGCATTGACGGCTATCGCCCCGGATGCCGCGTGAGCCACCAGGTTGTCGACCGAAAGCTGCTCGGGCCCGGTCGACCGGATACGCGCCGTGGCGCCCGTGAACTCCTGACCCAGCACCGGCACCTCGAACGCTCCCTGCGTCAGCGTCAGATCTGCCATGCGTACGGCGGATTCTCCCGCTTTCGGCGACCACGTCGCGTACACCGACCCGTCGAGCGTCCCCTCCAGGTAGCTCAGCGTCGGAGACACCAACGGAGCCAGCAGCGCCACGTCGAAGTCGTTCGCCTCGACCCACGTGTCCACGGATTCGTCGCTGCGGACCTGCGGTGTGAGCCCACCGCTCCAGTGCACCTGGCGCGTGTCCACACCGATCGTCAAACGCGTCACCATCCCGCGCTGCGCATCCGGGTTCATGAGCTTGAGCGTGCCGCCCAAGCCGCGGTCGTCGGTGCGCAACACCAGCACGCTCTTCTCGTAACGCGTCGCAGACCCAACCCGCAGGCCGTCCACGTCGACTTGCACGCCGAACTCGGGATCGAGCCCGAGGTTCCGGATGCCCCCCGAAATCGAAAGCTTGCCCGCCACGTCGTTGTCCAGCAGCACCGGGAAGTCCGACAGCTCGATGTCGTGCAGCGACGCCACGATGTCGGCGACCCACGGGATCTGCGAGATCGACGACGACCTGAGGGCCAGCGACCAGTCCACGTCGACGTTCGCGGTGACGTTGCCCACCGGGCGCAGCAGCGCATCGCCGGAGCTGCTCGCGGCGCGCCAGCGGGGCTCGCGGCACAAGGAGTCCAACGACGCGTCCGACGGCACGGAAGCCTGACGGTGCAGCATCTCGGCATACAGTCCCGCGCGCGCGCCGTCGTAGGAGCCCAGCGCGCAGACCGTCTCCGCGAGATGCCAGGCGGGATCCACCGGCGTGGCGTCCAACACCTGAAGCGCGTAGTCGAATCGAGGCTTCGCGAAGCTGCCCTGCAGCCGAATCCAACCCGCTACCTCGTCCGCGTCCACGGGCAGATCCGAGGCCCACGGCAGCGGCTTCTTGAGCGCGGAGAATGATCGCTCCAGCACGGTCAGCTTCGCGTCCAGCGGGGCCGTCGCCAGCAGCACGCGCCATCGCGCGCGGTCGCGCAGCAGCGACACGTAGTCCACGTCCGCCACCGACCCGAACGTCACCAGCACGTTGCGATCGCGCGGATCGCAGGGTTCCGGGTCCGACTTGGATCGACTGTCGCGCACGCACGCGGTTGCCGTCACTCGACCGGCGGAGGTCATCGACGCAGCGGCGAACAGGTCGGCCCCCTGGATCTTGCGTACGGCATCCTTGGCGCCAAGCTCGATGGAGAAGCCGGTGGTCGATACCGCCGCCGACCACGACGGCGGCTGGTCCGCCGAGTCGCGCACCACGTCGGCGTGCGCCCTGACCATGCCCGTCATCGTCGGCGTCTTGAACTGCGCAATGCGCTCCAAGATCCCCAGCAGGGAGTTGGCGTTCTCGTTGGCGAAGTCGATCGACAGCTCCGAGACCCTCGCCGTCCCCGTCGCGCCTTCCCATGACTTCGGGTCCGTCACGGGACCGTGCAGGCTCAGCTCCGCGCCCGCGCTGAGCGATACCACTCCCTGCCCCTTCACGCTGCGCGGTGGCAGACACACACCCTCGCCTTCGCTTCCCTGGTCCGCGGGAGCCGTGCCAGCCACCGACGCGTTGGCCGCCATGCTCACGTGGCTTCCGTCGAACCGGGCGCGCAAGGACACGTCGATGTCGGGCGCGAACATCTGCAACCGTGTCGCATCGAATGCCACGCACCCGCTCGTCTCGTTGCCGCGCGTCTGCAGATCGAGCGAGAGCGACGCCTCCCCGCGCATGTCCGCCACCGGCAGCCCGAGCAGGCCGGCCACCCGCTGGACGAGCAACTTTTGGGTCGTGGCCCGCACCATGAACCCGTTGGGTCCCACGCGCGCCTCGGCCTCGAAGGGATCGCCCAGCCCCTCGACCCCAATTTTGCCCAGGTCGACCTCGGCCCCGCGAGCCTGGACCTGGGGCACCTTGATCGTCACCGTCTCGCCGTTCGTCTTGATCGTCACCGACGTGTTGCGCAGCCCTACGGTCTTCTCCAGAACCAACGCTGCAACCGCACGCACATCCGGCGTCGTGTCGTCGCGCAGATCGATCGTGGCCTCGGGCTTCGTCGCGGGCCCGCGCAAGGTCGCCGCCACCCGCGCCCAGCGCAGCCTTCCCGCCGTGAGCTGCGAGCCGCGCACGTCCGCGTCGACCTCCAGCGCCCCGGGCTCGCCCCACGCGTGCGCCGTCACCCTTCCCGACGCCATCGCAATCGGCCCGCGACGCGCCCCCGTCAGGTCTGCCGTCAACTTCGCGTCGATGCGCCCCTTGCTCCACGTCGCGTCCAGATCCGCAACCGCCCGCCCGTCGATCTCGTGGTGCAGACGCGGCGCGTTCTGCATCGCGTCGACCGTCGTGCTCGCCTTGATCTGCACATCTCCCGCCCGCGTGACGTTGAACCTGGCTTCCACCGGCATCCCGGGCTCGTGCAGCCACGCCGTGCCGCTCACACCGGTCGCGTCTACCGTGCAATCGATCTTCGACTCGGGCACCTCTACCCCTTGCAGGGTCGTCGCCGGAATCGTCCCACTCATCGTCGCCCGCACCGGCTTGCCACCACCAAACGCCAGCGACACCCGCGCATCCAACCCCAGATCCGTGGCCGGCAGCGTCGCTTGGATCGACGACAGGTCCACATGGCTCGCGCTCACGTGGAACTCCGTGCCCTGGCCCGTGGCCACCAGCCGTCCCCTGGCGTTCAGCGTGGCCTGCGAAAGGTGCAGCTGCGCGGTCGTGTCCAGCGTCGGAAACGCGCCATGCCACTCGACGTGCGCGTCCACCGGCTCGCCCGCCTTCAGCCCGGGAAAAAACGGCAGGAAGGGATCGGTCGTCGTGCTCGGAACATCCACCGCCGCGTCCACGTAGCTCCCGTTGAGCCTGGCCTTGCCCGAGAACAGCACGTCGCCGAACGACGCCAGGAAGTCGGTCCAGAACAGGCTCGGCGTCCGGAAGTGAAAGTCCAGCGTCGTGCTCAGTACCGCCGGCAGCGTGTTCCTCGAGACCACGGGGAACGGACGCGTGTCGATGCGCACGTCGCCGGGCGCGGCATAGACCGAACCGGTCAGCCCTTTCGCCTCGGCTTCGAGCGCTCCCACGACACGCAGCTCCCCGCGTGCCCGGATCGTGCCGATCTCGATCGCCGGCAGATCCACGACCACGGCACGTGCCGGCGCGGTCGGCAGCGTAGGCACCGCAGGAGCTGGCTTCTCCGGCGGAAGGAACGTGCTGGCCAACGTCACCTTGCCGTCCTTGCCCTCGAGCAGCGTGACGTCGACGACATCCGCCCGGACGAACGTAGAGCGCAGCTTCACCGGGCCGGAGTCGAACAAGGCCGAAACCGCGATGCCCAGCAGGTTCGCCCGCGCCCGCAGACGCGGCGCCGCCAGAACCACGTTGCCCTCCGGATCGCGGATAACCACATCGTCAGCCTCGAACCCGCTCAGGCTCAGCGACTCGAACCTGTCGATCTCCACGCTTCCGCGGATGCCCTTGCTGATCGTCGTCGACAGCGCGCGCGTCGCCAGCCTGCGCGACGGCGGCAACGGTAGATGGACCGCCAGCCCCACGACGAACGTCGCCGAAAAGGTAGCCACGAGCGCCACGGTTGTGCCCGTGCGTCCGGCGACCTTTCCGAGTCGTTGTCGAATCTGCATGGCGCTGCCCGCTGCGTAGCAGTGTTACACCAGACGGGCCGCTTCGGCACCTCGCACAACCGCACTGCGCTGGCGCGCCTCGCGCACGAGCCGAAGCCCGCGGGCGCTGCTCGGCCAGCTACTGCACGAGGAACCAACGGATGTCGCGGCGGACCTCGAAGTGCACGTGGTTGTAGTGGTCCTTGTCGTAGTTCGGCGTCAGCACCAGGTTGAACACACGGCTCGCTCCGGCGTCGCACACCAGCCGTCGAAGCCCCAGCGCCCGCGCGTCTCGCGGCCCCGGCTCTCGCGCGCCTCGTCCACAGGTCTTGGCGCCCACCCGTCCGTGGAAGTCCCGCTGCACATCCCACGCCGTGCCGTCCCCATGCCGGAACGTGGCAATGTCGATCGCCAACCCGGCCGGGTGCCTCTGCCCTGCCGCCACCTTGCCCGTCGTGTCCCTCCGGTAGGCGCTGATGAAGCCCACCGACACGATCCCGCGCGACGCCAGCAGCTCGCTCGCGTCGTCCAGCGCCAACACCAGACGACAATCCATGATGCCGCCATCCGCGTTCAAGGCGTCGTCCGTGGACCGGTGCTCCTGCTCGAACGTCACCCCGTGAAGCGGGCCGGCCAGGCGTACGGGCGCATCGACGCCCGGAACCTGCACCGCTTTCAGGTGGGGAATCTTGCGGTGCTCCAGTTCGGCCATGCAGGCCGCCGACGACATGCCGCCATAGGTGAACGCGGGCGTGTCCTGGTAGTCGCGTGGCATGGTCACGAACGGGTTGCCAGCGTCGGACCGGGAGGCAAGGGTCATGGCCGCCAGGGCCAACGGGACCGCACGAGCGAAGATGCCGAGGCGCATGATGGGGCAACTCGCACGGCCGGGCGAAATGGGCAAAGTTCCCGGGCGCTCGAGGCGATCGCGCCTCGCCGATGGCCGGGGACCTCAGGCAGTGGGTTCCATGGTCACGGCGCGACGAATGGTGTATAACGCAACGCGTTGCCCTCCCAGCACAGCGAGGTGAATGGATGAACCGCCAAGAGGTCGCCAACGCGATTCTGTATCCCGCCGACAAGGCCCTCGAGCTAGCGCTTCGCGTCGTACGCAAGCGCAATGCGTTCGACCGCACGTCGAACGCCACCTACGGCCTCCTTCGTGCCGCAATGCGAAAACAGTTCGAGCTGCTCAACGAGCTCGAGGTGATCGGGGCCGACCACGTCCCGACGTCGGGCGGCCTGGTGCTGGCCTCCAATCACCAGAGCTGGCTCGACGTGCAAGTGCTCGGAGCGTCCTCTCCGCGACGGGTGCACTTCATGGCGAAGGCCGAGTTCAAGGAGTGGCCCGTGCTGCGTCACCTCATCGACCTGTCCCAGTCCGTGTTCGTGCGCCGCGGGGGCGATGACCAGGCGCTCGAGGCGATCGCCGAAGCGCTGGGCGAGGGCAAGGTCGTGGCGGTCTATCCCGAAGGAACGATCCCTGGCGAGGAGGACATCCCGCGGGTGGCGGTCGACCCCCGGACGGGACTGCTCAAGGGCAAGACGGGCGCCATCCGGCTCGCCCTGAAGGCGCGGGTGCCGATCGTGCCGGTCGGCGTTTCGGGCACCGGACGGGCATTCCCGCCGGAGATCTACCCGCGCCTGGAGATCCTGCGCATGCCTGGCAACACGCCCGTGCGCATCCGTTTCGGCGAGCCGTGGGATCTGTCCCAGTACTACGGCAAGGACCTGTCCCACGAGAAGCTGCGCGAGCTCACCGACGAGCTCATGATGCGCATCTCCAAGCTCGTCGACCATCGCAGCAACTACGCGCCGATCGAGGTACCCATTCCCCCGCCGCCCCGCTATCGCGATGTCGGCGTGCTTCTGCTGCACGGCTTCACCTCTTCGACCGACACGGTCGACGGCCTGATTCCCTATCTGCAGAGGGAGGGCATCCCCTACGAGCGCCCGGTGCTGCGCGGCCACGGCACGCGCTACCAGGACCTGCGGGGCGTCACAGCACGCGACTGGTACATCGACGCGCAGCGCGCGTTGCTCGCGTTGTGGCCCCGCGTCGACAGAATCGTGGTCGTCGGCTTGTCGATGGGCGGCCTGGTCGCCCTGGAGCTCGCCATGCGGCAGCCCGAGAAGATCGCCGGCGTCGTGACCGTCGCCGCGGCGCTCAAGTTCAAGGACCCTCTCACCAAGCTCACGCCGCTGCTTGCCAAGGCCGTTCGCTACTGGCCTTCCCCCGAGTCGTTCAACGACCCGGAGCTCGCCAAGACGTGCACCAACTACCGCATGTTCCCCACCGACGCATTCACGTCGTTGTTCCACTACTCGCACACCATCGCCGAACGCCTTCCCGAAGTGCACGTGCCCATCCGGATCCTGCAATCGAAGAAAGACCAGATCATCGCGCCCGAGTCCGCCAACATCATCTACGAGCGAGTCAGCTCACCCCTGCGCGAGATCGTCTGGTTCGATCGAAGTGGCCACGAGATGATGCAGGACATGGAGGCTGAGGCCGTCTTCGGCGAGGTCATGGGCTTCGTCAACCAGTTCCGCGAAAAGGCGCGGATGCGCGCCACGGCCTGATCGTCCATCGCTCCTGCGTCCCGCGGCCGCTCGGGCGCCCTTCCCCCCTCGCACGTATAGTTGCTCGACCAAACGATATCGACGTCCCGGTCGGCCTCGTTCGTTCTCGCCCTGTTCAAGGCCGACGCTGCCGGATGGCCCTTGACCCCTCACCCTTCCCGCGTCCGTGCGCCGCGGACAGCCCCGCGACAGGTGGTGCCCGTCGCCGCGCTGCCGAATCTCGCAGCTGGTCAAGCGGCGGACGCGCTACCCAGGCCGAAGCGATCCCGCGCCAGCGCGCAGATGAGCGACGCCGCGCGGTCGAGTCCGATGCTGCTCGTGCAAATCGAAAGGTCGTATTGCACCGCATCGGTCCACGGCCGGCCGGTGAGCTGCTCGAGATACCGTCCCCTCGCCCGTTCCGTCTCCTCGATACGCGCCAGGGCCCGCTGCGGCGAGAGCTCGCAGATCTCCTGGATTCGCTGAACCCGGAACGCGAGGTCCGCGTGAAGGAACACGCTGAGATGGCGCGGATGGGAGCGGAGCAGATGGAACCCCGCGCGTCCGACGATCACGGCGCTGCGGACCGCCGCAAGCTCCAGCACGGCCCGCGACTCCGCCTCGCGGACTTCCACGTAGCTCGGTACGTCGAGGGGCGCAATGCACACCCAGTCCGGTCCACCAAGCGAATAGGCCGACAGTGCGCTCTGGAAGAATGACGGTGCCGTTTCCTCGCACGCCTCCACATGCGCTTCCGACACGTCCAGCGACCGCGCCGCGCGCTCGAGGATGTCGCGATCCGCGTAGTGCACGCCCAACTCCGTCGCGACCTTCCGTCCGATGCAGGCGCCGCCGCTGCCCAGCTGCCGGCTGATCGTGATCACGAACGGAACCTCTTGCCGCACGGCTGCCTCCTGGTCGTCCCCACAGGGCGCCCACTTGCTGCCCATTAGCCTACCCCTCGCTTGGGTGGCTGGCCAGCATGGCAACCGATCAGCGAAGCCTCCCGCACCCGCGCGGCCATCGCATCCAATCTGGCTTTCGCGCAGCGCACGCCCTGCCCTGCTGCCCCGCTCGCGCAGCCTTGGCGCTGCGTGCCCCCACGCCATGACACCACCGCGCCCGCCTCCCCCGTTCTGCCTTGGACCTTCCGGCGCTATCGTGCGCCCCATGGATCCCTACCGTCCCGCCCGCGCCGAGCGCGTGTCCTTCCCCTCCGACCGCGTCTTCCTGGGCCGCAGCATCCTCGAGCCCACGTTCTCGCGCGACGCTTCCTCGCTCTATTTCGCCTTGCAGGACGGCGGCTCGACCTGCATCGCACGGCTCGACGTGGGCTCGGGGCTGGTGGAAACGATCACCACGACCCCGGAACCGTCGGCAGGCGTCTTGTATGGCGGCGGGCTGTTCGCCGTGTCGGACAGCGCGCTCGTGTACGCAGCGCGAGACGGGCGCGTCCACAGGCTCGATCTGGGGACAGGGGATCAGGCCCCGGTGACACCGGTGATGGGCGCGGTGGGTGCCCCGGTGCTCTCGCCCTGCGGCAGATTCCTGGCCTTCGTTGCCGATCGCGACGACGAGGCGGCGGTATTCCTGGCCGACTTGCAAGGCACCGATCTGGTTCGAATGCCGGGTTGCCTCGCGTTCTCGTGCGATCCGGTCTTTGGCGCCGACGGCTCTTGGCTCGCATTCCAGACGTGGCACGGCGATCAGATGCCGTGGGTTCATTCCGAGCTTCGCATCGTTCGCTTCCGCACCCCGTTGGGTCAGTGCGAACAGCTCCACCAGGCTCTCCCCGCCGAGGTGACCACGGTCGCTGCCGCGGAGGCGCATCTCGCCTTCCCAATCGCCCACCCCGATCCACGCAAGGCGCTGTTCGTCAGTGACGAGTCGGGCACGCGCGCTCCCTGGGTGCTGGATCTCGACAGCGGCGAGCGGCACGCCGTCGCTCGGCTCGAGGGCGAAATCGGGTCGCCCAATTGGGTGCAGCGAATGATGCCCATGGCGCTCGAGCAAGACGGCGAGTCGCTGCTCGCGATCTCGCGGCACGAGGGCGTCGCCACGTTGCTGCGTGTCGAGCTTGCCTCGGGACAGGCCAGCGTGCTGCCGAGCGCATGCCGCAGCATCTCGTCGATGTGTGCTGCGCGCGACCGCAATGGCGTGCAGCGCCTGGCCTACGTGGGCTCCTCGCCTGCCTCGCGTCCCACGCTGTGGATGCGTGAGCTGGGCGAACGAGGCGAGCCGACCGCCGAATCGGCGCGCGTGAGTGCTGCCGTGGGGCTCTGGAGCTCGACGCGGCTTGCCGGCGCCGAGCTGGTGCGCTGGGAGACAGCGGGCGGCACGCAGATCTCAGGCGTGCTCACCCGACTGGCAGAGGTCGACCGGACGCCGCTCGTCGTGCTGATCCATGGTGGCCCGACCTCGTGCGCAGAGCTGGGCTGGGATCCGCTGGCCCAGTTCTTCGCGACCCGCGGCTATGCGTGCCTGGCGGTCAACCACCGGGGCAGCACGCAGCGAGGCCGTGCGTTCCAGGACTTGCTGCGCGGTGCTTGGGGCATGGTCGACGTGGAAGACGCTCGGACCGGCGCGCAGGCGATGGTGGACCGGGGCATCGCGGATCCCTCGCGGCTGGTCGTGATGGGCGGCAGCTCGGGGGGCTACACGGCCTTGATGTGCCTCGCAACGGATCCGGACTTCTGGGCCGCGGGCGTCGCGATGTACCCGCTGGCCGACCTGTACGACGCCGCCAAGGCCACCCACCGCTTCGAACGCCCCTACCAGAGCTGGCTGGTGGGGCCCTTGCCCCAAGCTGCCGCCACCTGGCGCGCGCGCTCTCCGATCCAGCACGTCTCGCGCGTGCGGGCGCCGGTGCTCTTGTTCCACGGTACCGACGACAAGGCCGTGCCGTACCAACAGTCGGTCGACTTCGCCCAGGCGATATCAAGACAAGGCGGCGTAGCGCAGCTGACCACCTATGAGGGTGAAGGACACGGCTTCCGCCAGCCGGCCCATCGCCGCGACATGCTCGATCGCATCGAGGCCTTCCTCGACAAGTTCGTGCGCTTCGGCCGGACCGCATCGTAGGGCTGCGTGCGTGGCGCCAGCCGCTGGTCGCCCACGCTCCGACGACCCACGTCGAACCGGCGGCATGCTAGCATCCGGCCGATGGATAGCGACCAGGCCCGCGCGCTCATGTCCGCCCACGTCCGCGAGCAGTTCGGACATGTGCTCGAGCTTCGCGAGGTCTCGGTCGTGCGTCGGGCGTCGGGACGAACCTGGCGCGGCGATCTGGTTTGCCCCACGCGCTGGGGCGAGGTGCCCGTCGGACAGGTCGTGGTGCACGAGGACGGTCGGATCATCGAGACGTGCAGCGTCGACACGCTCGTCGAGGCGATCGTGCAAGTGCATCCCTCGGTTCGTCCGTCGATGCGGCCGTCGACGCAACCGGCGGATGGCGCCGGCGATCTGTTTGCCGACCTGGCTACCACCGACGAAGAGCCGGGACCCGAGCTGACCTTCGAGATGGGCGACGACCTGGACGACGCCCTCGGCGCGCTCGGAGAGACCCCGAATGTGCGTGAGCAGGTGCGCAAGCTCAAGGCCTCCGAACGCGCCGAAGACCTGCAAGCCGCGCGCGAGCTGCTCCCCAAGCTGCTGTCCGACGACGAGAGCCGTCGCTACACGTTGGCGGAGATGGCCGACGTGGAGCTGCGCCTCGGCCACAAGGATCTCGCGCTCCAGTACCTCGAAGCGGCCGGCCGCGAATTCGCCGATCGCTCCGAGATTCGCGCGCTCGAGTTGGTCGCGAGCATCGCGCTCCGGGTGTTGGGGGAGGAGCAGTTCGCCTCGCACGCCCTCAAGCATCTGCTCGATCTGTCGCGTCGGCGGGTCCACCCGATCGAGCACCTGGGCCAGGCGCCCGTGTTTGCCGGCTTGTCCCAAGCGGACCTGGCCCGCATCGAGGAGCTGGCCACGCCCTTGACCCTGACTCAGGGTCAGATCGTTTTGCAGGAGGGCGCACAGGCCCTCCGCGCGTTCGTCATCAAGTCGGGCATCCTGTCGATCCGCCTCGAGACGCCCGAGGGCGGCTCGCGTCTGGTGCGTTGCAGCTTCCCCGGTAGCCTGCTCGGCGAGACCAGCGTGCTCGGCGCTCCGGGGTCCACCTGCACCGCCACCGTCAAGGCCGAGTCCGTTACCACACTTTGGAGCTTCGATGGCGCCCGGCTTCGCGACCTGTGCGACGCGATGCCCATCCTGCGCACACGGCTCGAGGGTGCCCGCGCCTTGCACCGCCTCGACTCCTTCTTCTCCATGCACGAGACGACTCAAACGCTCGACGCGCGCATGCGAGACCGCATCCTGTCGTGCGTCACCGAGATCCGCCACGCGCAGCAGGACGAGCTGCTCAACACGCCCGGCGAGATCCCGTCCGTCGTCTACCTCGTGGCCGAAGGCTCCGTCGAATACGCCGCAGACGACTCGGATCGCCGCGTCCTGCGCGCCGACTCCTTCATCGGGCTTCGCGACTCGTTGCACGGCATTCGCACGGACGGCACGTTCGTCGCCGCCGAAGACAGCCTGCTGGTGTGCTTCGACCCGGACAAGCTGCGCGACGTCGCCGCCAACGCGCCGCCCGATGTCGTGGCCGTCATCGAGCGCCTGGACTGACGCTCGTTCGGCCTCCGATAGGTCGAGCCCGGCCTGCGACGCGCGAACGCTCGGCGAATCCTCGCTATCCAGCTCATGCTCCGACTTGCCTGGCGCGCGCGCAACTCAACGGCGACCGCGTCCCGGCGGCGTCACCGTAGTCTGGAGACAAGAGCGGCCATTTCGTGCACGTTCGCCGTCGTGTTCGCTCCCGAACCCCCTTTCCTTCCCCCCCCGGCGCGACTATAGGTCCTCTCGTCCGGCCGCTCGATCGATGTGCGTCCGCGCCCCATTGCACGCGCGCGACGCCCTTGGCGACCTCACGGAGGACCGATGCAACGACGTCCATTGCTTGGCGACGAAGCCGTCGCCCTCGCCGCAATTCACTCCGGCCTCAGCGGAGCCTTCTCCTATCCGGGAACGCCCGCCACCGAAATCCTCGAGTTCATCCGTCGCGAGACGCACAAAATGCCTCGCGCAGCTGAGGGAGGCGTGTCCTACGCATGGTCGGCCAACGAAAAGGTCGCCTTCGAGGAGGCCCTCGGCGTCAGCTACGCCGGACGACGCGCGCTGGTCTCGTTCAAGCACGTTGGCCTCAATGTCGCCGCCGACCCGTTTATGAACTCGGCCGTCACCGGCGTCAAAGGCGGCCTGGTCGTCGCGGTCGCCGACGATCCCGGCATGCACTCCAGCCAGAACGAGCAGGACAGCCGCGTGTACGCGCACTTCGCGCTCATCCCGTGCTTCGAGCCGGCCACGCAGCAGGAATGCTACGACATGACCTGTGCCGCCTTCGAGCTGTCCGAGCGCATCGAGGTGCCCGTGATGCTCCGGCTCGTGACCCGGCTCGCCCACAGCCGCAGCGGCGTGCAGATCGGCGAGCGTCGTCCGGCCAACCCCCTCGAGCCCACGAAGTTCCCGGCCCAGTGGACCCTGCTGCCGTCCAATGCCCGCGTGGGCTACGACAAGCTCACTCGCAAACAGCCCGATATCGTCGGCTGGTCCGAAAGCAATCCCTTCAACAAGCTGGTGCTCAACCCCGCGGCGGGACGCACCGGCTACCTCCTCTCCGGCGTGGCCGCCAACTACTTCCTCGATAATTTCGAGCCCGGCGAACCGATTCCCTCCTACCTTCGCATTGGCACCTATCCCCTCCCCCCCGGCCTCGTCCGCAAGCTGCTCGACGCCGTCGACCAGCTCGTCATCATCGAAGAGGGGTATCCCGTTATCGAGGACATGGTCCGCGGCCTTCTCGACGCACCCATGGGCAAGAAGATCCGCGGGCGGCGCGACGGGCTCGTTCCCCGCACCGGAGAGCTCGATCCGGACATCGTGCGTGCGGTCCTGGGAAAGCCGGCCAGGCCCAGGCAGCAGGCGCCGAGCTTCGAGCTGCCCGGACGTCCGCCGCGTCTGTGCGACGGATGCCCGCACATCGACTCGTACAATATCATCAGCGAGCTGCTCGGAGAGAACCCCGGGGCCAGGGTCTTCGGAGACATCGGCTGCTACACGCTCGCCGCCCTGCCCCCCTACCAAGCCGCCCACTCGTGCGTGGACATGGGCGCGAGCATCAGCATGGCCATGGGCGCCGCCGAAGCCGGCCTTCGGCCCGCCATCGCCACGATCGGCGACTCCACCTTCGTTCACTCAGGCATGACGCCCCTCATCGGCGCCGCCAAGCGCAACCTGCCGATGACCGTCTTCATCCTCGACAACTCCACCGTCGCCATGACCGGCGGCCAGGACACCATGGCCAGCGGCGAGGACATCGTGCGTATCGTCAAGGGCCTGGGCGTCGATCCGGCCCACGTGCACAGGCTCGAAGTCCACCGTAAGAATCGCGAGCGCAATACGGACATCATCCGCAAGGAAATTGCCTACGATGGATTGTCCGTCATCATCGCCGCACGCGAATGCATCGTTGCTGCCAAGAAATGACGCTGTCTTGACGAATCATGGCCGGGGCGCTGCCGCCTCGACAACGTGGAGAGAAAACCCATGGAGACCAACATCATCCTCGCGGGCGTCGGCGGCCAGGGCATCGTGTCCATCTCGTACGTCATCGACATGGCCTCGCTCGAACGCGGCCTGCTCTTCAAGCAGGCCGAGGTCCACGGCATGAGTCAGCGCGGCGGCGCCGTGCAGTCGCACCTGCGCGTGTCCGACATGCCCCTGCACAGCGACCTGGTGCCCAAGGGACGCTGCGACATCATCGTGTCCATCGAGCCCCTCGAGAGCCTGCGCTACGTGGAATTCCTGTCCCCCACCGGCACGGTCGTCAGCGCCACCGAGCCCTTCATCAACATACCGGACTACGCCGACGTGGAGCGAATACTCGATGCCATCGCGGCGCTGCCCAGCCATACGCTCATCCCCGCCGAGAAGCTCGCCCGGGCGGCAGGCAGCGCGCGTGCGGCCAACATGGTCATTCTGGGCGCGGCGAGCCCCTATCTGTCTCTGCCCGAGGAGCTGCTCGAGAAAGGCATTCTCGACGCTTTTCGGGCCAAGGGCGAGAAGATCCAGGCCACCAACATCGCTGCCTTCCGCTCCGGCAAGGCTGCCGGCGCCGCGTATCGCGCCTGCCTCGCTGCCGGCATCCCCAGCCGCGCCGCACGCGTGCTCGTGGGCCGCGTCGACGGCGGCGTGCTGCACGACGACGCGATCAGCCGCTGGAAGGCGGTGTTCGACGGCCCCCTGGGCAATTCCGTGCGCGAGCTGCTGGCTTCCAGCGCCCACGGCCGATTCGCCGGTCGCCCCGAGGTGCCCGCGGCCGTTTTGAATGCCGGGTCGCCAACTCCCGATCAGCTCCCTGCGCTCCTGTTCCAAGCCTCCAAGCCGTGAGCCGCCCGTGCCACCGCTGGCCCGCTGCGCCGGCCGGCCCCGGCATTCCCTCCACCTTCCAAGGACTCCTTTCATGCACGAAGCCCTGATTCAGATTCTGGACGACGCTGCCGCGCAAGGGCGCTCTTCCCTGCTCGAGCACGAGGTCTATCGCTTCCTGCAAGCCGCTGGCTGCACCGTGCCACGCTTCTTCGTTCTTGCACCCAACGAGCCGCCCTCGGCCGACGCCCTGCGGGCCCTCGGCGGCGACCAGGTCGTCGTCAAGGTGATCTCCGAGCGTATCGCTCATAAGACCGACGTGGGCGGCGTCGTGCTGGTGCCCGCCCGTCCGGATGCCGTCCGCGCTGCCATGCAGTCGATGCTCGAGCAGATCCCCGCGCGGTTCGCCCAATGGATCGCTCGCCATCACGCCACGCACGCCGCAACGCCCGCTAGCGCCGACCCTTCCGACCTCGCCCGGGAGGTCCGCGCCAGCATCCTCGGCTTCATGATTGTCGAGCGCGTCTCTCTCGAGGGAAAGGGCCCGGGCTCCGAGCTGCTCGTGGGCCTGCGCCACAACCGCGAGTTCGGCCCCGTCCTCACCCTGGGCGTCGGCGGCGTCGATACCGAGCTGCTCGGCGCTGCCTCCAAGAAGGGCCTCGCCGTCGTCTCGGCCAGCCCCATCCTGCTCGACGAGCACGCGCTGCTCGACGTCATGCGCCCCACCTTGGCCTATCGCCGGCTGGCGGGGCTGACTCGCGAAGCTCGCCCCCTGGTCCAGGACGACGCGATCGTCGACGTTCTCCACGCGTTCCGGCAGATCGCCCTGGCGCTGGGCTCGGACGGCCGAAGCGCCGATAGCTGGACCGTCACGGAGTTGGAGGTCAATCCTTTCGCCGCCGCCGCCGGACGCCTCGTCGCGCTCGACGGCCTGCTGAAGTTCAGACGGAGCCGCGAGCTGCCACCCGCCCGCCCTCGGGACTCGCTCCCATCGCTGCTGCAGCCCAAGAGCATCGCCGTCATCGGTGTGTCGACCAAGGCCCTGAACATGGGCCGCATCATCCTGCGCAACGTCCTCGAGGCGGGCTTCGACCACAGCCACGCTTATGTCGTTCACCCGGGCGCTGCCGAGCTCGACGGCGTGCGCTGCGTACCGACGGTCCGCGACCTGCCCGAGCGCGTGGACGTCTTCGTCCTGGCCGTGACGGCCGAGCAGGTGGCGGACCTGATGGACGAAATCGTGGAGCACGACCGGGCGGTCGGAGTCATTCTCATCACCGGCGGGCTCGGCGAGAAAGCTGGAGGCGAGACCATCGAGGAGCGCATCAAGGGGGCAGTCCGCCGCGCTCGCGGGCTGGCCAGGCCGTTCGTCATCAATGGGGGGAATTCCCTCGGAATCGTCTCCCGCCCCGGCCGCTATCACACCCTGTTCATTCCCACCAACAAGCTGCCCCTGCGTGCCGACGGCAAGGGCAACGTCGCGTTCCTGAGCCAGAGCGGCGCATACATGATTAGTCGCATGTCCAAGCTCGCCTGGCTCAGCCCCCGCTACGCGGTCTCCACGGGCAACCAGGTCGACCTGAGCGTCACCGACTATCTGCGCTACATGACCGACGACGCTGCCCTGCAGACCATCGCGGTCTACGTCGAAGGGTTCAAGGACGCCGACGGGCTCGCGTTCGCCAGCGCGGCGCGAGACGCGGTGTCCGCGGGCAAGGACGTCGTCTTCTACAAGGCAGGAAGGACGACCGAGGGCAAGTCCGCCACGAGCGGGCACACCGCCTCCCTGGCCGGCGAATACGATGTCTGCGAGTCGATCGTCCGTGCTTCCGGCGCGTTTGTCGCCCGCACGTTCGAGGAGTATCTCGACTTGCTCAAGATATCCTCGCTCCTCGGCGCCAAGCAATGGTCCGGCCGGCGCCTGGCCGCCATGTCCAACGCCGGCTACGAAGCTGTCGGCATTGCGGACAGCGTCCGGGGAGACGGCTGGGATCTGCGCCTCGCATCCCTGCGCGACGACACGCGCGATCGACTCCGCGAGGTGCTGGCGGACGGGCGCCTCGACGCCCTCGTCGACGTGCGCAACCCGCTCGACATCACCCCCATGGCCAACGACCAGACCCACGAAGACGTCGTCCGCGCGTTCCTCGACGACCCCGAGGTCGACATCGTTCTGTGCGCGTCGGTACCGCTGACGCCCGCGATGGCAACGCTGGCCGACGGTGTTCCCGAGAGCCAGTCGATCCTCGGCACGGGCAGCTTGCCCAATCGGCTGGCGCGCGTGCTGTCGTCCTCCGCCAAGCCCGTGGCGGCGTGCATCGACAGCGGCTTGCTGTTCGACCCAATGGCACGCCTGCTCGAGGAGAGCGGGGTCCCCACGTTCCGCTCCGCCGATGCCGCGGTTCGTACGCTAGGCCTCTACGCGGACGGGCGGCTGCGGCAACGGAAGGCCGAGCAATCCCGGTAGGAACTCGCGCGTATAGGGCTATCGCTTGGGCAGCTTGGCGAGAATCGACGACAGCACGAACAGCACGGCCATGGCGCCGGCACCGGCCAGACAGTAGGAGGCGAGCTGATGCTGTCCGGCCAAGTGTAGCTGCAGAGACGCCAGCCCGCATGCGATTCCCGTAGCCGCATAGGTCAGCTGGCGCGCAGCTCGGTAGATCAGCTTGCTGCCCTCGCTGATGCCGCGTACGCGCACCTCGAGCTCCCCGCGCACGGCCTTGTTGAGATACTTGTGCAGCTGCTCGGGCAGCCGCACGGCCTGCATCGCCATGTCCTTGGCGGCTTCCAGCGCAATCTGGGTCCAGTCGCGATTGCCCAGCACGAACTCGTGCAGATAGGGCCGCACCACATCCATCGGGTTCATCTGCGGGTCGAGCTGCGTGCAGACCCCCGTCAGCAGCAGCAGCGTGCGCTCCAGCAAGACCCAGTCCCGGGGCACCTGGAACGTCCCGGAGAGCTCCTTGAGCCCGATATCCATCTTGCGCAGATCCAACAGGTTCTCGAAACCGCGCTGGGGATCGACCTTGATGTCCTTCAGATTGAAGCTCTCGAGCTTCACCTCGTCCTGGAACCTGTTGTGCAGTACCTCGATGATCTTCTCCGCCACCTCGGCGTCCGACGTCGTGGAGAGGAAACGCATCTTGCGCATCGACCGCACCAGGCGCTCGGTGTCGCGGCGCATGACCGCTTCCAGGAACTCGGGAATGCCCTCCCGCATCTCGGGCGACAGCTCCGCCACGGCGCCGAAATCCAGCAGAATCAAGCTCCCGTTGGCTCCCGCCATCAGGTTCCCCGGATGGGGATCCGCGTGGTAGACGCCGTCGACGAAGATCATCTGGCAGTACGTGCGCACGATCTTGCGGGCCAGTGCCTTGCGGTCGATCCCCGCCGCGTCGAGCCCCGACAGGTCGCCGATCTTCACGCCCTCCAGGAACGTGGTGGTCAGCACGCGCCCCGTCGAGAGCGCGGGCACCACCCGCGGAAAGCTCACCCCGTCGTCATGCAGGAAGTTCGCGGCGATTCGCTCGATGTTCTGCGCCTCGAGCCCGAAGTCCAGCTCTCGCGAAATCATCTCGCGAATCTGGTGGTAGTACAGATCCAGTCCCCGAATGGGGAAAAAGAAGCTCACAATCCCCATGATCCGTCGGATCGTCTTCAGGTCCAGCCGGCATATCTCGTCTACGTCCTTGTGCTGCACTTTGACCGCCACCCGGCGGCCGTCCTTCAGCCTCGCCTCGTGCACCTGTCCGAGCGAGGCGCTCGCCAACGGAACCCGCTCGAATCCGTCGAATACCTCATCCACCTGCCGCCCGAATTCCTGCCGGATACGCTCCTCGATCTCCGCGTAGGGTCGCGGCGGAACCGCGTCCTGCAGCCGCTCGAGGCCGGAACGAAACTCCTCGGGCAGGAAGTTCGCCATGATGCTCAGCAGCTGCCCGACCTTGATGAACAAGCCCTGCAACGCTATCACGGTGTTCTCGACCCGCCGGGCGTTGCGCTTGTGCGCGGCGG
This sequence comes from Myxococcales bacterium, assembly GCA_021847645.1. GTDB lineage: Bacteria > Myxococcota_A > Polyangia > Polyangiales > Polyangiaceae > JAJZQG01. Next base: position 23,231 of record JAJZQG010000006.1, read on the forward strand.
CCATCCGCTGCAGGTACCACGCGTCCCCCAGCATCCTGCGGCCCGTCGACAGCCACAGATAGCTGAACACCACGACGAACGTGGCGTAGTAGGCCCTCACGAACCGGTAGCTGCGCACCTTGCTGCTGGAGATCTGCAGCGGCACCATGGGCACCGGCCGTACCGACCGCGGCCCCTCCTCGAGGAGATCCGCGACCGACTCCCTTGCCGTCGACTTGGACCCGGGCGCCTGCCGCACCACGGACCGGTCGGAAAGGGACCTCGTGTCCCCCGCCGAATCCCGGTCCATCGGATGGGGTTGCGGTGCTGCCACGCAGCGGATGCTAGCACGTCCGCCCGTAAGCGGGCGCCATCGTCAGCGGCCCAATGCCTCGGCCCGGTTCACGATGCGTGGTGTGATGAAGATGACGAGCTCTCCGCGCGCGTCGCTCGACCGACGTCGCTGGAACAGCAGGCCGAGCAGGGGAATGTCCCCGAAGAACGGCACCTGGTCCAGGTTGCGCCCCGTGTTGCGCGTGAAAATGCCGCCGATGACCGCGGTGTGCCCGTCCATCACCAGCAGGTTCGTCTCGGCCTCGCGCTTGAGAATCGTGGGATCGCCGCGCGCCGAGGTCTGCGTGAAGTCCGGCTCGTCGCGGTTGACCTTGACGTGCATCGCGACGCTACCGTCCGCGGTGACGTGCGGCTTGACGCGCAGCTCGAGCTTCGCTTCGCGGAAGGTCGTCTGCACGCCCATCGCGCTGACCTGGGAGAACGGAATCAGCGTGCCCTGGGAGATCGTCGCCTCGTTGTTGTCCAAAGTCAGGACCCGAGGGCTGGAGATGATGCGCACCATGCCGCTGGTCTCTGCCGCCGACAAGCGCAGCGCCAGGTTGAACGTGTTGTTGATGTGTCCGAAGGTGATGCCCACCGCACCACCGGCCCCGGTGCCTACCGCCGCCGGCAGGTTCACGGCGTAGTTCGGATTCTGCACCGTTCGCGAGAACGGCGACAGTCCTGCCGTGGGCCCCTGCCCGTCATCCGCACCACCCGCCACGCCGATGCTCGACGGGAACGCAAGCCCCGTCGGATTGCCCGTTGCCGCCGAGAAGGTCGCGTCGCCGCCCCACTGCACGCCGATGTCCCGCAAGTACCGGCTCGTGGCCTCCACGATGCGGGCCTCCACCAGCACCTGCGGCGTCTGCGAGTCCAGGGACCGGACCAGCTCCTCTACCTGGTTGAGGTTGCCCGGGATGTCTCTCACGATCAGCATGTTCGTGCGTTCGTCGACGGCAATCGAACCGCGTGAGGACAGCAGATCCTTCGCCCGCGATTGGATGTCCGACGCCTGCGCGTAGGACACCGGCACCAATCGTGTCTCCACGGGCTGCAGCTGGAATTCCTGCTTGCGGCGCTGGATCGCCATCTCCCGCTCCTTTTCCAGCTCCGCCAGGGGTGCAACCCGCAGCACGTTGCCGTCCCGCTCCATGCCAAGCGATTTGGCCTGCAGCACCACGTCCAGCGCCCGATCCCACGGCACGTTGCGCATCCGAATCGTCACCTGGCCACTCACGTTGTCGGCCGTAATGATGTTGACGTGTCCCACGTCCGCCAGCAGGCGCAGCACGTTGTGGATGTCGGCGTCCTTCAGATCCAAGTCGATTCGGCGCCCGCGATAGGTCGCCGTATTCTGGTTGCGCTGCTGGGCCAGCGTGCTGCCCGGCAGCCACGCGCCCGCTTCCGAGTCCTCCGTCTCGCTCTCCTCGGCCTCGACCGCGCTCGTCGGTGCCGGCGCGTCCCCCGCAAAGTCCGGCTCCCGCGCCACCGTGCGCGTCCGGCGCGCAGCGCCGCCGTCCGACGCCACCCCGGTCAGCGAGGACGACATGTCGAGCGGGCGGGCAAATGTCCAGACCAGCGACGAGCCGTCGACAGACGCGGAGGACACGGCCGCCTCGTCCTTCTCGGCCTCGATGACAATCTCGCCACGGGAGGGGTCGCCGGACTGGTAGGACGACACGGAGTGCACCAAGCCGGCAAATGCTGTGACATCCAACGTTCTCTGCTGGCTGCGAGCCAGCGTCGCATTGCGCACCACGATCCGCGCGAGGCCCGGTCGCGGCGTCGTCTCCGTGAAGATCGGCTTGCCGTCGAACACGAGCACGACCTGATCGCTGCGTTGCTGATGCTTGAACCGCACGTCGCTCAGCTGAAGAGCCCCGTCGGAAACCGCATGCGACGGCTTGTCCGAGGCGGCAGCGCTACGAGCCCCGCCGCTCGCGCTGGCAGGTCCGGGCTGCAGACTGATGACGAGCCGGTTGTGCTCCGCGCGGATGCGGTAGGGGCAGGCCTCTCGCATCTGGACGAACACTCGCGTCGTCTTGCCGGCGGGCGTGTCATAGACCTGCGCCACCACGCCGCCCAGCACGCCCACGGCCTGGGTCTGTGCAGGAATCGTCGTGGTGACATCCGACCCGCCGATGTCGACGATCAGGCGCTTGCCGCCGGCAGCCAGCTGAGCGGAGTAGATGGGAGTGCTGGTTCCCTCCACGACCACGTCCGCACCGGCGCCAACGGGCTGAACGACGACGCTCTGGATGTGATTGAGCGGAGCCTGCTGGGCAAACGCGGCCGGAGCCGAGGTTGCAGCGGCCGCGAACAACATCGCTGCTACGACCGAACAGGACCACGCTTTTCGAGACAACCTCATCATCCAGCTCCCGCGCGACAGGCCGTGCCTCCGGGCACGACCCAGGCTTCAAGTTGGGGCGATCGTAGCCTGCCCGCCCCTTGGAAACCAAATTCATGACAACAAGAATGCCGCCGGAGCCCTCCCAGCCGCTGCGATCCGCGAGCCGCTGCGTAGGCTCCGCGACGCACGCCGGTCGCACCCGGCCGCACGACGCGCAGCGGTCCCGCCTGGCCACGGCCATGCGCGCCCAACTCCCATGCAGGCCTCCGCGGCACGGGCTCGCGCGCGTCCCGCCGCCGGCTGCCTCCCATGAGCCCCGGCGCGGCGCCGCGGCTCTACTTCTTGCCCGCAAGCTGATTTTCGTCGTCGTCGGTGCGCAGCGGAAGAATCCGGGTTGCCGGCGGAACGTCGGAATGGGCCGGGTCCTCCCGGACCAGCACCACGTCGCCGTCGCGCACACGCTCGATGCGCCAGTTCAGCTCGTATTCCGCGGCGCGCGGTCCAGTTCCCTTGACCATTTCGGCCTTGCCCACGTAGTCGCCCCGCCTCACGATCCAGCCGGTTCCCGTCGGGTCCACCAGCATGGCACGAGGCTCGGCTCCGCCCGTCACAATCCCGACCAGCTTGAGGTCATCGATGGCGTAGCGGTCAATCAACACTTCCCGCTGCGGCGTCGCGGCGGCCTTCGCCTCCTCCGCGAACAGCGACGCGAAGGAGCGGAACGGGTCGCGGCTCTGCTCAGTTTCCACGAAGTCCTCCTCGCGGAACGCGGGGGTCGTCACCGACGAGGCGGCCGACGCGGAGGCGGACGCGGCCGGCGCTGCGCCGCGTGGTGGTGGCGGCGGTGGAGGCGCGTTGGACACTTCGGTGCTGTTGCAGGCGAATCCCAGCGCGGGCGCGGCCGCCAGCAGCACGAGGAGCAGAATCTGGCGAGACCTTGTCATTTCTGGCCTCCTGCCGGAGGTGCGGCCGGGCCGGCGCCCGCAGGGGTGACCGGCAGGCTGCGGAAGGCCGTTGCAATGCATTCCGCCTTGACGACCACGGAATCCCCTTCCACCTTCGGATCGCTGAGCTTGATCTCACTGATGTTGATGATCCGGTCGAGCTGCCCCACCCCGGCGAAGAACTTCGCCATCTGGTGGAATCGGCCCGACAGCTCCAGCTTCATCGGCACCTTTGCGTAGAATTGCTCCGGACTCTGCTCCATCGGCGACCACCCCAGCAGCGTCACCCCGGAGACATTGGCAACGCCCTGCAGAGCCGACAAGAACGCCGGATAGGACGCATCGTCCGGCAGCACCTTGCTCAGCTCCCGCTGCCGCTGCGTGCGCTCGTTGAGCTCCGCGAGGTCTTGATGGTAGGCGAATTCGATCTTGCGTTGGTCCGCCAGCTTGCTCCGCAGCTCCGTCTCGCGCGCCCGCTCCGAGCGGATTGCTCCAGAAACATCGCTGTAGAACACGATGAAGTACGCGACCATGACCAGCGCCACGATCGCCACTCCCACGCCTACCTTCGCGGCGGTCGGGAGCTTGGACAGCGCCGATTGCCCCTTCGCGGCCATCTCAGTACCTCACCTTCGCCTGAAGCTGGAACTTCACGACGTTCATCTTGGAAGCGGCCTCGACCTCGCGCTTGCCGGGCAGCAGCGTCACATCGCTGAAGTAGTGGGAGAGCGCAAGCCTGCGCGCCAGCTCCGACACGTCCTCCCCGTCCATCGCCCAGCCCTCGATCTTCAGCACGCGCTCGTGCTCCACGTACGACGACAGCCAGAGTCGTCGCGCGTCCCAGCCAGGATTGTAGACGTCCATCGGGCTGTCCTTGCGCTTTTGCTGCAGCTCGTCCTCTGGGACGGTGGGCCCTCGTCCGGTCGTCATGATCCGCGACAACTCCAGAAGTACGGCCGTCGGCCCTGACCGCGCCGCCTGCAGCTTCGCGATCGCGTCCTCCCGCGCGCGAAGCACGGCCAGCTTCTTCTTCACCTCGTCGTGGTTCTTCACCGTCGACTGGATCTGCGCGATCTGCGCGTCGAGCTCCTGGTTGATCTGCTTTTGCTTGGCCAGGTCTTGGAGCTTGAGCTGGTGGTACAGCGCCAGGACAACCACCTCGAGCAGCACGAGAATCATCACCGCCACAAGCCAGCCCTGGCCGGCCTCGCGGCGCGCCTCGCGCTTCTGGGGAAGCAGGTTGATGCGAATCACGCGCGCTTCTCCTTTTCCTTGCGCAGCCCCAGCCCGATGGCCACCGCAAGTTGCGCGTGGCGGGCCCGCAGCATGTCTTCCGGTACGTGGCGCGAATCAACGATGAGCCCGTCCACCGGGTTGAAGAACTCGACGGGCGTCCGAGCGCGACGCTGGATGGCGTTGCGCAAGGGGGTCAGATTCCCCGTCCCCCCCGTGACGTAGACCTGGTCGATGTTGGACTCCCCGCTGGTCGCCATAAAGAAGTCCAGCGAACGTTGGATCTCGGCGGCGATCGTGTCGCACGCGCTGTCGATGACCTGCTGCACCTGTTGCGGAATCATGCCGCCCGCGCCGCTTATCGCCGCAGGATCTCCGCACTTGTAGGCCTCGGCCTGGTCGAAGCTCATGCCGGTTTCACGCTGGATCTCCTCGCTGATCGCATTGCCTCCGCTGGCAATGTCTCGCGTGAACGCGCTGGTCCCGCTCGCCACGATGTTCAGCGACGACAGGCTCGCGCCCAGGTTGATCAGCGCGACCGTCCGCTCCGCAGGCATCCCCCGCAGCGCCTCGAACAGGTTCTGGACGCAGAAGGCGTCGATGTCGACCACGAACGGCTTGAGCTTCGCCTCCCGCGCGAATTGGGCGTAGTCGTTGATCTCGTCGCGCTTGGCAGCCACCAGCAGCAGGTCCATCTGCCCCCGGTCCGGGTGCTTCCTCAACACCTGGTAGTCAATCTGCACATCCTTGATGTCAAACGGGATGTGTTGCTCGGCTTCCCACTGGATCTGCTCGTCCAGCTCCGCAGGCGTCATCATCGGCACCGTGATCTTCCGAATGATCACGGACTGCCCCGAGACACCTAGCGCGATATTCCGCTGCGTGATCTTGGCATCGGAAAACAGCTTGAGCAGCGCCTCGGTCACCACGCCCGTGTTCATGATGTGACCGTCGACGATCGTCTGCGGCGGAATCGGCGCGTAGGCGACCTTCGCCAGCGTTCGCCCCTTGCGCCCTTCCTTCAGCTCACAGACCTTGATCGAGCTCGATCCGATGTCGACTCCGACCAGGTTCCTGCCTTCTGACATCAGCCACCGTCCTGGCTCACCTGCTTGGGTTCTCGCGGCGCGATACCGACTCGACCGCGTACCCGAAGTGTGACACCCTCCGGGCGATCGGGTAAAAAAAACCGCTTTTCGCACCGCAGCCCCGGCGCTATGAAGTCACCTCCTCCCCCCTCGTGCCTGCCGTGACTTTGATGCGTCTTTCCCTGCGACACGCCCTGGCCCTGCTGGCCTGGATGACCACCGTCGCCGCATCGACGCTCCCTCGCGACGCCTCGGCGCAGACCACGCACGTCGTGGCTCAGGGGCACACCCTCGCCAAGATCGCTCGGCGCTACAACGTCACCGTCGAGGCCCTGCGCGAGGCCAACAACCTGAAGGTTGGAGAACACCTGCGCCCCGGCATGCGCCTGGTCATCCCCGACGAGTCCGCGCCTCCGACCGCCCGTCCTGCAAGCAAGACCGCCAACGCCGACCGCACTGCGCCCCTGCATTCGCACGGCCCCGAAACCACTCACCTGGTCGCCGCGGGACAGACTCTCGCTCGGATCGCCCGGCGATACCACTGCTCCGTCGACGCTCTGCAGGACTCCAACGGCCTCGCCCCTGGCTCGCGCCTGCGCCCCGGCACCTGCCTGATCGTCCCACTGCCCCCAGACGCCCAACCCATCGCCCCCGAGCGCCGGCCGTGCACGCCTTCCCCCGACTCCAGACCCTACGCCAAGAGCTACGCCTCTCGCCCCGCCCACCCGGGCGTCGTCCACCTCGTTCGTGGCGCCATCTCGTGGAGCGGACGCCTCACCGACGGTCATGCACGCCCGCTGCCCGCCGCGCGCCTGCACCTCGACCGCGTCCTGGTCTCCGACTCCACCGGCGAAACCCACCCCACCGACATGCGCTTGATGCCCCTGCTCACGATGGTCAGCGACCACTTCGGCGGCCGCACCATCCATGTTGTCAGCGGCTATCGCCCACCCACCACCAACCGATACTCGGAGCACTCCCACCACAACAACGGCGAGGCCATCGACTTCTACGTCGAGGGAATCCCCAACGACGTGCTGCGTGACTACTGCCACTCCTTCACCCGGGTCGGTGTCGGCTACTACCCCAACAGCAGCTTCGTCCACCTCGACGTCCGCAACGCGACAACTCATTGGGTCGACGAATCCGGCCCCGGTGAGGCACCCATCTACTCGTCGGTGTCGGGCTCCAACGAGCGTTCCGCCGGCGCGCATCCATCCACCCGCCACCTCGGTTCGTCCGGTCGTCGCCAGCCTGACCCGGATACGGATCCCGACTCGGAGTAGCCTCCTGGCCTTCCGTTTAGGGGAAATGGGTCGTCCAAGCAGGTCACGAGAGTCCCCGTATCTACGCTATCTAACCCGCTGATTAGTTAGGAATGATTACCGATACGGAGCCGATTCGCGGCATCCCATCGCTAGATTTCGGGTCAATATGGCCCCGCGCGTACGTTCAGGTCCGCAGCCCCCCCCGCGCCCAAGACCTCTCACGGCTTCCAGGCGAACGCCTCGGGCTGCGCCACCCTCGCCATCACGTACAGCGCCCCATGCTCGTACCGATCCACCGGCGGGTCGTCCGTGCCGGTCCGATGCAACCGGGCTCCGCCGCCAGCGCCCGACGAATCCAACGCCACGACCAGCGAGCAGCCCGTTCGGCTCAGTGTCGACACGAGCGGTTCATACGATGAGGTCTGCCCCCTCGCGATCCACGCGCGGCCCCCCGCGTCCACGCACAACGCCGACCGGTCCTGGCGCGCTTCGGTTCGTTTTGCACGGGATGACAAGACGGACCCGTTCTTCAGGACCGGAAGCATCAGACCGGCAGCACCTCCCCCTGCGCTCTGCGCCGAGAGCACCAGACGTCCCTCGGCGTCCACCCAAAGCTTTGCCTCGGGACCCACTGCGTCCTGGGCTGCGTGGCTGCCCTTGCCGCCGCCGCTCTGCGCGCCAGCTTCGGGAAGAGGGAATTCTATCGCGGCCAGCACACGCCCCCTATCCCCAGCGTCAAGTCGCGCGCCGCGCCCCACTCCAAGCCAGAACGCCGCGCGGCTCGGATTGACGACATCGACACGAATCGTTGCCCCGCCGGTCGTGGTCCTGGTCGACCAGATTGCAGGCCGCCACCCGGGCGACGGCTGCGCCCCCTGCGCAGCGCGAAACCGCCATCCGTCGATATCGGGCGGGCCTTCCTCGCGCAAGGTCAGGTAAAAGAAGTCCTTCGGCGACCACAAGATGAATCGGTCCGGCATCACCTCCATCTCGGGGGTGAGCAGCTCCGCGTCGTAGTCCTTCGTCGCGGTGTTGCGCACGTCGAGGTAGGCGAAGGCAGTGTGATGCGGGTTCATGTCAAGGTGGATGGCGTACACGCAGCCCGCCTGAATCATCGCCCGCCCGAGTGTCTCGCCTGTCACTTCGGCGCCCCACGCGTAGACCATCTGTCCCGTGCTCGTCAGGCAGAGCCCCGAGCGGTGCGTCAACATGTGCGTGCCGTGAAGAGCCCACCCCCACTCCTTGCGGTTGCTGGGATTGAGCTGCTGGCCATCCACCAGAGGCTCGAGGTTCTGCCGGAACGACAGCATGTTCTGGGGAATCTCGGTCGACTGAGGCCACGTGCCGAAACCGACACGCCCGTCGTCCTGAATCATCACCGTCGCGGCCCCGGGCTTGGGCGGAAGCAATACCCGGCGATTGACCATCATGCCGTACTCGCCGTGGGTCGTCTTGAATGCACCGTTGAAGGCCCCGACGGTGCGCGAGAGGGTCGCCGGATCGCGCGGAATGCGCCCCTCCCCGCGAGCACCCGTCAGCGGCTTGGGATCTTCGATCCCGCCTTCCATGCCCAGCTGCAGCTGTCTGGTGTCCATGGCGACGAGCAGGACCTTGGAGTAGGGGCGCTCGGGATCCGGCCGAACGAACGATTCCATGAAGTAGGGCGGTGGCTGTTGGGAGACGCCCGCGACCGTGTTCTTCTTAAGGAAGGCACGATGCGGAGCGCGCCACTCCCCCTCCCCCGGGTCGGGTTGCTCCCAGATCGTTCGAAGGTGCTGGGGCGGCCACGATTCATCCTGCGCAAGCCCGTCGGGGCCGACAGGGCGAGCGGGAGCAGGAGGGGGAGGCGGCTGTGTCGAATCGGCTCGGAGCTTGTCCTGGTCCGAAGGCTCTCCGCCGAACGCGTGGTAGCCAGCCTTTCTCATCAGGTCGCGCGCGCTGAACGCTTTGTCTTCGAGCCACGCGATCGGCTCGGGACCCGTCACCGCCCGCACGGTGTCCACGGCCCAGATGATCGGTGGCTTGCGGATCGGCGGCACCAGGATCGATGAAGCGCCGTTCTGCGGCATCCCCTGAGCCGCCAGCAAGCGGCCGTCCCGAAGATCCACGCCGAATCTCGATCGCCCACCGTCCACGCAAACCGAGAGCGCGCGCTCGCCGAGCGAGAGCGCGGCCGTCTGCCCCTTGATGTTGGCCGACACCTCCATGTGCCCCAGGCCCTGCATCGACCCGGTTTCCTGAAGGTTCGTCAGACGAGCCATCAGCCCCGCGACCAACCCGTCGCCGTCCATCCCAGGCGCACCGTCCAGGTCGAGTAGCGTGACCTGCTGGACGGCACCGAACGCGACCGTGGCGTACGCGACATGTGTCCCGCGCCCCACCAGGCCCTGCTCATCGCCGAACGGCGAATCGCTCAGGTTCACCACCCGCGCAACCGAAATCGGATGTCCCTCCAGAGTCACCCGAACGGCAGCGCGATAGACATCCCTGGGGGAAGAGGACTGCGCGCGACCAAGGAAGATGACACGACGGCCGAGGACGGCGTCGAGGAGCGCGCCGCGGCTGGGCTCCCACACGAAGTCTCCCGGCTGGACTTCGCAGTGTCCGGCATCGCCGAGCATCCTCGCCAGCCCCGCCAGGGTGGCAGGGGGTGGACCAGGCAGACAGAGCTTGGCCGCCAGCGCCGGAATCGCGAGCCATGCAGCCAGACGCAGTCCGGCGAGTCGAGTTGGCGAAGAGCTTCTCACTCCCGGCAATCGCTACCGGGTTGTCATGCCGAGGGTCAAGAAATCGGCGACCCCTCTGGCTCGCCGCCCGCATCCGACGTCGGCCCAGCTACATCGGAAGGCGCACCGTGGTCCGACGACGGCCCGACCTCGACAGGCTCGGGTTCGGATGCCTTGGGTGGGACGAGCCCGAGAAGCTCGCGCGCGCGGTCCGGTGATACGGGATCGCGGCCGGCGGATCGCGCGTGGCCGGCGAGCCGATCCACGAGCGGGGCGCTGCCCTCGGCCAGGACGCCCTTTCGAAGATAGATATTGTCCGCCAAGCCCGCGCGGACGTGGCCGCCGAGCCGGACCGCGAGCTCGGTGACCTTGCGCTGATGACGCCCGACACCGGCGAAGAACCACATGACCTGGCTCGGCACGCGAGATGCGACGAATCGGATCGTCTCTTCGGCCGCGCCGATGGCGCCCGGCACACCAAAGACGAACTGCAGACACGCCGGGCGTCCGATCAAGCCTTCCTTGGCAAGAGAGACGGCCTCGTCGAGGTGGCCGAGCTCGTAGCATTCGGCAACGGCCCTCACCGACCGATCGCGCAACGAAAACGCGGTGGAACGGACCGACGATCGAGGCGTTTCGATGACGGCGTTCGCATAGTTGAATGAGCCGGTCGCGAGCGAGACGAAGTCGGCGCCCACCCCGGCCAGGGCAACACGCTTCTCTGCGTCGAAAGGCCCGGGCGCGATGGAGGAAACCGTCACCAGCACGTCGGATGCCGCGCGGATGGCGGCGATGATTTCGCCCACGCGCTCGACGGGTTCGTCGGGGCTCATGCCGAGGTACACCATGCAGGCACCGGCATCGTGGCAGCGCTTGGCTTCCTGGGCGATCTCTTCGGGAGTGACCGGCACGTGCGGCGTGTGATCGCGCGTGACCCCCGCGCCCACAATCGAGGCGGAGAGCATGATTTCGGGCGGCGTCTCCCGGGGAGGCGTGACGATGATGTCCGGGGGCGGAGTGACGATCACGTTGCCCTCGGGCAGGCGGCCGGGCGGCTGGGGAACCGGCGGCAGAGCGGGAAGAACAATGCGGGGACGCCTCTGCTGCGCCCGCGGGACCGAGCAGGTCGCCAGCGCACGGCACACGAGCGGCGGCGACGCCAACGCATCGGCAGCCGTGAGGGCCAACGACGGCGAGCGTGCGTAGGTGATGACCTTTCGAGCTTCCAGGGCGACTTGCCGCGTGGTGGGCGTGATCTTCGCGAGCACCCCCGTGGCCTCGATGAAGTCGCCCACGAAAACCGGTGCAAGCAACTCCACTCGCTCGAAGGAGCGAAGCATGCCCTCGTCACCGTCGAGTCGGATCATCAACTCGGTGGCAACATCGTTGAGCAACCCGAGCAAGCGGGCCGGGTCGACGACGCCGGATGGCTGATATGCGTCTCCGGCACCGATGCGAACACGAAGGGTGACTGCCAATCCGATGGGAGCGCTCATGACTGCGCACCATACCAATCCAGGTGCGCAAAGGAAGAGTCAGTCTTCGCTCTTGTCCTTCTTCTTGCGCTTGAGCGCCTTGTCGGAGGGCGGCTGGTCCTCGTGAATGCCCTTCTTGAAGTTCCGGATGCCGTCTCCGAGACCCTTGCCGATCTCGGACAATCGGCTCGCTCCGAAGATGAGCAGCAAGATCAGGACGATGAGCAGCAGTTTTGCTGGGGAAAGACCGAACATCTGCACGCTCCTCGGCGCGGGGTGCAGCCTGTCAGCTACCACCTGCAGCCCGCGCGGACAACCCGGGACTGCGAAACACCAGCCTCGTCGTCACGGGTAGCAACACAGCCACAGCGATCGCGCCGCCGATGCAGGACAGAAGCGAGCTCGCCAACAGGCGCTGGGCGAGCAGCAGGAAGCCCACAGGGCCGGCAGTTCCCACGACGAACGCCACCAGTCGCGAGCGGGCCGGCCACCGGACCAGGCACCACGATGCGACGACCGAGGACAGCAGCAGGACGATCGCGAACACGAGCGGTCGCGAAACGCGATTGCCGGCGCCAGGGGCAAGCCAGGGAGCAAAGCCTGTCACGTTCGCGCGCTCGACGCGCAGCTGGGCCTTTCCCGATCGGAGCGCGGCGCGCAGCTCCCACACCGACGCGCTGGACAGGTCGCTGGCAAAGCTGGCGTTCGAGGCGCTCCACGCCACCTGCGACGGCGGGTGACCCGTCACGCCCAGCAGGCGAGCACGTCCAGCCACGCAAAGCCAAGTCACGCCCACCATGGGAACAGATGCCGGCTGACGCGACGCGCAGACGTCGCGGCCAGCCTGGAGCAGACGGTTGGACAGCGTGCCGGGAGCCTGCAGCTCGGTGCCCCAGGACGATGAAACGCCGGCCGAAACAAGGGCAAGAGCCGCGGCGACGGCAGCGGAGTGAGCGGCCAGCGTCCATGGCCGGACCCCGATGGACAGCAGGGTGCGGACGGAGTGATCGGCGGTCAGTCGCCAGGTCTCGAGGGCGAGCCCGATGGGAACCGCGAGCAGCAGGCAGACTTCGGCGGTAGCGAGGGCAAGGACGCGCACAAACACCAGGATCACCGGGGCAGGCACCGAGGGCGAGGCGATCCAGGGCAGGACGCGCACGCCGGCAGCCACGAGTCCGACGGACAAGGCGGCAGCCAGGGCCGTGATCGCGGAAACGGTGAGGCGGCGCAGCAGGTGCGGCAGCAAGAGGATCTCGGATCGGGCGCTAGACCCTATTGTGAGGGGAGGCAACGTATTTTTCGGCTTCCTGGCCGACGTCAGGAGCCGAGTGTGTTCAGTCGCGGGACGTGCTACTGTGCGGCACCTTCGAAACCCAGCAAGGAACCCTGCATGCGCGGAGGGGAAGACATGACCGGAAAGCCCACCATGGTTGGAATGCTTCGAAGTATCGCACTCGTGTCGTGCGCCGCGGCGTCGATGCTCGTGTGCACCCCAGGCACGGCACGAGCCCAAGAACCCGGAATCGATCCCACCGGCAAGGGCATCACGGGCGGCGTGCTGCTGGGCGGCGAATTGGTCGTGGCGATCGAGGCCGCAGCGGGCGTGCAGAACAAGTGGGCGTATCTGGGCGGAGGCTTGGCTGGCGCGGCCGCGGGCGGCGTCGGCGGCTACTTCGTCGAGGGCATGGATAACCCCAAGCCGTCGTACTACCTGCTCGCCGCGGGCATGGCCTTCATCATCCCGACCACGGTCGCCTTGCTCCAGGCCACGTCGTACAAGCCGCCGGCCGACTATCAGGAAGACAACCCGGGTGCGGGCACGGCTCCGGCGCCTGCGGCTGCCCCTACCGGCCCTGACACCACGACCACCACGGCTCCCGCAGCATCCGCAGCCCCCCAGCCCATTCCCACATCCCTAGTGGACATGAACGCCGGCGCATGGCGCCTCGGGGTTCCGGCTGTGGCGGTGTTGCCCACCTACACGCCGACCGAGGTCAAGAAGTACGGCGTGGACCAGAAGGCCGAGGTTCGCGTCCCGGTATTCCAGGCGACGTTCTGAACGCGGGCGGGGACAGGGGTGCCGACATCCCGAGAACCCTGCTAGCATCGTTGGCTCCCATCAGGTCTTCGAGGATCGGGCTCTCCGCGAGGGCTGCCGATGCGCATTCGGTTCGACGATGCGCGAACACTGAGCTGAACCTTCATGAAGCAGATGCAACCCCCCATGTCGGTCTCGCCGAAGGGTACGACGGATCCCAATCTGGGCAAGGTCATCGCCGGCCGATACAGGCTCGAAGCTCGCATTGGCGAAGGCGGAATGGGCGTCGTCTACCGGGCGCGCCATGTGCTGATCGACCGGGTGGTTGCGCTCAAGCTCATCCGTCCCGACCTGCGCGGAGAGACCCATTTGCGGGCCTGGATGCTGCGCGAAGCGCGGGCTGCCAACCGAGTCGATCACGCGCACATCGTCGACATCCACGACATCGGCGAGACCGAGGAGGGCGAGCTCTACCTGGTGATGGAGTACCTGGTGGGAGTCTCGCTTTCGAGCGAGATCGCCCGCGGAGCCTTCCCGCTGGTACGAGGCGTGGACATTCTCGAACAGATGTGCGCAGCACTCGCGCGCGCGCACGACCTGGGCGTGGTCCACCGCGATCTGAAGAGCGACAACATCATGCTCACCACGCGCGGTGGCCGGAAGGACTCGGTCAAGATCCTCGACTTCGGCTTGGCCGCCCTCGCGCGCGACCCGCGACTCGCACCGAAAGGCGCGGTGTTCGGCACCCCCGAGTACATGTCCCCGGAGCAGGCTCGCGGCGAGGAAGCCGGCCCCAAGAGCGACCTATATGCGCTCGGCGTGCTGTTCTACGAGATGATCTGCGGGCAGCTGCCGTTCAAGTCCCCGGACCGCGAGACCCTGCTCGAGATGCAGCGCAGCGCTGCGCCCGTACGCCCCAGGCAGCTGCGCCCCGACATCGCGCCCGCCGCCGAGGCCATCGTGTTGCGCCTGCTGGAGAAGGATCCGCGCAAGCGCTTCCACGACGCCCACCATCTTCAGGAAGAGCTCAAGGCGTTGCAGCGGGCCCTGCCTGCGCGCAACTGGGGCGAGGTAGGCCCCAGCGAATCGGCCGCCGCGCCGCCACCGCCACCACCGCCCCAGTCCCCCGGTGTCACCGAGTGGGCCAGCCGCGCAGCCACCTTCTCGCGCATGGTCGCGCGTGCCTATCACCAGGGCAACATGCCCCCCGAGCTGGATCAGGGCATCTCCAAGATCTGGGATCTTGCCGCGCGCGCCAACCGCCTCGAGGGCGAAGTCGCTTCCCAGACGCGCAAGCTCGAGGCCCTGGAGCGTCGCGGTCGGGCGCTGCGCGCAGAGATCGGGCGCAAGGTCGAGGAACTGGCGCACGAAGAGTCGCGCGTGCTTCGTGAGGTTGCCGGCTATCAGGAGGAGATCGAACGGCTCAATGTCGATCTGGTCGCCGCAGATCGCGACGCTGCGACGGCCAAGGCGGCGGCGGACACCGCGGAGCAGCGGGGACAAGCCAGCCGTGCGATCTTCGAGCGGACCGGTGCTGCGGCCGCGCGTGCCCGGAGCCTCCGCGAGCAGGCGGAGAAACTCCACGCGAAGCGTACGTCGCGAGAAGGCGTCGCGCGGGATCTGCGACGTCAAATCGACGAGCTGCGCGGCCAGCTGGCACGCTACGCCGAAGCGCTCGAAGAGGATCTGGCAGCTGGACGCGAGAAGGTCGCCGCCCGAACGCGCGAAGGCATCGCCTTCGAAAAGGCCTTCTCCGAGGTCAGCAACCTGCTGCTCGGACACCTCAAGAACAAGCCCGAGGCGCGCGACCTGCTCAACGAGCTCATGACCCAGGTCCGCGACACCCGCGTGAGCCGTCCGTACGACGGCAAGTGATCCTCACGCCAGCTTGGCGGACAGGAACGCGCGCAGCTTCACCAGGCTGTTCGCGCCCCCTGACAACGTCGGAGCGCTGTACGACCGGGCCCACTGCTGCACGTCGCGCAGGATGGCGGACCGCGCGGACGGCTCAGCCATGATCTCGTCGACCGTACGACCGCGAGCCGCACCCTTCTCGAGCGCGCGAACGTACTTCTCCAACTTGCCGTAGTCGGTCTCGAGCAGCTGCTCGACCAGGTCGACGTCTTGCGCCAGCCTCGCGAGCACGCCGCGGATGTCCGCCTCCCGCGCTTCGGGCACGTCGCGGATGGCGAGGCGCGAGGCGATGCGCAGCACGAAGGCGTCATCGAGATAGCCAAGCTCCTCGACGCCGTCGGGGATGAGATCGAGGGACTTGAACAGGTAGTTCAAGGCGCCCGCGACATGACGCCGGGCCCTGTCCGGGATCGACTCGGCCGTCAGCAGCGACGACAGGGCGACCGCGTCCTCGTTGAGCGCTGCGAGCCACTTGGGAAATGCTTCCAGGCACCGGGTCTCAATCTCGCTCATGCGCGACTCCGTGACGATGTTGTGGTGACAGGACAAGACGGGCGAGGGTCGGAGGGTACGATGAGGCGTCAGTTGACGCTGGCGACTCCGACCTCCCTGACCGCGTCCCCGCGCCGGTTGGCCTTACGATACTCCATGGCGGCCTGGACGAAGCCAGCAAACAGCGGATGGGGTGACATGACGCGGCTCTTGAACTCGGGGTGGAACTGGCATGCCACGAAATACGGATGCTCCGGCAGCTCGACCATCTCCACCAGGCGCCCGTCGGGCGAGGTGCCCGACAGCACCAACCCTTGCGCCTCGAGCTGCTCGCGGAAGGCATTCGCGAACTCGTAGCGGTGGCGATGCCGCTCGTGGATGTCCGTGCAGCCGTAGACCGCAGCGGCGCGCGTTGCGGGCTTGAGGGTGCAGGGGTAGGACCCAAGTCGCATGGTGCCGCCCTTGTCCGTGATCTCGCGCTGGTCGGGCATCAGGTCGATCACGGGGTACGGTGTCTTGGGATCGAACTCCGTGGAGTTGGCGCCCTTGAGCGAGCACTTATTGCGGGAGAACTCCACCACGGCCAGCTGCATGCCCAGGCAGATCCCGAAGAACGGGATGCCCGTCTCGCGCGCGTACCGGATCGCCTCGATCTTGCCCTGAACGCCTCGCTCGCCGAATCCTCCCGGCACCAGTACGCCGTCGAGCCCCTGCAACGTGGCTTCCGCACCGCTCTTCTCGATGAGCTCGCTGTCGACATACTCGAGGTCGACCCGCACGTCGTTGGGCAGCCCGCCGTGAATGAGCGCCTCGTGCAGCGACTTGTACGAGTCCCGCAGGTGCACGTACTTGCCCACGATGCCGATGCGCACCGAACCCTTGCTCGGCTTCTTGTAGCGCTCGCAGGTGCGCTTCCACGCTTCGAGGTCCGGCTCCCGCGACCAGATGTTCAATCGCTCGGTGATCTGATCGTCGAGCCCCTCCGCATGCAGCACCAGCGGCAGCTCGTAGATGAACCCGACGTCGACCGCGGCGATCACCGAGTCGACATCGACGTTCGAGAACAGTGAGATCTTCTCCTTGATGCCACGCGCCAAGGGACGATCGCTGCGGCAGACCAGAATGTCGGGCTGGATACCGATCTCGCGCATTTCCTTGACGGAGTGCTGCGTGGGCTTGGTCTTGAGCTCGCCGGCGGCTGCGATGTAGGGCACGAGGGTGACGTGGATGCTCACCGCGTTCTCCTTGCCGGCCTCGACCTTCATCTGGCGAATGGCCTCGAGGAACGGCAGGGACTCGATGTCGCCGACGGTGCCGCCGATCTCCACGATCGCGATGTCGAACCCCTCCGATGCCTCGCGGATGCGCGACTTGATCTCGTCGGTCACGTGCGGGATGACCTGCACGGTGGCACCCAGATACTCTCCGCGCCGCTCGCGCGAGATGACCGACTCGTAGATGCTGCCGCTCGTGCAGTTGCTGGTGCGTCGCGCCGTGGTGGTCGTGAAGCGCTCGTAGTGCCCCAGGTCCAGGTCCGTCTCCGCCCCGTCGTCGGTCACGAACACCTCGCCGTGCTGGTAGGGCGACATCGTGCCGGGGTCGACGTTCAGATACGGGTCGAGCTTCATGTTGGTGACCCGCAGCCCTCGGGCTTCCATCAGCGCGCCGATGGACGCTCCCGTCAGGCCCTTGCCGATCGCCGACACGACGCCCCCGGTCAAGAAGACAAATTTGGTCCGTCTGCTCAAAGCGTTCTCCTTTGCGCTTGGGCCCGGGGGACGCGATAACGCGCATGCCTCGAACGCTCGCCGGAATCCTTCGACCTCGTGGGCGATCGGGTCAGGCCATGCCCCGCATTCTAGGCGGGCGATCCGGCGCGTCAACCGGAGGACAAGCGAGCAATTCTCTGGTAGACAGGAAGATCCCGGCTGCGTCACCGAGGGCGGACGCATCGCCTGGGCACCTAGCCCGGTTCGACACAGTTTGCCGAGATCCTGAGCACCCTCAGGTCGTTCCGTCCAGCGTGCGATACTGCTCCAGCCCCAACCTCAAACACTCCATCGCGCGACGCAGACGGTCGACCTCGAGCACATAGGCGATCCGGATCTCGTCCGTGCCCAGCCCGGGCGTCGCGTAGAACCCGTCGCCCGGCGCCACCATCACCGTCTCGCCCCGATGCCGAAACTCGGTCAGCAACCACGTGGCGAAATGGCTGGCGTCCCGTACTCCGATGCGTGCCATCACGTAGAACGCACCTTCCGGCGTGCGCGCCCGCACCCCCGGGATCGCCGCCAGTCCCTGCATCACCGTGTCGCGACGCTTGCGGTACTCGGCCTGCACCGACGCGAAGTACGCACCGTCGAGCCCGAACAAGGCCAACGCGCCGTGCTGCTCGAGCGACGGCGAACAAAGACGGGCCTGGCCGAGGTGCAGGAACGCGCGGTTGAGCTCGGCGTTGCGGGTCACCAGGCACCCGATTCGCGCGCCGCACACGCTGTAGCGCTTGGACAGCGAGTCCATGAGCACGGCCCGGTCGGCGATCTCGGGGAACTCGAGCACACCGCAGTGGGGCACCTCGCCGTAGACGAACTCGCGATACGCTTCATCGGAGATCAGGAACAGATCCCGCTCGCGCGAAATGGACGCGAGCATCGCCATCTCGTCGCGCGTGAGCACGGTGCCCGTGGGGTTGTTCGGCGTGCACGTCAGGATCGCCTTGGTGCGCGGCGAGATCATGGCCTCGATGCGATCGCGTCCGGGCAGGTGGTAGCCGTTGTCCGGCTCGCAGCGCAGCGGACGCAGCGTGACGGCCGCCTCGACCGCGAAGCCGTTGTAGTTCGTGTAGAAGGGCTCGAAGCACAGCACCTCGTCGCCCGGATCGCAGATCGTCATCAGCGCGAAGACGATCGCCTCGCTGCCTCCCGTGGTGACGGTGACATGCTCGTCGGCGATGTCGTAGCCTAGTCCGCGGTAGTAGGTAGCCATGCCGTGCCGCAACTCGGCGAAGCCCGCGGAGTGGCCGTAGGCCAGCACCTCGTCCGGAAATGTCGCGAGCGCGTCGAAGAAGGGGCGTGGCGTGGTGACGTCGGGCTGGCCGATGTTGAGGTGGTGCACCACCACGCCCTGGGCCTTGGCGGCTTCGGCGTAGGGGACCAGCTTGCGGATCGGCGACGGGGGCATCGCGGCGCCGCGGGCGGAAACGGTCATGTTGCGTGCTGCCATCTGCTCTGTATCTCCGTGGAGTCGCCGGGGGTCGTCGCGTTTGCGGCGGGCTCACTCCCCTGCTTACGCTCATCCCGTGTGCGCGTCGAGGTGATGGCCGCGCGCTCGGTTCGCCCATCGGCGTGACGACGGGGCCGGACCGTGCGAAAGTAGAACCACGGCCGGGACCGCGACACCGCCCGGCAGGCTCTGAGCACATGGATCTGCGCATCGCCAACGTCGTTCACGCCGGGGTCGAGACCCTTGCCATCGAAGCTCACGGGGATCTGCTCGAGGTCAGCGCCGTCGAGCGACGGCTGGGGCTGGATGCCGCGCCCGGGCACTTCACCGGCGAGTCCGGCTCCTTCCGGCAACGTGTGTTCTCCCTCGGGATGGCAGGGCTCGACGAGGTCGCCGACGGACTGGGCGACGGCCGACCCCCCGCTGAGGCGCTTCTGAACCCCAAGCTGTGCTTGTTCCTGCCTCCCACACTGCCGGATCGGGCCTTGATCGAATTCGACGTGCTCGCCGACGATCCGATCCCGCGACTTCGGTGGGGGTGCGCGCGAGGCCTTCAAGGGCACGACGCGCCGTTGAGGATCCCGGCCGACGAGCCCGAGCCGCAGCTGGCGGTCGAGGTTGCCGCGATCCTGGGCGAGGATCTGCGCAGCGCTAGCCCCGACGAAGCAGCCGCCGCCATTGCGGGCTTTGCTCCCCTGTGTCTGTGGACATTCCCGTCGCGAGACAGGCTGTCGACGGGCTGGGGACGCAACCGTGTCGGCCAGCTGGGTCCGTTCCTGGTTGTTCCGCAAGATCCCTTCGATCCGCTGCGCGCGCAGGTCACCATCACGATCAACGGGCGGACCGTGCTGTCCACGCCGGGGCGAAGGTGGCGCTGGTCGTTCCCGGAGATGATCGCGTTTGCCAGCGAAGGCGTGGATCTGCTCGCGGGCGACGTCATCGCATCGGGGCCGCTCGCGCGCGCATCGAGCGACGGCGGCAGCGCGCTGCGGGACAGGGACGTGGTGTCCGCAGAAGTGCTCGGCCTCGGTCGGCTGTCCGGCACCATCGTGGCGAGCGACGAGCGCAGCCGGTTCTTGGGATGACGGTGCGGATCGCGGCTGTGCGGTCCTGAGACGCACAAAAGAGCAGCGCCCGGTGGAGTGAGGGGGGGCGACTTCCACCAGGCGCTGAAGAGATTGCCAACGTCAGGGACCCGAGAAATCAAGGTCACGTCCGACGTGGTGATAATCACCAGAGCAGGTATCGGGCCAAGACACAGCAACAGGATTTCAACCGGTTAGCGCCTTGGGTGCCTGCGCTTGCATGCATGATCGAACGCGAAGGGCCTTCGATGGTGCAAGCGCGGTCGTCTCCGCGCTTTAAGGTCCCCTACCCCGTCGGCGAGCACAGAGGTATCGTGCGCGCCCAGACACGACCCACGGAGGTGCAGATGTTCGATGTCCTTCTTTCCGAGCAGGAACGAGCCGTACGCGACGAGGCGCGCGCGTTCGTGCGAGACGCCATCGATCCGCAGATGCTGCGGGACATGGACGCGGAGCGCGTGGAGTATCCGCGCGAGTACGTGCAGAACCTGGCGAAGGCCAAGCTGTTGGGCCTGCGATTCCCCAAGGAGTACGGCGGCCGGGGCATGTCCTGGACTGCCGAACTCGCGGCGCTCGAGGAGGTCGGTGTGTTGGGCACCGCGTTGGGCTGCGCGTTCTCGATGCCCAGCATCGTCGGAGAAGCACTGATGCGCTTCGGTACCGAGGCGCAGAAGCAGCGCTACCTGGTCCCCATCCTGCGCGGCGAGATGATATCGGCCGAAGGGCTCACCGAGCCCCGCGGCGGCAGCGACTTCTTCGGGGCCGCGACTACGGCCCGCCGCGACGGCGACCACTTCATCCTCAACGGCCAGAAGCGCTTCGTGGTCGGCGCGATGGGCGCGGATGTGTTCCTGGTCTACGCGCGTACCGGGGACGAGAAGGCCAAGTCGCACCAGGCGATCTCGGCGTTCCTCGTGGAGCGCAAGATGGGCGTCGAGGTCAAGCACGTCTACGGCTTGATGGGAACCCGCGGCGGCGGGACCGGACGCATCCTGATGCGCGACGTGCGCGTTCCCAAGGAGAACCTGGTGGGCGAGCTGCACGGCGGATACGACGTATTCAACCGCATGATGGTGCCGGAGCGGCTGACGTCGGCGGGCGGTGCGATCGGCATGGGGCGATCGGTGATGGAAGTGGCTACGCGTTACGCCCACAAGCGCAAGGCGTTCGGCCGTTACATTCGCGACTTCCAGGCGGTGAGCTTCCGGATCGCGGAGTCGGTAACGCGCACGGATGCGGCACGCGCGCTGTGCTACGTGGCGGGGCGCACGGTCGACGCCGGTCTCGATGGTCGACGCCTGGTTTCCGAGGCGAAGAAGGTCGCGACCGAAGCCGCGTGGGCGACGGTCAACGATGCGATGCAGATCATGGGAGGCATCGGCTACACGGACGTGTTCCCGGTCGAGCGCATGTTGCGCGATGTCCGGCTGGCCCTGATCTGGACCGGGACCAACGAGATCATGAGCCTGCTGGTGCAGCACGAGTACGCCAAGGAGCTATTGGCGAGACCGCCGACGGTGCGTGACGTCGAGCTCGACGCGACCCGCGCGGATGCGGTCGAGGAGAAGGTGTACGAGTGAGAGCGGCGAGGGCCCGCGCGCACGCCAACATCGCGATTGCCAAGTACTGGGGCAAGGCCGACGAGGCAGCAAACCTGCCTGCCGTCCCGAGCGTCTCCGTCACACTCGAAGAGCTGACGACCACCACGACCGTGCAATTCGACGACTCGATCGCGATGGACCAGTTGCTGCTCGACGGCGAGGCCACCGAAGGCAAGGCGCTGCGCCGGGTCGTCGCGCTGCTCGATCGGGTGCGCGAGCGCTCGGCCCTATCCCTGCGCGCACGGGTCGAGAGCTCCAACGACTTCCCGACGGCGTCGGGCCTGGCGTCGAGCGCATCGGCGTTCGCCGCGCTGGCCATGGCCGCAACGGCGGCGGCCGGGCTCGAGACCGATCCGTCGTACGTCAGCGATCTGGCCCGCCGATCGAGCGCATCGGCTGCGCGCAGCGTGCTGGGCGGGTTCGTGCGGCTGGCGTCCGCCGCGCCCGGCGCCGCCAGGCTTGCGGCGGAGCAGCTTGCGCCGGCCGACCACTGGGATCTGCGCGTGGTGATCGCGGTGAACGCGGAGGGGCCCAAGCCGGTGGGCTCGACCGACGGCATGCTCCACACGCAAAAGACCAGCCCGTACTACGCATCCTGGGTGGCCTTGTGCCCGCGGATCGCTCACGCGGTGCAGCAGGCGATCGCCTCGCGCGACATCGCCGCGCTGGGACAGGCAGCCGAGCAGAGCGCGATGGCGATGCACGCGAGCGCCATGGCCGCAGAGCCCAGCGTGCTGTACTTCGAGCCCGCCACGATCGCGTGCCTGCGCACCGTGCACGAGCTGCGCCGCGGAGGAGTCGCTGCGTACGCAACGATGGACGCGGGTCCGCACGTCAAGGTCTTCACGCTCCCGGACTTCGTCGACGAGGTGGCCTCCAGGATCCGGGCGACGCCGGGGGTGCTGCGCACGCTCGTTTCGAAGGTCGGGGGACCGGCAACGGTGACGCTGCTCGCAGAGGCGGGATGAAGACTGCGGCGCCGGGCAAGCTCGTGCTGTCGGGCGCCTACGCGGTGCTGTGGGGCGCGCCGGCCATCGTCACGGCGGTCGATCGATACGTGATCGCCGATTCCTCACGCACCGCCGAGCTGCGCACTGCCGAAGTCGACTGCGCCCTGGGAACGCGCGCGGCGCCTTGGTTCGACGCCCGCGCACTTCGCGCCGACAGGCGCAAGCTCGGCCTGGGTTCGAGCGCTGCCATCGTGGTGGCGTCGCTGGGTGCGCTCGCCCTCGACGACGACCCGACGCTGGAGACGTCGTCGCTGCGGAGCCGCGTGTTTCCGGTGGCTCGATCGGCGCACCGAACGGCGCAAGGCGGCGGCAGCGGCGTCGACGTCGCGGCGAGCTGCTTCGGGGGGACATTGCGATGCGCGATGCGGGGCGAGGAGCTGGGAGTCGCCGCGTACGCGCTCCCGCCCGGGCTCGAGATCGTCGCCTACGCGGACCGGCAATCGAGCTCGACAGCCAACATGGTGTCCTCGGTCAAGGGCTGGGCAGCGCTTCAGGCAGCGGCCTTCGAGCGTCTGATGGGGCGGCTTGGCGAGCAGGCGACGAGAGCATCGGACGCGAGCTCTGCACGGGAATTCATGGATGCGTTGCGCGCGCAGGTCCTGTTGCTGGCCGACCTGGGCGACGCAGCCGGCGTGCCGATTGTCCCCGAGGCGTTGAGGCCGATCGCGACCGACGCCGCGGCCGATGGCGTGGTGGTGATGCCGAGCGGTGCAGGCGGCGGAGACATGGTGCTGTGCGTAGGGAGCGGGCTCGCTGGAGCGCCGTGGGGCGACCGCTTGGCGCAAGCGGGGCTCGAGCGGCTGGAGCTTCGCGTGGACGCCGTCGGCCTTCGACGGGCGTGATGCGCGATCGCGATGGGAACGCAGGTGGCAGCTTTGCGAATCTGGTCTTGGAGACCTGAAGGGAGTCGTGGGCGGGGGCTCAGCCCGGGATTGCTTCCCAGACCTTGTTGAGCTCGCGCTGCAGCTGCCAGGGTCCCACGAAGAAGGGTGCTTTCTGGGGCAAGCCGGCCTTGGCCTGCACTTCCTGGATGATCTTGGGAGCCTCGCTGAACTCGAAGATGAGCATGTAGATGCCGCACGTGATGGGCGACAACAGCAAGAGCTTTATCGCGTTCATGCGCTCCGTGCCGAGAAACGCGTTGACCTCGCCCGCAACCTTGAACCACCAATAGAAGCTGTAGAAGCCGAGCGTGATCAGGTGCAACCCGAAGAAGCTCAGAAAACCTCGGACCTCACCCTTCGGACCCATGGCCATGGCTGGATTCGCTTGCATCTCGATACATCCTCCTCGTTGAACGACATCGTACTACGACGCCGTGAGAGGAATCTTCCCCTGTGTTGAAGAAAAGAAATTGCGCCGGCAAGCAACGGGCTAGGAGCCTGTCGGGGAAAAGCCTCGGAGGGGTCCAAGGAGCCCAAGTTTGCGTTCGGTCGGTTGACCTCTCGGCGTACGAACTCGGGCACGGAGGGGCGCTTGAAGCCTTTTTCCGACACGCTCCTGGGAACGCGCGGGGCCGAGCCGTGCGCGTCTGGACGGGTGCCGCGCGGCGGTCCTGATCGAAGGCAATCTCGTGGATGTTGGAGAACCGAAGCTAGGAGCTCTTCTTGCGGCTGCCGAAGACCGCCAGCTTCAGATACTCGAGCTGGCTCTTGGCGAGGTTCTTGACCTGATCGACGCGGTCGACCTCGCGTTGGCTCTTGCGCTCGGACAGCTCACCCCGATCGTACAGGTCGCGCGTGCGGGTGCGCTGCAGCTTGCCACTCGAGGTCTTCGGCAAGGCGCCCGCAGCCAGCACCACCACGTCGTTGATCGTGATGCCGATGCGCTCCTGCACCCGCGCACGGATCTCGCTCGCCATGGTGGCATGCTGCTCCAGATCGGTTACCGCGGTCTCGAGCGCGACGACGACGAACTCCGCGTCGTCGTCGGGGCCGCGGGTGCCGAATGCGATGACGTTGCCCTTGCGCACGCCGTCGACCTGGCTGGCTTCCCACTCGATGTCTTGCGGGTAGAAGTTGCGGCCGTTGACGATGATGACTTCCTTTTGTCGGCCGCAGATGAACACGTTGCCGTTGGCGAGGTAGCCAAGGTCACCGGTGCGGAACCATCCGTCGACGAAGGCCTTGGCTGACGCTTCGGGCTCGAGATAGTAGCCTTGCGACACGCTGGGGCCGCGCAGGCGAATCTCGCCGACCGTACGCTCGGGCAACCGTGTTCCACCGTTGTCGTCGTCCATCGCGAAGATCGCGATCTCGTGGCCTTCGAACGCCGGGCCGCAGTTGACGATACGCAGCGCGCCGTCGGCGCCGTTGGCAGGAACCGCCTTGCCCTCTTCCCAGAGCGCGGCGGGCTCGACGCTGTCGGTAGGAACGCCTCGGGAGAAGGCGACCGCGAGCGTGGATTCGGCGAGGCCATAGGCCGGGTAGAAGGCCTCCTTGCGGAACCCGATCCGGGCGAAGTGTTGGGCGAAGTTCTCGAGGGTCTCGGCGCGGATCGGCTCGGCGCCGCATCCGGCAACACGCCACGACGACAGGTCGACGCCCTCGAGCTCCCGGTCGCGCACGCGCTTGACGCACAATGCGTAGGAGAAGTTGGGGCCGAAGGTGATCGTGCCCTTGTAGCGGGACATGGCCTGGAGCCAGACCGCCGGGCGCTTGAGGAACTGCAAGGGCGACATGAACGTCACCTGGATCGTGTTGACCAGCGGGGTCAGCACGAAGCCGATGAGCCCCATGTCGTGGAACAAGGGAAGCCAAGTCAGCCCCTGGTCGACCGTGGGGTCCGTGCCAAGGCCTTCACCTGCGATGTTGCGGATGTTTGCCAGCAGGTTGGCGTGGGTGAGCACCACACCCTTGGGCCGTGAGGTCGACCCACTGGTGAACTGCAGGAACGCGACGTCGTCAGGACGAACGTCGACGGGCTCGAAACGTCGGCTGTTCTCGCTGAGGCTGGCGAAGGTGGTGACGTGCTCGAGGGACGGACAAGCAGCTTTGACGGAGCCCAGCAGCTGCTTGATGACGGAGGTGGTGATCAGGGCGCGTGCGCCGCTCTTGCTGACGATGTGCGTAGTGTTGTCGAGGTATCCGGAGAGCTGGCCGAGGCCGGTCGGGGGATAGACGGGCACGGGGATGATGCCGGAGCGCAATCCAGCCAGGAAGGCGAGGATGAACTGATCGTTGTCCGGCAGGATCAGGGCAACGCGGTCACCCTTGCGCAGGCCCAGGGCCTGGTACGCGCCGGCGATGCGCGCGGAGCTCTGCTCGATCTGCTCGAACGAGAAGAACTGCTCGGTCCACTTGTCGTCCTTCACGAAGCGATAGCCGCGTCCGTCGCCGTTGGCAGCGGCGTGCAGCACCGCGTCAGCGAGTGTCGCGAGCTGGCTCACGAGAGCCTCCCATCCGCGTCGAGGTGCTTGCAGACCAGGGAGATGACGTCCCCCACGGTGCGCACGCTCGGCAGGTCCTCGTCGGGAAATGTGAGGTTGTAGCGATCTTCGAGCTCGGCGACGATTTCCATGACGGCGAGCGAGTCGACGCCGAGGTCGCCGGTGATGTGGCTCTGCTCGGTGACCGCGACCTTGGCGTTGGCGTACTTGCCGAACGTGTCGAGAAGCGAGGTGCGAACGGATTCCTTGCTGAACGTGGCGGGCATGCTTCCCTCGTGGCGAAAGGACGGTGGCGTGGAGGGCTACCGCCCTTCGGCCCGCGGGTCAAAGGGATGCGGAGCGGAAAGGGTTGCGCCGCGGCATATCGCGTCGCGTTATCATCGGGGGCAGGACGCCTGCCCGGACAGGACGAAAGACCGGGCGGCGTGCAGCAGGCGGTCGGGCTGGTTGGCGGAAGGATCCTCGAGCACAATCTCGAGCAGATGATCGAGGATGCGACCGATCCATGGGCCGGGCGGCACCTGCAGCTCGCGCATCAGGTCGTTGCCGTTGATGGCCAGGTCTCGGACGGTCAACGCGGCGCCTTGGGCCGTGAGCGCGTCGACGCGGGTATGCAGCTGGTGGAGCCGGGCGATCGTATCGGACGAATCGACGCCCTTGGCATCGGCATCGGCGCGAGCGAGCGCCAGCACGTCAGCGACGGACTCGGCACCAACACGACGAATCCAGCGACGCACGGCTGCGTCGGACCATTGCGGGTCATAGACGACGAGGTGTTCAGCGACGAGATGCACGACCCTGGCGCGCTGCTCGTTGGACAGCTTGAGGCGTGTGCAGATCTTGTCGGCGATCGGGGCGCCGACGCGCTCGTGCTCGTAGAAGGTGTAGTCTGCCGTCTTCTCTCCGATCGCGCGCACGCCCGGCTTGCCCACGTCGTGCAGCAGCGCGGCCAGACGCAGCAGCACGTCGTCGGGTGAGGCATCGACGCAATGGAGCGTGTGGGTCCACACGTCGTAGGCGTGGTACTTGTTTTGCTCGCAGCCGACCATGGGCAGAAGCTCGGGCAGGACGACGGCGAGTATGCCGGTGTCGAGCATGATCTGGAGCCCACGTGAGGGGTGACGGGCGGACATGGTCTTGAGCAGCTCGTCACGCACCCGCTCCATGCTGACCTTGGCGAGCGTTGCGTGCGCGGAGGGGATCGCGGCCAACGTGGCGGGCTCGATGTCGAAGTCGAGCATAGCGGCGAAACGAGCGGCACGCAGGACCCGCAAGCCATCTTCGCCGAAGCGCTCTTGCGGGCGTCCGACCGCTCGAATCAAGCGGCGCTCCAGATCCGATCTTCCGTCGAACGGGTCATGAAGCACACCGTCGAGCGGATCGAGCGCGATGGCATTGATGGTGAAGTCCCTCCGGGCGAGGTCCTCGCGCAGATCGCTGACGAACCTGACGCTGTCGGGGTGGCGTCCGTCGGAGTACGCGCCCTCGCCGCGGAGCGTGGTGACTTCGAATCCGTTGGGGCCGAGCATCACCGTGACGGTGCCGTGTTGCACGCCGGTGGGGATGACGCGGGGAAAGAGCTGCATCACGGCCGACGGCAGGGCATTGGTGGCGAGGTCCCAGTCGTGGACGGGACGGCCGAGGAGAAGGTCGCGCGTACAGCCCCCGACGACCCAAGCGCGGTAGCCAGCGGCCGCGAAGCGCTTGCAGATGCGGCGAACGTCCGAGGGTACGATCTCGGCGAGGGACATCGGCTTGGCGTGAGGCACGGGGCTGGGACTCTCGCGATCAGTGGGCCCAGGGATTGACGATCTCACCGCCTCCGGTCGAGGCAGGTGGGGGCTTGGTGGCCGGGGGCTTGTCGATCGCGGGCGGCTTGTCGGTTGCGGCCGGGCGAGCGCTGCCGACCTTGGGCCGCAGAATGACGTCCTTGCGGTCCTGCGAGCCGTCGAGCGTGATCGCCTGCTCGACGTAGCCTTCGGAGCGAATCGAGACCTCGACGCTCTTGCCGTCCGGGACCTCGACTTGCTGGGGCGAGACACCGAGCCTGGTGTCGCCCACGAAGATGACGGCGTCGATGGGGCTGGCGACCACGAGGA
The DNA here is from genome assembly GCA_021847645.1 of Myxococcales bacterium. Taxonomy (GTDB): domain Bacteria; phylum Myxococcota_A; class Polyangia; order Polyangiales; family Polyangiaceae; genus JAJZQG01. The sequence continues at coordinate 51,482 of JAJZQG010000006.1, forward strand.
CCGACTTGCCAGTCGCGGGCTTGGGCACTGCGGAGGCGGCGGCAGGCGGAGCCGTGAGGGAAGGAGCGACGACAGGCGTGGTGGGCGACGGCAGGGTCGATGCCGATACCGAGGGGGTGGGAGAGGCAGTGCTGTACTGGCCGTAGGCGAAGATACCTACGACGATGGAGATGGCGGCGACGACGCTGGCGATGCCGGCGTACAGAGGCCAAGGGTTCCTGGCGCGCAGCCCGGGCGGGGTGGCGGGCACGGGCACGGGCATGGCGGCCTTGAAGTAGTCGGCCGGGACATTGAAGCCGCCGGAGCGGGCCATCATCTCGCCGACGGCGTCGGGAACGAGGCCCTTGGTGACCTTGTCGAGGTCCTCCATGAGCTCGAGCATGCTTTGGTAGCGCTGCTCGGGCTTCTTGGAGAGGCACTTCATGATGACGGCTTCGAGGCCGGGCGGGATGTCCTGAGGCGGCACGAGCGCGCGAATGGGGACCGGCGCCTGGTACATGTGCTGGGTCAGGATTCCCATGAAGTTGTCGGCGTCGAAGGGCAGCTTACCGCACGCCATCTCGTACATGATGACGCCGAGAGAATAGATGTCCGTGCGATGGTCGACGGGGGCGCCGGCGGCCTGCTCGGGAGACATATAGTGCGGCGTGCCGAAGACCGAGCCGTGGCGGGTGAGCTTGGCCGTACCGGAGGAAACCTTGGCGATACCGAAGTCGAGGATCTTGGCGAAGTCCTTCTCGGCGCCCCGGTCGACGAGGAACACGTTGTCCGGCTTGAGATCGCGGTGAACGATGTCACGCTGGTGGGCCGCGGACAGGCCGTCGGCGATCTGGTAGGCGATGCGAACGAGACGCGTGACCGCAACGGGCTCCTTGCTCTCGACGAGGGACGAGAGGGGCACGCCGTTGAGGAACTCCATGACGAAGTAGGTGGAGCCGTCCGGGAGCGTTCCGAAGTCGCTGATGTCGATGATGTGCGGGTTGCCGATGGCCGACGCGGCGCGGGCTTCGCGCAGGAAGCGCTCTGTGATCTCGGCGTCGCGAGCGAGATCGGCGCGCAGCACCTTGATGGCGATCGGCTTGTCGATGACCTTGTGACGTCCGCGATACACGACGCCCATGCCGCCTTCGCCCAGCAGGCCCTCGACTTTGTAGCGACCGTCGAAGGTGGCGCCGATGTACGGGTCGGGCTTGGCCTCCGGGGGTGGGATGGACGGCGGGCTGGGGTTGGTCATCTCGGGAGCGCGGTCCGTGGGACTCGACCCACTGGGTGCGGACAGGGTCTGGTCAGCCGGGGAAGCCGAGCGGAGAGCAGGGGCTATCCGAGCGGATGCGACGCGTCCCTCAGAGGGGAGCGAGGGGCGGGGAGGAGCCTGATTGTTGGATGACTCGGTCATGTTCCGACTCCGGACGGGAGCACGGTCGAATCGTGGCACAACCTGGGGACAAAAGCCCAGTCTACGGGTGAGGGCAACGCTTCGGGTTGGGGAGCAAGACCCGGGCCGACGCCGGCGGACGGGCAACCTGGCGGAGCGCGGCGGGTTTCGAGCGGGGAGCGTCGGTTCGTGGACGGAGCGGCTGTGAAATCTGTTCATACCGAGGGCGCTCGCGCCCCGGGCCGACGCCTGCTACGAGAGGGTCACCGATGGGCTACCCCCTTCAAATCGCTGTCCGGTACCTCGGCTCCAAGTCCCGGGGCGCGTTCGTTTCCGTTAGCACCGCCTTCGCCATTCTCGGCGTCACCCTCGGCGTAGCCGCGCTGCTGACCGTCATGAGCGTCACGGGCGGCTTCCAATCGCAGTTCCGCGACAAGGTCCTGGGCGTCAACGCGCACGTGCTCGTGCTCAAGTACTCCTCGGACTTCCGCGAGTACCGCGACATCATGGACAAGGTGCGCACCGTGCCCGGCGTGATCGGCGTGGCGCCGTTCACCATCAACCCGATGATGGTGAGCCACAAGGAGGCGACGGCCACCGGCGTGCTGCTCAAGGGCGTGGATCCGGAGCTGATGCCCACGGTGCTCGACCTGCCCAAGCACATCATCGAGCCCAGGACGCCGTCGGGGCAGATGCTGCCCTTGCCCGAGGTGCTGAAGGTGCTGCAAGGGCTGCGCAAGCCGGGCGCGAAGCCGCCGGAGGCCAAGACCAGCCTGGGCACGTCACCGCCGATCGAGCCACCGTCGCTGCCGGGGGCGCCGCTGTTCGGCGCGGACGGGGGCGTGGACGCCGGCGTCGAGAGAGACGATGCGGGGCGCAACCTGACGCTGCTGCGGGCGATCGCGGACAGCTTGGATGCGGGCGCGCATCCCGCCAGCGCGACATCGGACGCGGCGGCGCCGTCAGAAGAAGCGCAAGAGGAGGAGGACGCGCTGGACGCCGGCAGCAATGCGGACGTGGTGGTAGGGTCGGTCGTGCCGGAGGGTGGGTACAAGAGCGAGCTGCCAAACCCGGACGAAGACCTTCCCGACGACATCGTGCCCGACCCTTGCGCGAGCCCCGAGGCGGTGGCGACCCTGCCCGGAATCGTGCTGGGCTCGACGCTTGCCAAGAACCTGAACGTGAAGGTCGGCTCCTGCGTGCAGGTCACGTCCCCGACGATTGGCTACTCGATCTCGGGCGGGGCGATTCGTCCTCCGGTGGCCAAGCAGTTCAGGGTGATCGCGATCTTCGAGGCGGGGTTCGATCAGTACGATTCGAAGCTGGCGTACACGGACATCTACGAAGCGCAGAGCTTCTACGACTACGGCGACAGCGTGACGGGCGTGGAGATGAAGGTGGCGGACATCGACCGGGCCGCGCAGATCAAGGCCGAGGTCGAGAAGCTCATCGCCAGCAAGATGTACCACACGATGGACTGGGAGGATCTGAACCACGGCCTGTTCACCGCGCTGCGCATCCAGCAGATCGGCATGAGCGCGGTGCTGGCGCTGATCATCGTCGTGGCCGCCTTCACGGTGATCGCGACGTTGATCATGGTGGTGCTGGAGAAGCGTCGGGAGATCGCGGTGCTCAAGGCCATGGGTGCGAGCGACATGGCGATCTTGCGCATTTTCGTCTACCAGGGCGGCATCATCGGCCTGCTGGGGACCGGCTCTGGGCTGTTGCTGGGCGTGGCGGTGTGCAAGGGGCTGCTGATCTACGGCTTCCCTCTGGATCCGAAGGTGTACTTCATTTCGCGGCTGCCCGTGGAGGTGAACGCTTTCGATTTTCTGGTCACCGGCGGGATCGCCTTGGGCATCTGTCTGCTGGCGACGGTGGTGCCCGCGCTGTATGCGGCGAGGCTGCGCCCGGCGGACGGGGTGAGGGCGGATTGAGAGAAGTTGGTCGCGAGGGCGCAGGGGCGCTATGGTTGGCTGCCCATGGCTGACGACTGCTGGGATCGGGCGGCGCAATCGTATTTCGACTTCTGGGTTCCCCGGCTGATTCCCTACTACGAAGATCTGGTGCAGAAGGCAGGGCCGCGCCCCGGCGAGCGGATCCTGGTGACCACGGCCGGGCCGGGCGCGGAGCTCATCGCGCTTGCGCAAGCGCTCAAGGGCAAGGGCACGGTGGTGGCCACCGACTCGTCGCCGGCCATGATCGAGCGGGCGAAGGAGGCAGCGGCTGCCGCCGAGCTCGCCCTTCCGATCACCTTCGCCGTGGCCGACGCGCGCGACACGATGGGCGCCAAGTGGGACCTGGTGCTCAGCTCGTTCGGGCTCTGGCAGTTCGAGGACCGCGTGGACGTGCTCCGCGCGTGGAGCGAGGCGCTGACGGTCGATGGGCGCGTCGGGATCCTCGAGTGGGGGCCGCCGGATCCGACGGGTCCCTTCGAGCTGGTGGATGACTCGCTGCGCTCGATCGAGCCCGAGGTGGCGGAGGTGACGAGGCTGCGGGAGCTGGCGGCCAGGGAGCCGTTCGCGGAGCTGCTGGGCGAGGCAGGGCTGCGCATGGTGCGCCACGCGGTGGTGCGCCACAGGATGGACTTCGGGTCAGCGGAGGGATTCTTCAAGGCGCTGTGCGCGGGCTGCAGCTACCTGCAGGTCTGCGATCAGATCGGCGACGATCGCACGAACCGGGTCGCTGACACGTTCTACGCACGCCTCACGCCGCCGTCGCCGCGCACGCCGCTGTCGTTCGAGCCCGCAGCGTCGATCGCGATCGCGCAAGCGATGTAGCGCGCGCACGGACGCGACAGCGGCCGCAGGGGTGCTGGGAGTGCAACCGCTACCCGGCGTACAACTCCTCGCGCGATATTCACGCACCCGACTCACACAACACCGCTGCGCCCCGGGGAGCGCCGAGCCCATAGGAGCTGAGCGCGGTGCGCACGAGCGACCTTGCGGGGAAGTGCCTATCTTGTGGGAGCGGGCGGCAATCCGATGAACGTCCCACGAAGCGGAGGCGACGATGGGCACGTGTCACAGCGCGACGAGTCGTCGAGGGTCGTCATGGCACGCGGACGGAACGAACTCGGACCGGACGAGTGCGACGGCGTGGTCGACATCCGAGAAGAAGGGCGCCGACGGCGACGGGGCAGAGCACGAGGCGGCGGGTGTGAATCCCGGGGAGCTGTTCGGTGTGGTGGCGCCGCGATGCGTAATCACGGTCTGTGTGCTGGCCTTGGCGGTTGCGTTGGTCTACGCCGCGCGCGATCCGAACCTGCACCAGGTCGTGGTGTCATCCGGCGCTCCGGGGACACGCGGCCAGGAGATCGGAAGCCGAGCCGAGCAAGGGATCGGGCCGTTCGACGAGGCGGGCGCGGCAGCTGCGCTGGGACGGTTGGAGCAGATGGCGCGCGCGTGCACGCGGGGCGCGGCTGCGCAGCAGGTGACCGTGCGGGTCACGTTCGGCCCCAACGGTGAGGCCGTGGGCGTGCGCGTGGAGCCGCGCGAGCGAATCGGCGAGGAGGCGGCGGCGTGCCTGGAGTCGGTATTCCGGCAGGCGCATCTGCGGCCGTTCGAAGGGGAGCCGCAGACGCTCAACCGGTGTGTGCAGGTGCGCTGAGCTCTCCGACGGCGAGATGCGACGAGGGGCGCACGCGACGGCGCGCTGGGCGTCGCGTTCGAAGAATGGGGCCAGGGCATCGACGTTCGTGCGAGTCAGAGCACGGGGTCGAGGATCTCGAGGACCATGTCGACTCGTCCGAAGGGCACGGCGATCTGGACGCCCTGGGCGTGAGGGCGCAGCTGCTCGAGCATCTCGCGGGCCACGGCTGTGCCCACCTCGAGGGCTTCGTCCTTGGACTTGGCCGCGCGGAGGCGATCCATGACGGGATCGGGGACATGGGCGCCGGGGACTTCGTTGTTGAGGAATTCGGCGTTGCGCACCGAGACCAGGGGCCAGATGCCGGTGATCAGCGGGATGTTGACGTGCTGGACGCGAGCCAAGAAGCGCTCGAAGATCGCCAGGTCGAACACGGGCTGGGTGATCATGAACTCAGCGCCGGCCTCTATCTTGTAGTCGAGGCGCCTCAGCTCCTCGTCGAGATTGATGGCGCCGGGATTGACGCCGACGCCGACATGGAAGCCGGTGGGCTCGCCGATAGGGCTGCCGGCGAGATCGAGCCCGTGGTTGAGACGGCGCAGCAGCTGGGTCAACCCGATGGAGTCGACGTCGTAGACGGCTGTGGCGTCGGGGTAGCTGCCGAGCTTGGGCGGGTCACCGGTGACGGCCAGGATGTTGCGAACGCCCAGGGCCCACGCGCCCAGCAGGTCGCCCTGCATGCCAATCACATTGCGGTCGCGGCAGGTGTAGTGCAGAAGCGGCTCGATGTTGACGCTGCGCTGGATGAGCACGGCCAGCGCCAAGGCGGACATGCGCGAGCTGGCGCGGGGTCCGTCGGGAATGTTGATGGCGTCGACGCCGTGGTGGGCGAGACGGCGCGCCTGCTCGATGACCTTGCTGGCGTCGATGCCGCGGGGGGACACCAGCTCGCACATGGTGATGAACTTGCCGTCGGCCAAGCGGCAGGCGAGGCGAGACTTGTCCTCGCGTCGGATGGGGGTGACGGAGGGTGGGGCTTCGACGGACTCGGCGCGGACCAAATGCGGACGGGCCGGAGGGGGCTCGATGGCGGAGATGGCGCGGCGCATGGCCCTGATGTGCTCGGGGGTGGTGCCACAGCAGCCGCCCACGATGCGGGCACCGGTCTGGATGAAGCGCTTGGAGTACTCGGCGAAGTACTCGGGCGAGCTGAGGTACATCGTTCGGCCCTCGACGATGCGCGGAGCTCCGGCGTTGGGCTGCAGCGAGATGGGCCTTCCCGTGCGGGTGACCATGGTCTCGACCGCGTCGAGCATCTCCTTGGGGCCGACAGCGCAGTTGAGGCCGACGACATCGGCCCCGGCAGCGTCGACCCGTTCGACCGCCTCCTCGATGGAAGAGCCCATGACCAGGCGAGTGCTGTTGGCAAGGACGACCTGGGCGACAACGGGCAGGCTGCAGACATCGTGGGCGGCGAGGATGGCCTGCTCGAGCTCGGGCAGATAGGGGAAGGTTTCGAGCACGATGAGGTCGACGCCGCCCTCGACGAGGGCTCGGATGCGTGCGGCGAACTCGGCGCGCGCCTCATCCAGGCCGATGCGTCCGAGGGGCTCGATAGGCACGCCGAGAGGGCCGACGGCACCGGCAACGTAGCGATCCTCGCCCGCGACTTCGCGGGCGATACGCGCCCCGGCGAGGTTGATCTCGCGCATCTTGGCTGCGAGGCCGTATGGCTCGAGCTTGAACGAGCTGGCGCCAAACGTGTTGGTCTCGATGACGTCCGCGCCGGCGCGCACGTAGTCTTCATGCACCTGCTTGACCAGATGCGGATTGGTCAGATTGAGCTCGTCGAAGCACTGGTTGAGGTAGATGCCCTTGGAATAGAGCATCGTCCCCATGGCACCGTCGAACAGCACGGTGCCCGAGGAGAGCCTGTCGCGGAAAGGGGTGCGCATGGCGCAAGGAGGGTAACGCTTGGGGGCCCTGGGGCAAGGGAATGCAGGAGCCGATCGCAGAACGGGAAGCAGCAGCGTGCCTCGTTGCGCGACAATCCGATCGTCCAAGGGTCTCGTTTCGCCGGGCGGCCCGGACAGAACCTCGCGCAGGCGACCATTCGTAGTATGGTGGACTCATGCTCGGCAGTGTCCCCCGTCCTCGTCCGCCCACTGAGCGCATCGCGTTCGGCGTTCCCCCTAGCCTGACGGAAGCCCATCACCGAGCGCTGCTCGACGCTTTGTCGGTCTACCTATCGTCACAGATCGGAATGCCCGTCGTGGCGTACCGGGCGCTGACGTACGAGGATCTGGCAACGCGCGTGTCGAACGGGGATCTCCAGGTGGCTTGGCTGCCGCCGGCTCTGTTCGTGGAGCTGGAGCGAACGGTGGGCATGCGAGCGGTCGCAGCTGCCGAGCGCGGTCTGGGCGTCGGCTACTTCTCGGCGTTCTTCACGCTGGTCGACTCGCCCATCCGCTCGGTGGAGGACGTGCCCGGCCACAGCGTGGGCTGGGTCGACCCGGGGTCCGCGTCGGGCTACGTGTTTCCGCGGCTGCAGCTGGCATCATACGGCATCGATCCGGCGACCTCGCTTCCCGAGGAGGTGTTCTTCCGTTCGCACGCGGCCGTGGTGCGCGGCGTGGTGGATCGCGCGGTGGATGTAGGGGCGACCTACGTGCACCTGGACCCGGCGGAGCCGACGAGGGTGATTCGCGCGGGCTGGCAACCGCCTCCAGCCGGGGTCGACCCGGCCAGCATTCAGTGGTTGGATCCGTTCGGGCCATTGCCCGCCGACGTGGTAGCGGTGACCAACAAGATTGACCCCAAGACTGCCGACAAGATCGGACGGGCGTTCTTTGCGATCGACCAGGTGGAAGCAGTGCGCGTCGCAGCGCAGCGCCAGTTCGGAACAGGGCGGTTCGTGGAAGTGCACGAGCGGTCCTACGAGATCCTGCGCCACGCGATGGAGAGCGCGGAGGGCAAGGGCGTCGAGGTATCGGCGAGCCTCCGTCCGAGCTTGTTGACGTAGCGCTCGTACGGCAACGCGATCGTCTGTCGTAGGACGATATTCCGGCGGGCGTGTGGAGCCGTCGCGTGGCCGCGCGCGATGGGGGCGGGCGTGCGGAAGTCCGTACACCGACTGCGAAAGGGAGTATGCAGCGAGGGATCCGAGGCGGAATCGGGTTTTCGCGGTGAACGAATTGGACGCGGGAAGCGGCCTACGCAGGCGACGCGGGGCGTCATCTGCCGGGCCTATTTTTCGGCATGGTCACGCGAAGGAGCCGTGTTATGCCCCGTCGTCTCAAGGGCGGCGACACGGCGCGCAGCCGCATTGCCGCGCGAAGACAAAAGAGTCCACAGGCCCGGATCCATCACGAACCAAGAGCGGAGAACCGATGTCGCTGGCACCCGACGAGCTTCACCTTCTGCTGGACACGCTGACCACCTTCCTCGATCGGACGATCCCTGCGAAGCGTCGACTGGAGCTCGACGCGCGGCACGAGTACCCGCGGGACGTGATCGAGGGTTTGTTCAAGGAAGTGGGGCTGCACCTGTTGTTTCTGCCGCCGGAGCACGGGGGCATGGGAGGCGGGGCGCTGGACATCTACCGGGTGAGCGAGCTGATGGCGCGCGTGGATCTGGGCGTGGCGACCGCGGTGCTGGCCACGTTCCTGGGAACCGACCCGATCGTCGTGGGTGCCACGGACGAGCAAAAGGCGACCTGGATGACGCGCATCGCGGAAGAGGCGCTGGTGGTGGCCTACGCGGTGACCGAGCCGTCGGTCGGCAGCGATCTGGGAGCGATGAAGGCGACGGCCTCGCGCGTGATGGAGGACGACAAGGTCGTGGGCTACGTGTTGAACGGCGAGAAGCAGTTCATCACGAACGGCGGGGTCGCGGACATCACGACGGTGTTGGCGATGGCGCCGGACGGTCCGTCATTCTTCATCGTGGAGAAGGGAACGCCTGGTTTCGAGCCGTCGAAGCCCGAGGAGAAGCACGGGATCTGTGCGTCGAACACGACGGCGATTTCGATCCAGGACGTGAGGGTCGGTGTGGATCGGCTGGTGGGCGGCCGGGAGGGGCAGGGCCTGGCGCAAGCGCAGACGGTGTTCGGCTACACGCGTTTGATGGTGGCGGCGTTCGGGCTGGGCGCAGGCGAAGCGGCGTTGGAGAAGGCGGTGGCGTACGCGGCGGAGCGCGTGCAGGGCGGCGGGCTGCTGGGCAGCAAGCAGGCCTACACGCACAAGCTGATCGTGCCGCACAAGGTCCGACTGGAAGCAGCGCGGGCCTACATCGATCACGTGGCGCGGCGCATCGACGCGGGGGAGCACGACGTGCTGACCGAAGGTGCGATCGCGAAGCTGGTGGCGAGCGAGGCAGGCAAGGCGGCAGCGGACGCAGCGATCCAGGCGCACGGCGGCTACGGCTACATTCGGGAGTACGAGGTGGAGAAGATTGCGCGCGACGTGCGGATCACGACGATCTACGAGGGCACGAGCGAGATCCTGCAATGGACGATCGGGCGGGATCGGTGGCAGCAGCATCTGAAGACGCGTGGCCAGATCTGGGAAGAGGCGGCGCGGGCGATGGATGAGTTTTCGCATCGGGAGCCGGACACGGGGGCGGAGTTGGTGGCGACGGCGCTTCGGTGCATCGGGCAGACGATGGAGCGGGCGCGGGTGGCGAGGCTGACGCGCCACCAGCACGTTCTGTTCCGGCTGGGGGAGATGGCGGCGCAGGCGGAGACGGCCGCGGTGCTGTGCCGCTGGGCAGTTCAGCCCGAGCACGACCCGAAGCGTCTGGAGGCTTCTGCGCTGCGGGCGATGGCGCGCATCTACGCACGCGAGGTGTTGGGCGCGGTGGTGCAAGAGGCGATGCGCTGGCTGCGGGGCGCCGACTCGGTGGACGCGGCGGCAGTGCCGGAGACGGCGCGGACGATTGGAGCCGACGCGATGTGGCGCGGGTACGGCGCGTTGCTGGCGGACATGGACACCGTTGCGAAGGCGACGGTCGGCCTCGAGCTGAAGGCGTGATGCTCGGGGACTCCTCGGATCGAAAAGGGACGGTACGGTCATGAGCTTTGAAGGATTGGACACGGCGGACCGGGCGGTAGCGGTGATTGGGGTTGGGGCGGTGCTGCCGGACGCGCCGGACGCGGCGAGCTTCTGGCAGAACGTGGTGGACGCGCGCTACTCGATCACGGAGGTGCAGGACGATCGATGGATCGCTGCGGACTACTGGGATCCCGATCCGAAGGTACCGGGCAAGACGTATTCGAAGATTGCCGGCTGGGTTCGCAACTTCCAGTTCGACAGCCTCAAGTTCAGGATTCCGCCGAAGGTCGCGGCGGCGATGGATGAAGCGCAGAAGTGGGGCATCGCCTGCACGCGCGAGGCGCTGGCGGACGCGGGGCACCCCGACCGTCCGCTCGATCTGGAGCGCACCGCCACGATTCTCGGAAACGCGATGGGCGGCGAGCTGCACTACCTGACGACCCTGAAGGTGTCGGTGCCGCCGACGCTGCGGCGCAAGCTGTTCGCGAGCGACGCCTGGCGGCGGCTCGACGGTGCCGCCCGCGCGCAGCTCGAGCGCGAGCTTCTGGCGTCCGTCGACGATCTGCCGTCGATCACGGAAGACTCCATGCCGGGCGAGCTGGCGAACGTGGTGGCAGGGCGCATCGCCCACGTGTTCGATCTGCACGGCCCCAACTTCATTTGCGACGCAGCCTGCGCCTCGTCGCTGGCGGCGCTCGATGCGGCGGTGGAAGGGCTCGTGTCCCACGCGTTCGACGTGGCGGTGTGCGGCGGCGTGGATCGCAACATGGGTCCGGGCACGTTCATCAAGTTCTCGAAGATCGGCGCGCTGTCGCCCGACGGGTCGCGTCCATTCGCGAAGGGAGCGAACGGCTTCGTGATGGGCGAAGGCGCGGCGCTGTACGTGCTCAAGCGGCTGGCGGACGCCGAGCGCGCGGGGGACAAGATCTACGCGGTCATTCGCGGGATCGGCGGCTCGAGCGACGGCCGGGGCAAGGGCATCACGGCACCCAACCCGGAGGGTCAGCGGCGCGCGCTGGTGCGTGCCTACGAGCGGGCGGGCTTCCCGCTGTCGACCGTGGGCTTGATCGAGGCGCACGGCACGTCGACCGCCGTGGGCGACGTCGCCGAGGTCGCCAGCCTCAACGCGGTTCTGAAGGGCGAGTCGCTGCCGGCCCGGTCGGTGGCCCTGGGGTCGATCAAGTCCCAGATCGGCCACCTGAAGGCCGCTGCCGGCGCGGCCGGCATGCTCAAGGCGATTCTCGCTCTGCACCACAAGGTGCTGCCGCCGTCGGCACAGTTCCACGAGCCGAACCCCGAGATCCGATTCGACGAAGGTCCGCTGTACGTCAACACCCAAGCGCGCCCCTGGGAGCATCCGGCCTGTGGCATTCGACGCGCGGGCGTCAGCGCCTTCGGCTTCGGCGGCACGAACTTCCACGTGGTGTTGGAGGAGTACGTGCCCGGCATGCTCACCACGCGTCGGCCGCAGGTGCAGGTCCCCGGCGCGGTCGGCGGACTGGGAGGCGGGGCCGGAGCATCGGCGAAGCAGCTTCGCGAGCCGCCGCTGCTGCGCGGGCTGGTGATGGCGTCGGGCGCGACGCTGGCAGAGATCAAGCCCCAGCTCGAGAAGATGATGGCCGACGCGGACGCCGGCGTGGTGCCGGACAAGCAGCTTCCGCTGGCGGACAGCATGCGGGCGCAGGAGCGCATCGCGATCGATTTCGGCTCGGCCAAGGAGCTCAGGGAGCGCTGCCAGAAGGCGGTCGACGCGATCGCGGACGATCGGCCGGCGGCCTGGCGGCTGATGCGGGGCAAGGGTGTTTTCCGGGGCCGCGAGGCGCCGGGCAAGATCGCGTTCATGTTCCCCGGCCAGGGCTCGCAGTACGTCAACATGCTGCGCGAGCTGCGCGACGTGTCGGCCACGGTTCGGGAGGTGTTCGACGAAGCCGACGACGTGATGAAGAGCCGGCTCGACGGGCGGCTGCTGACGCAGCTCATCTTCGTGGACGACGCGGATCCTGGGCGGCTGGAGAAGGCGGAGGAAGCGCTTCGGCACACGACGGTGACGCAGCCGGCGATGCTGGCGGCGGACATCGCGTTGGCGCGTCTGCTGGGCGACTATGGCATCGAGCCGGACATGGTGATCGGGCACAGCCTGGGCGAGTACGCGGCGTTGGTGGCGGCGGGCGTGATGCCGTTCGCCGACGCGCTGGTGGCGGTGAGCGCGCGGGCGCGCGAGATGGCGAACGTGTCGCTGGCCGATTCGGGGAAGATGGCGGGGGTCATTGGCCCCTACGAGAAGATCGAGCGGGTGCTGGCCGAGGTGAAGGGCTACGTGGTGGCGGCCAACCGCAACTCGCGCAAGCAGACCGTGATTGCGGGCTCGAGCGCGGGCGTGGACGAAGCGATCGAGAAGCTGCGGGACGCGGGGCTGAAGGTGATCCCGCTGAACGTCTCGCACGCTTTCCACTCGGAGATCGTGGCGCCCGCGAGCGAGCCGCTGCGAAGGGTCATCGAGGGGCTGCGCATCGAATCGCCCAAGCTGCCCGTGATCGCGAATGTGGACGGCGAGCCCTACCCGAGCGGGCCGGACGCGCGTCCGGCGATCATCGATCGGTTGGCGAGGCAGATCGCGGCGCCGGTGCAGTTCACGGCGGGGCTCGACACGCTGTACCGGGAAGGCGTGCGGGTCTTCGTGGAGGTCGGCCCGAAGAAGGTGCTGGCGTCGTTTGCCGAGGAGTGTCTGGGCGACAAGGAAGACATCGTCGCGTTGGCGACCAACAACCCGAAGGCCGGCCCGGAGGCGTCGTTCGGCGCCGCGCTGGCCTACCTGTATTCGATCGGCCGGGGGCGGCCGCGCACCGAACCGCCGGCGCGAGCGATCCCCGAGGTGACGCGCGCCCCGGCGGTCGAGCAGCGCTTCACGCCCGCGGCAGCGCCGCCGCCCAAGGCCGCACCGGCGCGCGATGTGCCGGCGGCTCCATCGCAATTCGTGAGCAAGGCGGACACCCTGGCCACGCCGGCCGCGACGGCGCCGCAGCCCTCGCCGGTGGATGCGGCGACGACGATGGAGCTGGGCAAGCTGTTTGCCGAGTTCCTGGATCGGGGCATGCGCGTGTATCGGGGAGCGCAGCCGGCGACGGGCGTGCCGAGCGCTCAGGTGACGTTCACGCCGGTCGAGCCGGGGCGCGATCCGTATGCGTCGCAGGGTTCGATCGTGGTGTCGGGGGCGGGCATCGGGCTTCCGGGCGACGGGCACCGGCTGTTCGACGACGAGGGATTCGATCGGATCCTGCGCGGCGAGCAGATGATCGGGCCGATCCCGCAGACGCTGCGGGAGCGCATGCTGGACAAGAACGTGGTGCGCCTGATCAAGAGCGAGAAGGCATCGCCGACGCTCGAGTTGATCTCGAATGCTTCCGATGTGCTCAAGCTCGCCGGCCGGCGAGGCGCCTTCAGCCTGGTTCAGGACTACGACATCGCCGAGGAGCGCGCGAGCGCCTATGACATCACGACGCAGATGTCGGTGGCGGCCGGGCTCGAGGCGCTGCGCGACGCGGGGATTCCGCTTGTGAGGCGATATCGTCGCACCTCGACGGGCAGCTACCTGCCGGATCGGTGGATGCTGCCGGAGCCGTTGGCGGACGAGACGGGCGTGATCTTCGCGTCGGCGTTCCCGGGCTACAACCGGTTCGCGGAGCTGATGGGCGAGTACCATGCGTACAAGGCGGCGATCGCGCGGATCGATGCGCTCGAGAGCGCGCGGCGGGCGGCGGGGGAAGCCGGGAGCGCGATCGACGCGCTGATCGAGGCCGAGAAGAAGAAGCTCGAGGCCTCGCCCTACCGCTTCGAGCGCAAGTTCCTGTTCGAGATCCTGGCGATGGGCCATTCGCAGTTCGCCGAGCTCATCGGTGCGCGCGGGCCGAACACGCAGGTCAACTCGGCTTGTGCGTCGACAACGCTGGCGGTGGCGACGGCGGAGGACTGGATTCGCAGCGGGCGCTGCGCGCGCGTGATCGTGGTGGCTGCGGACGACGTGACGAGCGATACGATGCTCGAGTGGATCGGCGCGGGGTTCCTGGCGACGGGCGCGGCGACCACGGAGAGCGACGTGACGAAGGCGGCGCTTCCGTTCGATCGCCGCCGGCACGGGATGATCCTGGGAATGGGCGCCTGCGCTCTGGTCGTGGAGAGCGAGGATGCGGTGCGCGAGCGCGGGATGCGCGGCATCGCCGAGATCCTGGCGACCGAGACGGCCAACAGCGCATTCCACGGCACGCGGCTCGACGTCGGCCACATCTGCCAGGTGATGGAGAAGATGGTGGGCACGGCGGAGCGCAGGCACGGGATCGATCGCAAGCAGATTGCGCCTCAAACTGTGTTCATCTCCCACGAGACGTACACGCCCGCTCGGGGCGGCAGCGCTGCCGCCGAGGTGCACGCCCTGCGGCAGACGTTCGGCGAGCGGGCCTCGGACATCGTCATCGCGAACACCAAGGGATTCACCGGGCATCCGATGGGCGTGGGCATCGAGGATGCGCTGGCGGTCAAGATCCTGGAGCGCAAGACGGTGCCGCCGATTCCCAACTTCAAGGAGGTCGACCCGGAGCTGGGGCAGCTCAACCTGTCCAAGGGCGGAAGCTATCCCGTCGAGTACGGCCTTCGGTTCTCCGCGGGCTTCGGCTCGCAGATCGCGATTACCCTCTACCGGCGAATCGCCGGCAAGGACGAGCGCCTCGCCAATGCGGCGCAGTATCGCGACTGGCTGCGATCCATGTCCGGGTATCCGTCGGCCAGCACCTACGTCGGGCACAGGACGCTGCGCGTTCGCGACGAGGGCGTACCTCCCGAGCTGCCGCGCCCGACCAACTGGCAGCCGGGCGACGTGCCGAGGGCGCGAATCGCGTCCCCGTCCCCCGCCCCCGCCGCGGCCACACCGAGCCTGCCGTCGCGTCAGGCGCACGCCGCTCCGGTGTCGCGACCGCCGTCGGCTCCCACGCAAGCGCCGGCCAAGTCCGACGATCTGGATCAGCGCGTCTTGAAGATCGTGGCGGACAAGACGGGCTATCCGATGGATATGCTCGCCCTGGACCTGGATCTGGAGGCGGACCTGGGCATCGACACGGTCAAGCAGGCCGAGGTCTTCGCCGAGATCCGGACGACCTTCGGACTGCCACGCAAGGACGACCTGCGGCTACGAGATTATCCGACGCTGGGGCACGTAATCGGCTACGTGCGCAGCGGGCTGGGATTGCCCGAGGCTGCCGCGGCCGCGCCTGCGCCGGTTGCTGCGCCCTCTGCCCAGGCGGACGACCTGGGGGCTCGCGTGCTTCGCATCGTCGCGGACAAGACGGGCTACCCGATGGACATGCTTGCCCTGGACCTGGATCTGGAGGCGGACCTGGGCATCGACACGGTCAAGCAGGCCGAGGTCTTCGCCGAGATCCGGACGACCTTCGGACTGCCACGCAAGGATGATCTGCGGCTACGTGATTATCCGACGCTGGGCCATGTGATCGGCTATGTGCGCAGCGGGCTGGGTTTGCCGGAGGCCTCGCAAGCCTCGACGCCGGCGGCAGCCACACCGACGGCCGCGCCGCAGGCGCCCGGTGCACCGGCGGCGAGCGGACCACAGGGCCTGGACGACGTGGCGCGCAAGGTGCTCCAGATCGTGTCGGACA
This sequence comes from Myxococcales bacterium, assembly GCA_021847645.1. GTDB lineage: Bacteria > Myxococcota_A > Polyangia > Polyangiales > Polyangiaceae > JAJZQG01. Next base: position 67,159 of record JAJZQG010000006.1, read on the forward strand.
AGACCGGATATCCGGTGGACATGCTCGCGCTCGACCTGGACCTGGAGGCCGACCTGGGCATCGACACGGTCAAGCAGGCCGAGGTCTTCGCCGAGATGCGCAACGCATTCAGCCTGCCTCGCCGCGACGATCTGCGGCTGCGGGACTACCCGACACTGGCCCACGTGATCGGCTACGTGCGAGCCGGCCGTCCCGACCTGGCGCCGCCGCCTGCACCCGTTGCAGCGCCGGCACCTGCACCGGCGGCCTCGCCCGTGCGAGCGGCCTCCGCGAGTGACGACGACGTGATGCGGATCGTGCTCGAGATCGTGGCGGACAAGACCGGGTATCCGGTGGACATGCTGGCACCGGACCTGGATCTGGAAGCCGATCTGGGCGTGGACACGGTCAAGCAGGCCGAGGTGTTCGCGGTCGTGCGCGAGCGATTCGACATCCCCCGGGTGACGGACCTGAAGCTGCGCGACTATCCGACGCTGGGGCACGTGGTGGGGTTCGTGAAGTCGAATCTCAAGCAGGCTCCGGAAGCTCCCGCCGGCTCGGACAAGCAGCCGGTGACCGCGGCGCCGAAGGGCGCCGATTCCTCCAGCTCCGCGCGGCGCCTGATCCCGGCACCGGTCGTGCGGTGTGCGCTTTCGCTGGGCAAGAGCACGAACGTGACGATCGGTACGGACACCCGGATCGTCGTCATCAGCGACCAGGGCGGGGCGGGAGCCAAGCTCGAGGCGCTCTTGCAGAGTCGCGGCGCGCGCGTGCTGCGCATCGCGGAGGTGTCGATGGGCGACGACCTGATCGGGCGCATCCGCGGCTGGGCGGAAGGCAGGCCTGTCGGCGGCGTCTACTTCCTGTCGTCGCTCGACGCTGAGCCGTCACTCGACGAGCAGACCGCGGAGCAGTTCCGCGCGCGGCTCGATACGGGTGTACGGGCGCTGTATCGGCTGGCGCGCGGGTTGTACGAGGATCTGGGCCGCGCAGGCGCATTCCTGGTGACGGCGACCCGGATGGGCGGCACGCTGGGATACGGCTCGACGCCCTCGGCGTCGCCGATCTCGGGTGCGCTGAGCGGGTTCACGAAGGCGCTGGCGCGGGAGCGCGAGAACGCGCTGGTCAAGGTGGTGGACTTCGACGCCGCGGCCAGTGCGGATGACGTGGCCGCCACGCTGCTCGGCGAGGTCGAGCGGGACGGCGGCGCGGTGGAAGTGGCTCACCGGGCAGGGCTTCGATTCGGCATCACGCTGCTCGAGGACCGGCTGCCCGCGGGGCACGGCAAGGGACCGATCGTGCTGGGTTCCGACTCGGTGTTCGTGGTGACCGGAGCGGGCGGAGCGATCACGTCGGCCATCACGGCCGACCTGGCCAATGCCTCCCATGGCGTCTTCCACCTGCTCGACCTGCCGCCGGAGCCCGATCGGACGAACCCCGATCTCGCGCGGTTCCACATGGACCGTGAGGGCCTGAAGCGCGACGTGCTCGAGCGCTTGCGCAAGGCCTCGACGGAGCGGGTGACGCCGGTGATGGTGGAGCGGGAGCTGCAGCGCATCGAGCGCGAATCGGTGACGCTCGACGCGATCCGTACGGTGGAGCAGGCAGGAGCCAAGGCCTACTATCACTCGTGCGACGTAACGAACACCCAGGCGGTGGCGGACGTGGTGCGCGCGATTGTCGCCCAGCACGGCGGAATCGACGTCATCGTGCACGCCGCCGGGCTCGAGCGCAGCCGGCCCCTGGACGTGAAGGACGAGAAGGAATTCAATCTCGTCTTCGACGTCAAGGCCATCGGCATGTTCAACCTGCTGGCCGCCACGAGAGGCGCGAGGCTCGGGACGATCGTGTCGTTCTCGTCCGTCGCCGGACGCTTCGGCAATGCGGGCCAGGCCGACTACAGCGCAGCGAACGACTTGCTGTGCAAGACGACGTCGGCGCTTCGCACGCTGCGGCCGGACACCCGCGGGATCGTGATCGACTGGACGGCCTGGGGCTCCATCGGAATGGCGACGCGCGGGAGCATTCCCGAGATCATGAAGCGCGCGGGCATCGAAATGCTCGAGCCGGCGTACGGCATTCCGGTCGTGCGCGACGAGGTCCAGCGCGGCCGCCGCGGCGAGATCGTGGTGGCCGGTGCGCTCGGCATGCTGGTGGCGCGCAAGGACGCCAATGGCGGAGTGGAGCCGGGAGCACAGCTGCTGTCGCAGGATGCGGAGTCGCCAGCGCTGTTCGGCATGACGCTGCGCAGCGCCGATCCCTACGAGGGAGTCGTGCTCGGTATCGAGCTCGACCCCAAGGAGCCCTACCTCGATCATCACCGCATCGAGGGCATCCCGGTGATGCCTGGCGTGATGGGCGTGGAGACGTTCGCCCAGGCGGTGCACGCGCTGATTCCCGACGCACCGATCGCTGCGTTCAGGGACATCTCGTTCGAAGCGCCGCTCAAGTGCTATCGCGACGAGAAGCGCCACGCCGAGGTGACCGTGCGCCTGGTCGACACGGCACATGGGCTGCGGGCGCACTGCGTGCTGTCGTCCGTGTGGCCGGTGGCGTCGCCTGGCAAGCCGGCGGAGCGCAAGCGCCACTTCGCCGCGACGGTGGTGCTAGGTGAGCCGGGCGCATTCGATCGGCGGCAACCGCCGACCGGGCAGCAAGGCGCGGGCGTGGTCGGACGCGAGGCGTTGTATCGCGCGTACTTCCACGGCGATGCGTTCCGCGTGCTGGCAAAGACCGAGGTGGGCGAGAGCGGGCGGTCGATGGTGGGCCGTCTGGCCCAGCCGCTTCCGGCACTGGGGCTCAGGCGCTACCGAGTCGCGACGGCGCCGCGGCTGCTGGAGCTGTGCTTCCAGACCGCGGGCGTGGTCGAGATCGGCTCCACCCGGAAGCTCGGCCTGCCCTCACGCATCGACGAGCTGCGCGTGGCTGTCGGCGCCACGGACACCGCCCCCGCGGCCGCGGAGGTGACGGTCGTGAAAAGCGGCGACGGGCTCGCGTTCGATGCCGTCGTGTGCGACGACAGCGGCCAGATCCAGCTGGTGATGACCGGTTATCACACGTCGGCGCTGCCGAGCGGCATGGCCGAGGAGGTGTGGAAGCCGCTGCACGACGGCCTAACGGGATTCCAGTCTTGATACGATGCGCGATGCTCGTTGGGCCGGTTCCGGCCGGCGGCGAGTCGGTCGTCTCGCCCCACGAGAGCGCGCTGTTGGGCCCTCGCGCCGTACCCAAACGTCGCGAGGACTTCGTTCGAGGGCGCTGGGTCGCCAAGCAACTGCTCGCCGCCGCGCGCCCCGGCGCCCGTCCTACCGACTACGTCATCTTGCCCGATGCGCTGGGCGCACCCGTGGTCCGTGACGCCGACCTGGCACCGCTCCCCTTGTCCTTGTCGATCAGCCACACCGGCGGGCTGGCGATGGCGGCGCTATGTGATAGTCCTCGGCGGGTGGGCGTGGACATCGAGCGTCCCATCGACAACCCCGCGCCGATCGTGGGCGAGTACTTCACGCGTGCCGAGCTTCGGCTCTGCGACGGATTGTCCGGCCCGACGCTGCGGACCAGGGCCGCGTTGATCTGGTCGGTCAAGGAGACGCTGATGAAGGTGTTGGGCCAAGGGCTGCGGATCGCGCCCACGTCGGTGGGGCTGGAGGCGATCGGCGAGGCGTCCGGCGCCTGGCGCGAGGCATCGGTGTTCGTTCGCGGGCCGCAGCCGCAGACAGGGCAATCGCTTCGCGTCTGGGTGCAGGAACACGCGGATCGCGTGGCATCGCTCGCGCTGCTCGGAGGCCCGGAGCTCGATGCCGAGCCGCCGCGCATCGAGCTGTACGGAGCAAGCGCGACGATCCATCCCGGTTGACAGCAAGCACCACACACCCCGCACTGTGCTACTGTCGACTCGCCGTCCACGTCGGGCGGCGCACGTCCGGAGGCACCTGTGGAAGGCCTGGTGATCGTCGACCAACCCGAGCAGATGAACCTGCTGGGCCTGCTGATCAAGGGGTTCGTGGAGCAGAAGCTGCAGAGTCCCAAGCTGGCGCGAAAGGCGAGCCGTCTGCGGGGAGACTTCGGCCTGCGAGCCGGGTCGATGGCGATCACCCTGTCGTTCTCTCCGCAGGGCGTGGTGATCCGCAAGGGCATCGCGAAACGCACGCGCGCCCGCATCAGCGGCGAGATGGGTGAGATGGTCGAGTTGGTGTCCGGCGGCGGAGGGCTGATCTCGTCCGCGATCGCGGTGCTCGAGGGCCGCGTGACCATTGGTGGCAATCCGTTCGCGTTATTGGGATTGCTGCCGATCATGCTCGGCAAGGTCCAGGTCAAGGCGCTTCCCCCTGCCGCGAAGGGTTCCCCATGAGAGAGCGATTCGAGTCCATCCTCGGTGCGGAGCGGGTCGTGAGCGAGCCCGCCGCGCTCGACGCGTACAACGACGACTACTCGGAGCACGATCCGGTCACGCCGGTGCTGGCGCTGCTGCCCGAGTCGGTCGAGCAGGTTCAGGCGATCGTGAGGCTGGCGGCCGAGCTGCGGGTGCCGCTCACGCCCCGGGTAGCGGGAACGAACGTGGGCGGGCTGGCGATTCCGCCGCAAGGCGGCGTGGTGGTGGACCTGCGCCGGATGAACCGCGTGATTGCCGTCCATGCGGAGGATATGGTGGCGGTCATCGAGCCCGGGGTCACGCAGCAGCAGCTCAAGGATCACCTGGAGTCCGCGGGATTGCCGTTGACCTTCGGCTTCTCGCTCGGACCGCGACGTTCCTCGGTGCTGGCGAACCTGACGCTCGACGGCCTGACCAACCGTTCGGTGAAGTACGGGTCGATGGGCGAGTGGGCGGCGGGATTCGAGGTGGTGTTGGCCGACGGCTCGGTGGCAAGGACCGGAGCATGGGCGCTATCGGACCTGCCGTTTGCCAAGAGCCCATTCCCCGACTTGTCCGGGCTGTTCATCGGCTGGCAGGGCACCACGGGGATCGTGACCAAGGCCGCGTTCCACCTGGCGCCCAAGCACCCGCTCAACGAGCGCCTGTTCATCCTGGCGTACAGCACGCGGGGAACCTACGAGGCCATGCGCCGGCTGTGCCGTCTGGAGACCTGCGACGACATCGGCGGGCTGTCCTGGCCCACGGGCAAGATGATGCTGGGCGTGCCGCGTCCGCACCCGGTGCCGGACGACGGCGAGCCGCGATTCTTCCTGTATGTCGACCTGACGGCCGAGGCGCACGAGGAGCTGGCGTACAAGCGCGAGGCGTTGCGCGGGGTGCTCGAAGCGCTCCGGGCTGGCGGGGAGAAGTTCGAGGACCCGTTGGACGTTTCGACGCTGGTGAAGATCAACCTGGCCATGGGCAAGTTCGCCTCGTTCCCGACCGACCTCGATTTCCTGACGGATCACCCGGGCAAGGGGCTGACGTGGATTGGCACGTACGGGCCGCTGTCGAGATTCGACGAGGCGGCCGACGAGGGCGTGCGGATCATGGTGGAGCACGGGGTGGCGCCGGCGATCGTGTCGCGGGCGATGAAGGACGGGCACTTCGGCGTGCTGCGGTTCCTGGCAATCTTCGACAAGAAGAACCCCGAGGAGATCGCCCGCGTGAAGGCCGTGAACCTCGCGCTGCTGCGCGCGATGACGGACCGCGGGTTCGTGATGTACAAGACCCCGCCTTGGGCCCTGCGGGAGCTGCAGTCCAGGATCGATCCCGGGATGTGGGAGCTGATGCGACGGGTCAAGTCGGTACTCGATCCCCAGGGGATTCTCAATCCGGGCAAGCTGCTATTGCCCTGACGACGGAGGAAGTCGCCGTGAAGCGGAACACTGCATGGTTGTGCGCGACTGCGATGCTGTTCGTGGGGGCATTGGCTGCGACGGCGGCGGCCCAGAAGCCGCCGGAGACGCTGCCCGCTCCCGGACCGGAAGCCCCGCCGCCCCAAGGCACGACGACGGGCTCGGCGCTGCCCCCGCCGCCCGCGCCGCCCGCGGCGACGACGGCACCGCCCGCGGGTCCGCCCGGGTATCCGCAACAAGCCTATCCGCCCGGCTACTACCCGGGATATCCACCGCCCGGATACGGCTATCCCGGATACGGCTATCCCGGATACGGACAGCCGGCCTATGGCCCGCCGCCGCCGTACGCGCAAGGCTATCCGGCACCGCCACCCTACATTCCGCCTCCCCCCGAAGAGCGCGGCGTGCACCTGCACGACGGCTTCTACATGCGGATGGCGCTCGGCTTCGGGTCGGTCCATGCGACTATCAAGCCCACGGGCGGAGGAGACGAGGCGACGTTGAGCGGCACGGGCGTGGCGTTCGACTTCGGCTTCGGCGGCGCTGTGGCCGATGGCTTCATCATCGGGGGACGGATGGCCATGGCGGGCGTGTCGAATCCGGACCTGAAGCTTTCGGGCACCACAACGGGCACGGACAGCTCGATGAGCGTGGGGTCGCTGCAGGCTTTCACGGACATCTACCCCTGGGCCAACGGCGGCTTCCACGTGCTGGCGGGCATCGGCCCCGCGTTCCTGTCCGTGGACTCGACGCAGGTCAACAACTCCTACACGTCTGACACCTACACGTCGAACGCGGACGGGTGGGGCGGCACGGTGGGTGTGGGCTGGGAGGGATGGGTCGCGAGCCAGTGGGGCATTGGCGGCATGTTGAATCTCAATTGGGCCAAGTATACGGACAATATGATGATCATGCGGTCCAACCTCACGGGCACTTCCACCAGCTCGACTCCACTGTACGCCAGCAAGAGCGACATCACGGTGTTCTCGCCGAACGTGACGTTCACCGCGACGTTCAACTGAGCGGGCCTGCAAACGGATGATGGTCCGATGAATCCGTGCTTCCAGCGCGACGATGCCGTTCCTCTACCAGAACGGGATGAACGGTTGATGGGAAGCCCCCAATAGGACGGTTGCCGCTGCAACCCCCCCGGACGATCACGTTGAATTTCCTCGCCCACGACTACGTACTTCCCTGCCCTTCCGAGGATATCACCCGTGTCGGGTCGGCCTTGCCCGACCTGTGGCCACTGCTACCCAAGCGCTCCCTGCCGCTGGTCGTGTTGCGGCGCCTGCACGCGACGTCGGGCGATTCCACCGCGCGCGCACTGGCGGTGGGCATTGAAAGCCACCTGCGTGCCGACGCGGCGTTTCACGGGCATGCCGAATTCCAGCGGCGTGTCGAGCTGCTCGCGCCCCGCGTGGCGTCCGTGTGGCCGGGCCTGCGGCACGCGGGGATCGCGGCGCACGTGCTGGTCGAGATGATCCTGGACCGCTGGCTGATGCGCGTGGAGCCGGCCCGTCTCGACAGCTACTACGCGGCGTTCACGCACGAGGCCGTCGAGCTTGCGTGCGAGAAGACGACGGCGGATTCGGCGGCGTCGGAGGCGTTGCGCGAGCTGCTGCGGAGGTTTGTCGACAGCGCGTTTCTTCGGGACTATTGCCGTTCGGAGGGACTGGCCGTCCGATTCCTGCGTACGGTGGGGCGGACGGCGTTTGCCGCGACTCCTCCGCCGGTGCACGAGGTGGCCTTGGTGGTGGAGGAAGCGGACGAGCAACTGTCGGAAGGCTCGCAGAGCCTGCTGGACGCGGTGCGCGGGGGGGCAGGTGTGGCGCGCGACGTGACCTGACGTTGTCGGCTGGGCGGCCAAAACGGATCGTCGGGCAACGCACGCACGCGCAGAGGAGATGGGCTGTCCCGGCCGTGTGCCCGTCTCGAAATTGGGCTATGCTTTGCACGTGAGCTCTTCCTCCGCCGCACGCCAGCAACACCATCACGTTCAACGCGCTCGCTACGTGCGCGCGCCGCGCGTGCTGCACTTCCCGGAAAGCGCCACCGTGCCAGAGACCAAGAGACACCTCGAGCTTCGGACGCTTCTCTACCAGATCGTCAAGTACGCGTTCGCCGACACCTCGAGCATCGGCTGCGATCAGTTCGTCTACTTCGATGCGTCGGATCCGGCGCGGTGCCTGGCGCCGGACCTGTTCGTACGAACCGGCGCGCCGGACACGTCCTTTGGCTCGTGGAAGGTGTGGGAACGCGGCACGCCGCAGCTTGCCGTAGAGATTGTGAGCGAGAGCGACGCGTCGGAGACGTCGTGGAACGAGAAGCTGACGCGCTACCACGCGCTGGGTGTCGAGGAACTGGTCCGGTTCGATCCGGATGCGCCGGAGGCAAGCCGGCTACGGGTTTGGGCTCGCGTGGACGGAGACCTCGTCGAGCGCGTGGTGGACAAGGACGTGGCCGCGTGCGAGGTGCTGGGTCTGTGGTGGGTGGTATGTCCGGCGCCGGGGCTGGAGGCCGCGTTGCGGCTGGCGCGCGACTCGGACGGGACTGATCTGGTACCGACCGGGCAGGAGGCGGAAGCGAAAGCGCGCGAGGCAGAAGCTGCGGCGAGGCAGGCAGAAGCCGCGGCGAGGCAGGCAGAAGCTGCGGCGAGGCAGGCGGCCGAGCGGCGCATCGCGGAGCTGGAGGAAGAGCTGCGACGGCGGGGGTAGGCCCCCGACGAACCGGGGACCATCCGGGCAAGTCCCAGCCCGTCGAGTTGCCGACGACGAACGGAGCGGCGCTTGTGCATTGCGAGAGCGCGCAGTGGACGCCCCGGGACCGGCAGGGTGCCGCGTACGCGGCGAAAGCCTGATTCATCGGCAGGCAACGACCCCCGGTCAGAGCCCCATAGCTGTTAGCAGTTTTCTTGGCCCAACTCGGAGACATCCGGCAAGGGGCTGGCATGAGCACGACCGCCGTCCCCCAGCCCAGGCCCGATTGGCAGAACGACTGGCAGCAGCTTCTGAGCTACCT
>JAJZQG010000173.1 GCA_021847645.1 Myxococcales bacterium
GATCTGCGTGCGCTCACACGAACCTTTTGCCGTGAAGTCCTTGCAGCCGGCAGGCAGGTCTTCCTCACGACCCACAACCCGCTCGTGCTCGATGGTCTAGACCTGAGCGACGATCGCGTGCGGCTGTTCACGATGAGCCGCGACCGGAAGGGGCATGCGCGAGCTCTGCGCGTGCCGGTACGCGACCTCGGTGCGCTCAAGAAGAAGCATGGGGAATTCGCGGTCAGCCGTCTTTGGATCGAAGGTCGCCTCGGAGGCATGCCCGATGTCTGAGCCTCGCAGAGCTGCGGTGGTCTGCGAGGGCCACACGGACGTCCCCGTCTTCAGGGAGATCATCCAGGAGCTCTGGCCTAGCGTCCTGGAGGTCGACTGCCTTCAGCCCGAGCTCGATGAGACCGAGAAGGCAACTGGACGCACGGGATGGAGTGAGGTGAAGGCGTGGTGCGAGCAGCATGCGGAGGATCTCGAGGAGGTACTGAATCCCTATGTGGGCGCTCCCTTCGACCTCCTGCTCATTGCCATCGACGTCGATATCGCGATCGCGGCGCAGATCGCGGATCCGCCGCAGTCGATCGGAAGCTATGAATCAACGCGATTGCGGGACACGATGCGAAGCTGGCTGCAGACGGAGAAACGGCGTCGCGTTCCTGAACTCGTCGTTTTCTCCACGCCAGTGATGGCGATCGAGGCATGGATTGTGGCGGCGCTCTTCCCCAGGCGCACGGCGCCGGAATCGATAGCTAGCCCAGCCACGGAGTTGGTGAAGAAGAACAAGCTGAGGCTGAGCCCCAACGACGGAAAGCCGTGGAAGGAGCTGTACCGCTACAAGCAGTTCTCCAAGAACGTAGCCGACGCACTCAAGCGAGTCCGCGACAAGTGCCCGGAAGCGGGCCGGACGTGCGGTGAGATCGAACGCGTCCGAGACGCTGCCGAATAGAAGAGTCCCGGCTGAGACGGGCCCATGCTGACCTCGGTGACGATCAAGAACCTGCGCAACCACGCTGACACGCGGGTGGAGGGGCTGCGCCCGCTGAACGTCATCGCTGGGCCAGACGGATCCGGTAAGACCTCGTTCCTCGAGGCTGTCCACGTCATTCACCGCATCGGTGTGGCGTCGCCGCCCAATCTCTTCCCGGTCGGATCGCTCCGGGCGCCTGAGCTGATGGCCAGGTCGGGCCAACGGGACTACAGCATCGCCGCCTGGGGAGACGAAGACGGCCGCGCCTGGCACGCGGAAGTGAGCTTCCAGCGTGTGGCAGAGCGGTGGTCGGGCGTGACTCTCGTCGCTCTGGAAGGTGGGCCGCGCACGCCCGCGTCGCACGGGGTAGCCGGGATTCTTGGGGTGCCCGACTGGTTCAAGACAGCAGTCACCGACGCCAAGCTCCTTCGACTTGAGTCATCCGCCCTGCGCGGCGCGTCTCGACCCCAGCAACCTGGCGCGGGCTGCGCGGCGGACGGGGCGGGCCTTGCGAATACGGTCGCATGGCTCGCGCGCGACCACGCAGTGCGGTTCCGACAGGTCGTCGGCCTGTTGCGAGAAGTGGTTCCCGAAGTGGTGAACGTATCGACCGCGCCGGTTCCAGTGTCCGAATCGGTCACCCGTACGGCTCGTGCGGGGCGCAGTGAGGCTGACTTCGAGGTGCGGCGCGAGGCCATGGCAGAGGAGCTCGCCTTCGACACCATCGACGCTGAACGAATCCCGGCCGCGCATCAAGCCGATGGAGCCCTCTTCGCCCTCGGAATTCTAGCGTCGCTGATCCTCCCGTCACGTCCCAACTTGGTGCTCCTGGACGACGTCGAGCGGGGACTGGATCCGCCCTCGCAACGGAGGCTCATCCGGGTTCTGCGCCGAGTGGCGGCCACGGATGCGACGCTCCAGGTCATCATGACAACGCACTCGCCATACATCGTGGACGAGCTCGCGCCCGAGGAACTCTGGGTCGCTGGTCGCGACGCAACGCGCCAGGTCCGCGTTATGCGGATGCTCGAACTGCCCGATGCTGATGGCGCGCTTCGCGTCCTGACCACTGGCGAGTTCTGGAGTGTACTCGGCGACTATCGTCCGGAGGGCGGGGAATGACCAACACGACTCCGGCCACCTCCGAGATCGTCCTGTACCGGACCGACGACGGCCGCACCCGCATCCAGTGCCGGCTGGAAGACCGAACGCTTTGGCTCACCCAGGCCCAGATGGCTGAGCTGTTCCAGACCTCGGTACCGAACATCAACCAGCACCTCACGGCCATCTTCGAGGAGGGAGAGATCGAGCCCGAGGCAACCATTAAGTCCCACTTAATGGTTCGCCAGGAGGGTGCCCGGCATGTTTCCCGAAACGTTCGGCACTACAGCCTTCCCGTGATCCTGGCAGTGGGCTTCCGCGGCAAGAGTCTCCGCGGCACCCAGTTTCGCCAGTGGGCCATCGAGCGACTCGACGAATACCTCGTAAAGGGCTTCACCATGGACGACGAGCGGCTCAAGAACCCGCCCGGCCCAGGCCAGGTGGACTACTTCGACGAGCTGCTCGAGCGCATCCGAGACATCCGCGCCTCGGAGCGCCGGTTCTATCAGAAGGTTCTCGACATCTACGCCACCAGTGTGGACTACCGGCCGGATGCCGACATCTCGCAGCGGTTCTTCGCCACCGTGCAGAACAAGATGCACTGGGCCGCGCACGGTCATACCGCCGCGGAGGTCATCGAGGAGCGCGCGGACGGTTCCAAGCCCTTCATGGGCATGCAGACGACCCGTTCAGGCGGCGTTGTCCGGAAGGCCGACGTCGCGGTCGCCAAGAACTACCTGACCGAGCCCGAGCTCCAGGTCTTGCACCGCATTGTCAGCATCTACATCGACTTCGCGGAGCTCCAGGCGCTGGAGCGCAGGCAGATGACCATGCTGGACTGGGTCGCGAAGCTCGATGAGTTCCTCAAGGCGTCGGGCCGCAATCTGCTGGATCACGCGGGCAAGGTGTCTGCGGATGAGGCCAAAGAGAAGGACGAGCGCGAGTACGCGCGGTATCGAGACCTTCAGGACCGGCAGCCACGCCCCATCGACGCGGAGTTCGAGAAGGTCGCCAAGCAGCTCAAGAAGCCGGCCCCGAAGCGCCGGAACAAGAAGTGAGATTCACCACGGAGGCACGGAGGCACGGAGAGTAGGCATGTTGCTGGAAGAACAGCTTACAGGTGAGATTCTCGGCGCCGCCATCGAAGTGCATCGCGTCCTCGGGCCGGGTCTGCTCGAGTCGGCGTACGAGGAGTGCCTCTGCCACGAGCTGGAGATGCGCGGGATCGCGTACCGTCGCCAGGTCGAGCTGGCCATCGCGTACAAGGGCCTTCTGCTGTCCTGCGGATACCGTCTCGATGTCGTGGTGGAGGACCAGGTCATCCTCGAGCTGAAGGCCGTGGAGAAGCTCGTGCCGATCCACGACGCGCAGCTGCTGACCTACCTTCGCCTGAGTGGGAAGCGAGTAGGCTTGCTGATCAACTTCAACGTGGAGCTGCTGAAGAACGGTATCGTCCGAAAGGTGCTGTAGATGTCGCGCAAGCCCTCCCTCTTCTCCGTGCCTCCGTGCCTCCGTGGTGAATCCTCATGACGTCCCCCACCGAAGTACGCCAACGCCTCGTCGAGGCCCTCGAAGCCGATCTGATCGGCCCGTTCGTTCCGGATAACCACGCCGAGGGTGGGCAAGAGATCCTGGCGCTGCCACCGTCGCGCTGGTACCTCACGGGCTTCCTCTCACCCCAAGGCGGGCGCGCCCCCGACGCGGACGACACGGAGTCCACAGAGGGCGAGCTTGCGGCCGGCGAGGAGACCCAGGCCGAGGACGCGGGCAGCGACGAGCCAGAGCCCAAGCGGACCGTGCACTTCCCGGCCTCGATGGGGTTGAGCGTGTTCCTGCCGCCAGGCGACGGGGACAGCCTTACGGTGGATGTCTGGTACGCCGACTACGACAAGGTCGAAGTCGCCATCGAGAAGGAAGACCGCAAGAAGACAGGCTGGAAGCGCGTCCCGCACGGCCCGGTGCGCGTGGCCGTACCCCTGGATCCGGCGCTCTTGCAAGCCAAGGGCGTGAATGTGCCTCTCTCGCGCGGGCTCACCCTTCGCGGCGAGCTGCGCACGACGGAGATGGAAGGGCTCCGACCCGGCACGCGAGTGCTCAGCCTGTTCCTGGTCAACGAGCGTACGCCCCTCGAGCGCGACCGGGACTTGAACTTTGTGTTCCAGGTTCGTCTGGCCCTGCACTTCGAGAGCGGGTTCGTGTGCCGCCCCAACCGCCGCGGCGAGGACGGCAGCGACGACGACCAGCGCGTGCTCGCGCTGACCTTCCGCGACCACATGGAGTGGGCGGTGGGGCACAACACCAGCGTCGAAAGGCCGGTGCCCGTCGAGGGCAACGTGACGACGCTGCGCACGACGCAGCTTCCGTTCTACGAGGTGCCTCGCGTCACGCACCGTGAGCTCGACGATGTCACGACCGGCATGGCAGAGCTCGCCAGGATCAACGCGAGCGGCCTCGGAAACGCCCTGACACCGCTCGTCGATGCCTACGCTGGGTGGATCGAGAAGCAGCGGCACGTGCCGCTGGATCGAGACGCCCTCGAACAGACACGCAAGCGCCTGCTTGACCAGGCTGCTCGCTGCAAGGAGCGGATTGCGGAGGGAATCGCGCTGCTGGGCTCCGACGCGCAGGCGCTCAAGGCGTTCCAGCTCGCCAACATGGCGATGCACGTGTCGGCGGTCATGGCGGACAAAATGCGCGAAGACCCCCGCTACAAAGGCGGCGCACAGCCGCAGTGGCGGCCGTTCCAGCTCGCGTTCGTGTTGATGAACTTGCCGTCGGTCGTGGATCCGCAGCACGCCGACCGCCGGCTGGCCGAGCTGATCTACTTCCCGACGGGCGGGGGCAAGACCGAGGCATACCTCGGCCTGATTGCCTTCGTGCTCCTGCTGCGACGCATGCGCGGAAAGGGGCAGCCCCACGAGGGCCGCGGGGTAGCCGTGCTGCTGCGGTACACCCTGCGCCTGCTGACCCTGGACCAACTGGGACGCGCCGCCACGCTCATCTGTGCGCTCGAGGAAATCCGTCGGCGCAACCCAGCCGAGCTGGGCAACACGAGATTCACCATCGGGCTGTGGGTCGGCCAGAGTGCGAGCGCCAATCGGCTGAAGGAAGTTCACCAGGAGCTCCACGACTACACGCCCGGCCGCACCAACTCGCCTTTCCCGCTGACGTCGTGCCCGTGGTGCGGGGAGCCCATCAAGATCCACAACATCAAGCTCGTGGACTCGGCGGGGAAGCCCACGAAGAAGAACTTCGCCCGCGCCGTGGTCTACTGCGACGGCAAGCACGGCTGCCCGTTCACCGAGGCCAAGGCCGAGGGCCAGGGATTGCCCGTGCTCTTCGTGGACGAGCAAATCTACCAGGAGGTGCCCAGCTTCGTCGTCGGCACGGTGGACAAGTTCGCCATGATGCCCTGGCGCGGCGAGGCAGGCATGCTGTTCGGGCAGGCCACGCACCTCGACGCCGAACGCGCGTACGGGGTGATGCACGAACCGCCCTCCGGAGCGAAGGCGCTGCCCGAAGGGTTGCCTCCGCCCGAGCTCATCATCCAGGACGAGTTGCACCTCATCAGCGGACCGCTGGGCACGATGGTCGGACTCTACGAGGCCGCCGTGGACTACCTGTGCGACCGGCCTGTCGGCGGCGCATCCCGGCCGCCGAAGGTCGTTTGCTCGACGGCCACGGTGCGGCGCGCTCGCGAGCAGATCCAGTCGCTGTTCGGGCGTCCGATGACCCTGTTCCCACCGCGAGGTATCACGGAGGGCGACAACTTCTTCGCCCAGCTCGAGACCGACAAGCCGGGACGCCTCTACGTGGGAGTCGGCGCGCCGGGACGCGCACTGCGTGCTGTGTCGGTGCGTACGTATGCGGCCCTGTTGGCAGCGTCCCAGAAACACTTCGATCCCAAGGGCGAAGCCCAGCAGCCGGCCGACCCGTACATGACGCTCGTCGGGTACTTCAACAGCCTGCGCGAGCTGGGAGGCATGCGGCGCCTGGTCGAAGACGAGGTGCGGAACCGCGTCCGCGACATCGAGGACGCCAAGCGACCGCTCTTGTTCGTCGGCCCTCACCCGTGGGCGGCGGATCGCAGGCTCGAGATGCCCGCCGAGTTGACCTCCCGCGAGACGACCGAGCGCGTGAAGGAAACGAAAGCCCGGCTCGCTGCGCGAATGGCGGCCAAGGACCGGAACCCCATCGACGTGGTGCTCGCGTCGAGCATGATTTCAGTCGGCCTCGACATCGACCGGCTTGGGCTCATGGTCGTCACCGGCCAGCCCAAGACCACGAGCGAGTACATCCAGGCCACGAGCCGCGTCGGCCGCGCTTATCCCGGCCTGGTCGTCACATGCCTCAACGTCATGCGTCCGAGGGACCGCTCGCATTACGAGCGTTTCGTCTCGTACCACGAGAGCTTCTACCGCGAGGTCGAGGCCACGAGCGTCACGCCCTACAGCGGTCAGGCGCTCGACCGCGGGCTGGTCGGCACGCTGCTCTCGATGGTGCGGCACGGCGTCCTCGACATGGAACCGCCTGGTGGGGTGATGAAGCTACATGCCAATCGGTCGAAAGCCGAACAGCTCCTCGAGCAGTTGATCCAGCGGGCGCGTGCCCACCGCGACTGGCCGGACGACCAGGCCGAAGAGCGCATCGCCGACCTGATCCGCGCCCGTGGAAAGGCCTTCCTGGACGCCTGGGAACGGGTGGTGGACAAGGCCGTCGCCGGCGCCGAGGGGCGCACCTACAGCAAGATGGACCGGGCCACCAATCTGGGCCCTGCGCTGCTCTTCACGGCAAACGATCCGGCGCCCGACGACCACGACGCGCGCCACTTCCAGGCGGCGACCTCGATGCGGGACGTCGAGCCCAGCATTCCCATGTGGGTGCGGTTCACTCCGCTGGATGAGAGGAAGTGATGGCGACCCCCTTCAAGAAGACCAAGGGAGACGGCAAGGCGCCCCGGCCGGAAGGGCAGCTTCGCCAGAGCCAGCTCGTCGGGACATTCGGCCCGGGCGCGATGGTGGACCTGCTCGACCGCGCCGTGGTGATTGGCGGCCTCGAACACTGGGGCTTCCCGAAGGAGGGCTTCGTCGCCCTGGACGACGCGCGACTGCGGCGCTCCCTCATTCCCAGGCTCAAGGCCCTCGACTCCGACCTCGATCTGGCCCGCGAAGGCTACTTCCGCATGGCGCCGGAAGGCGATCCGCGCGACCCGCACCTCAGCGTGGGAGTCCGCGCGCTCGAATTCCCCCGGTGGTTCGTTTGCCAGAGCTGCCGCCGCCTCGCACGTTTCGGCGAGTTCGAGCGCAAGGGCGAGCGGTACTACCACCAGTGCGAGAAGAACAAGCGGTCCGTGGCGGTCCCGGTGCGCTTCGTCGTCGCCTGCAAGGCGGGCCACCTCTCCGACTTCCCGTGGGTCGCGTTCGCCCATATGGAGCGCAAAGAAGGCAATTGCGACCGTCCCGAGCTGTACCTGGTGGAGAACGCCATCGGCGACATCGCGCGGATCTTCGTGCGCTGCAAGAACTGCCAGTCGTCCACGCCCCTGAGCAAGGCGGGCGTCCTCCCGTACAAGTGCACGGGTGATCGCCCATGGCTCGGCGGACGACCAATGAACGAGCCCTGCAACGAGCAGATCCAGATGCTCGTCCGATCCGCGTCGCATGCCTACTTCGGCCAGGTCGTGAGCGCGCTGCGACTGCCGGAGCCGGACCCCGATCCCCTGCGGCTGCGCTTGCGCGAGAAGGACGTCTGGAAGGCCGTCCACAAGGTCACCAGCCTCGACCAGCTACAGATGCTCGTCGGGCTCATGGACCACGTTGCCGGCGCCGTGCAGGGCTTCTCGCTCGAGAAGGTGCTCGAGGCCATCCAGGCGGAGAACGCCTCGGGCGGCGTCCAACCCGAGCGGCCACTTCGCAGCGCCGAGTACGACCGCATCGTCGGTGCCGCCAATTACCAGCAGGGTACCGTCACCCCCGCCGGTTCCCAATTCGCCGCGTATCGGATACCGAGGCAGCAGGTGGACCTGCCAAAGGGCGTGCGCGGCCTGGTGATCGTTCCCGTGCTGCGCGAAGTCCGCGTTCAGGTGAGCTTTAGCCGGTTCGACTCGGTCGGAGCGAACCTCCAGGGCGAATACGACTTCGAGGCCGGCAAGGTGAAGCCCGCCGTGCTCACGCTCCCCTCGGGCAACGAGAAGTGGCTCCCCGCAGCCGAAATCCGCGGCGAAGGCATCTTCGTCGAGCTCGACATAGACGCCGTCCGTGAGTGGGAATCACGCCCGGCGGTGAAGGAACGGGCCGACAAGCTGCTGCACGCCTTCGCCGCCGACGGGAAGGGCGCCTTCCCAGGGGTGCGCTTCTACATGCTGCACTCGCTGTCGCACCTGCTCCTGACCGCGATCAGCCTCGAGTGCGGCTACGCGGCGAGCGCCATCCGCGAGCGCATCTACTGCGGCCAGGCGGAGGCGGACGGCCCTGACATGGCCGCCGTCATGCTGTCCACCGGAACCACCGGCAGCGAGGGCACCCTCGGTGGCCTGGTCGAGGAGGGACGCCGTCTGCGCCACCACCTGCGCGAGGCCTGGGACCTCGGGCGACTATGCTCGAACGATCCGGTGTGCGCGGCCCACGACCCCAGCTCCGACGCGAGCGACCGTCGCACCGAGGGCGCCGCGTGCCACGGGTGTCTGTACATCGCCGAGTGCTCTTGCGAGCGGTTCAACAAGTACCTCGACCGCGCGCTGGTCGTGCCCACTATCGGGAACGACCCGGCGTTGGCGTTCTTCGGGGAGCGGCCATGACGGCGCGGGCCACCCTCAAGGACGTCAGCACTTCGGCCATCGAGCGCCTGCGCGCGGCCATCGCGTCGGGCCAGCTCAAGACCCCGGTAGACCGCGTCGCGTTGCTTGGGACCGGCATCCGCCACCAGCTCGACGTCATCGAAGCGGCCCTCGGCGGCCACAGAAGCGCCGCGTGCCTCGCCATCCTCGACGTCGCCCTGGCCGAACGCGAGGAACGGAAGCCCACCCCCGAGCTGGTCTGGACCGGCCCGGAAGGCCCCGGCGGAGCAGCCCGCGACACGGCCGTCGTCCTCCGCGAGCTGTTCGAGGGCGCCCGCGAGTCGGTCATCCTGGCCGGCTACAGCTTCGATCACGCCCGCGACGTGCTGGCCCCGCTCCACGCCGCGATGCGGGACCACGGCGTCCGGGCGACGTTCTTCGTCGATATCCCTCAGGTCGCGCCGGGCGAGGAAGACGGCCATCTGGCCCGCCAACTGGGCGGGTTCTTCTCGACCAACTGGCCGTTCGGCGAGCCGAAGCCGCGGTTGTACTACGACAAGCGCGCGCTCGTGCCGGGGCCGCCGTTCTCGAGCTTGCACGCGAAGTGCGTGGTGGTGGACGGCGCGCGCGCCTTCGTGTCGAGCGCGAACTTCACGAAGCGCGGGCAGGAGCGGAACATCGAGGTGGGGGTGTTGATCGCCGACCCGAGCTTCGCGTCGTACCTGGCGGGGCAGTGGCTGGGGTTGGTGGAGGCGGGGTTGGTGGGGGAGTGGATCGCGGTATGAACCAAGACCTCGCACAGACACGGGGGGCCGACATAGGCCCGGCGCAGCAGACGCGGGCCGGCAATTCGCGCACCGCGACAAAGCGCCACGCACGGATGCGGTTCGTAACGATCGAAGCGTTCAGGAAACCGTGAGGAAACGGAGGACGGAGGCTTCTTATGAAGAAAGCGTTGGTCATCGGCATCGACGAGTATCCAAGCGATCCGCTCCCCAACTGCGAGCACGACGCGCGTGAATTCGCATCCGTCTTACAGATGGCAGAGTACGGCTTCGCCGCGTCGGACGTGTGCATTCTACTGAACGGTGATGCGACTATCCCGCGCATCACAGCGGAGTTGACCGCGCTTAGCGCAGCCACGGAGCTGGCGCTGATCTACTTCGCGGGTCACGGTCAGACCACGGACATCGGCACGTTCCTTGTCACGCCAGACGGCACGGCCGACAACGAGGGAGTCGAGATCCGGCGAATCGCGAAGATTACGGAAAGGCGACTGGCGCACGTAGAATCGGTGCTCATCATGTTGGACTGCTGCCATGCGGGTGCTGCGACGATCGCTTGCCGCCCGCCGGGCGACCTCTTTGAGCAGAGGGCGATTGAAACCTTAGGGTCTCCCCTCGGGGATGGGTGAAACCGCTCGCCTTCAGGAGGCTTGCGGTACTATAGAAAGGGAGCCCATACCGTCTACGAGTGCACGTGCGGGATGGAAGCTACATGCGCCTCACGAGCGCCCGGTGGAATCAGGTCCGTACTTCGGTGGCCCGGTGGTTTGCGACCAGCGGAACTACATCGCGTTGAGGCGGTGGCCCTCGTTGCTGGCGAGCTTACCGGGCGGCGACAAGAAGCCTCCACCGCCCGCCGCGTCCTCCCCACAGGAACCAGCCGTACGCCGCCGCGTCCGTCCCGCGCCCCGTGAACGACGGCCTCTCCGACAGCACGAACACGTCGGCCGGGTGCTGCTGGTGGAACGCGGCGCGCTTCTTCGACTCCAAGAACCCGAGCCGCAGCAGCATCGCCACCACTCCCCGCGGCGCGGCCTCGCGGAGCGCGCGCTCGACGAACTCCAGCGCGAGGCGGTACGGCGGGTTCGTCAGCAGGACGCGATGCGCAGGCCAAGGCTCCGGCGCGAGCGCGTCTCGACACTGCACGGTGTGGCCGAGGCTCGCGGCCTCGCTCGCGCGCCCCGCGTCGAGTTCGAGCCCAACGAGGTCCAGGTCGGAGGGCAGCGCTTGCGTGATCGCGCCCCGACCGCAGCACGGGTCGAGCACACGATCGCTCGGCCGAAGCCCGAGGTGAGGGACGATGGCGCGCACCCCCCAGGCAGGGGTCTCGTAGAAGTCGTCGACCCGGCGGACCGGTGACCGTCCGGTTGCGCTCATCGCGACGCTCCTTTCCCACCCGCCGCGTCCCCAGCCAGCTCCGATTGCGCCTGGGCGATGACGGCACGTGCCTGCGCCACCATCCCCGCCCGCAGAAGCGCGTCGATCGCCTCCAGGATCGCAACGGTTCTGCAACGGTCTAGCGGGGGTATACTTTCCCGACTCTTCTGGCCTGAGGCGGCCTCAATTGTCCCAGGAACTGTCCCAGAGGGGGTAATGAGGGGCAATGAGGGGCAATCAGTGTCACGATTGACGTTGCCCATCGTGACCACTTGCGAAGGGATTTTGCTGGGATTCGCGGCGGATGTGGCAACTAGCTCGTTGCCCGTGATTGCCCCATAGCACGAATTAGGAAACCGCTGCTCTATCCACTGAGCTACGGGGGCATCACCCTCGAAAGGGCGGCGCATCCTAGCAAGCCCGTCTCGGGTGTCAACGGTCTCCGCTTGACTACGGTTGGAGGGCTTTGCGGGATGACGACGCGCCCCGCTGGCACACCTGCCGGCATGCTGCGTCGAGCGGGGCCGAGGAGACGCGCGCTGCGCGGGTTCCACAAGGATCCACCCGCCAGAACGGGAACGACCCCGCCAGAACGGGAACGACCCCGCCAGAACGGGAACGACCCCGCCAGAACGGGAACGACCCCGCCAGAACGGGAACGACCCCTGGACACGGAGAGCCTGCCTCGTGGGCCACGGGTTGTCCCGGCCGCAATGCAACGCCGACGGGATCTCGCAAGACGATTGCCGTTGCCGCGCAGGCGCGTATCGTAGACGGGCAGAAGAGCAAACTCAGGCTGGGAGAGAGAACCATGAAGCTTGTTCTTGGGTGGGTCGGGGTCGTGGCGATCGTGGCTGCTGCAGCCTGCTCGTCGAGCAGCGACACGGGCGCCGCGGGGGGCGGCAGCCATGCAGGCGGCGCAGGAGGAGCGGCCACGGGAGGGGCCGGCGGCGCCAGCGACGGCGGGCCTGCAGGGGGAACCGGCGGCGCCAGCGACGGCGGTGCAGGCGGCCAGACGGGAGGATCGGGCGGAACCGGCGGCGCCAGCGACGGCGGGGCGGGCGGCTCGACCGGAGGATCGGGCGGCAGCGGAACGCCGATGGGGACCGCCGCCAAGATTCGGTTTCTCCACCACAGCACCGGCGGCGTAGTGTGGGCGGGCGGGGTCGCGGATTGGTTTGCGTCGTACAACGCGGCTCATGCGACGCAATACGACATCACCGAAGAGGCCTATCCGGATTCGCCCTATCCCTGGGCCAATTATCCCTACGACTACTGGCACCTGTGGTCCGACGGGCAGGCGACGGCAGAGGGGGTGCCCACGCTGGAGAGCTTCGCCTCTCAATACGACGTAATCGTCTTCAAGCATTGCTTCCCGGTCAGCGGGATCGAAGCCGACACGGGCTCGCCCGACATCAGCTCGGAGACCAAGAGCATCGAGAACTACAAGCTCCAGTACGATGCGTTGAAGCAGACGCTGCACGGGTTTCCGGACAACCGCTTCATCGTGTGGACGGGAGCGGCGCTGCGCGAGTCCGAGTCGACACCGGAGCAGGGCCAGCGCTCCCGCGACTTCTTCACGTGGGTCAAGACCACCTGGGACGAGCCCGGCGACAACATCTTCGTCTGGGACTTCTACGAGCTCGAGACCGAAGGCGGCAATTTCCTCACGCCGGAGAATGCCTCCTCGGATTCCCACCCCAATGACACCTTCGCCCAGTCCGTTGCTCCCCTGTTCGGCCAGCGCGTGGTCGACGTCCTCGAAGGGCGTGGCGACACCGGTTCCCTGACCGGACAGTGAGTTCTTTCGGGCACGCAGTCCTAGTCCTCCCGGCTGATGTGGAATTCGGTGCCTACCTCGCACCGCCCGCAATATTCCTTTTCCCAGACCGGATCCATCACCTGCTGGAGCCGTCGGGCATACTTGTTCAGCTCCGGAGCCAGCGTGGTGATCGTGGCCTCGCCGCCCTCTTGCGACGGCTTGGGATGGAACCTGGCGACGCAGTCGCGCAGGATCTGGGGACGGTCGATGATCGGGCAGGGACGCAGCGGATTCTCCATCTCGGTGATGCGGCCGCGGATGTAGGAGAAGTACGGGGACTCGATGATGTCGACCAGGCGCTTGTCGCGGATGTTGTCCACGGAGAACTGGTTGAACACGCAGGGCTCCACCCCGCCTCGGGAGTTGACGTGGAAGTACACGTTGCCGCCGGACAGGCAGCCTCCGACCAGGGCGCCGTCGCACCAGAAGTCGGCAATCACGATCTTCTTGCGCTTGCGCAAGTTCTGGACCCGGCGACGGCGGTACTCGCGCTGCTCGGGCGTGGGCATCAAGCTGACATCCGGGTTTCGGCCGACTGGCATGTAGTTGAAGTACCAGCCGAGGAAGCAGCCCTGGTCGACGTAGAAGTCGACGAACTCGTCGCTCACGAGCAGCTCGTTGTTGTGGCGGGTGGGCGTGGCGGAGAAGCCGAAGATGACGCCCTCTTCGCGCAAGGCTGCCATGGCCTCCAGGATGCGCGCGAACACCCCCTTGCCGCGGCGCTCGTCGGTTTCCTTCTCGAAGCCCTCGACGCTGATGCAGGGCAGCACGTTGCCCAGTTGGGCGAGCCGACGCGCCCGGCCGTTGCGGGCCAGCAGGGTGCCATTGGTGTAGGTCATGAACACCATGTCGTTGTGCTTGGCGAACAGATCGAGCAGGTCGTCGTGCAGGAAGGGCTCGCCGCCGCTGACCACCACCAGGTACAGGCCGAGTCCCTTGGCCTGCATCAGCAGGTCGTCGAGCTCGTTGGTTTTCAGCTCGTCGGCCGTTGCGTAGTTGGCCGAGTAGCATCCGGTGCACTTGAGATTGCAGCGCATGGTGGGACTGACCACCATCAGCTCCGGGGCGAATCCGTGGTTGCGGTCACGCACGGCCTGGCGCGCCGGACCGGACTTGACGAACGCGTTGAGGAACAGGTTGCGCGTGAAGGTGGCGAGCACCTGGGGGGACTTGGTGCGAGCCTGACGGTGCAGCCCCATCACCAGGCTGACGATGAAGTCCAGCCCTTCGGGCAGGTAGCCGAATCGCGGGGTGGCGAGCCGACGGGTGATACGCTCGACGGCCGAGGGCGGCAGCGACGCGAATGCCTTGGGCAGAAGCTGCAGGGCCGGGTCGAGCAGACGCTGCTGGAGAGAAGCGTTCTGCGCGGGTCCACCCTGCATTGTCGAGTCAGCGCTCATGTTGCTATTCCTCCTTGCCACAGAGTCCGGGCCAACGCTCGGGCAACGAAAGGGGGGTGTCATGTGGTTCCACCCTGGGGCCTTGTCAAGCTTCATCGATCGATCTTTCGGCCGGTCGCGAGGCTGCTGTTCTTGCGGGTTGTCTTGGGGGGTTCCGGGCTGCGGGTGTTCGCGCAGCGATGTCGGAGCCGGGGTTCGGACGGGCCGCAGATGCCGTGAAAGAAGAAGTCCAGCGCGGTCTCGAGGCTCGCGGCCAGGGGCTGGCTCCGATCCCCTTGCATCCAGCGAAAGAAGAAAGAGGACGTGATGGCCAGCAAGAACCAGGCAGCGTCGGCCGGATCGTGCCCGCCGATGTCCCCGGGCCGCGCGTTGTCGCGCATCCACTGCACCAGGCGTTGCTGGTAGGGATCGGCGTGCTTCAAGCCCTGGACCGAACGCCCTTGGCGCATCGCCACGGCCGTCGGATCGGCGGCCATGCGCACCGCGAACACGACCGGATAGGCCTCCTGCCACTGCTCGGCCAGTGCGAGCTGCCTGCGGTACAGCGCCTCGAGACGCTGCCGGAACGACGTCCCCGGGTCGCCGGACACTTGGAAGCACGCCTCCATCTGCTGGCGCATCGTCGCTACCAGACCGTCGATGATCTGCTGCCGGCCCTGGAAATACGCATACAGGGTTTGGGTGGTGTAGCCGGCCTCGCGCGCGATGTCGTGGACGGTCGTGGCTTCCAACCCACGGCGCGACACGGCGCGGGCGGCGGCAGCCAGGATGTCGTTACGTATACGGGCAATTCCCCGCTCTCTTCGCTCGGCGCTCGTTGCCATGCCGTGCCGTCTCCCGCTTGCCTTGAATGCCCGTTATGCTGGATCAGAACGGGCATAGCACGCAAGCGCAATCCGCAGGCGCCGGCGTAGCCGTCTTCCTGCAAGGAGCGGGATGCATCTGGCGTGGACGTCATCGGGGCTGTCGGGGCAGATGGCTTGTGCGACCTCGGAAGAGCTGGCCGATGGAGCTGGCCTCGAGCTCGATGGGGCCGAGCGCGAACCTCAGCTCCAGCAGCGCAAAGCCGGCGCCGGCGACCAGCAGCAGCAATCCGGCGACGAAAAGGGGAACGGCCGCGGCCACCAGCACGGGCCACACGGTGCTGAGCCCGAGCGCAAGCGAGCACAGCGCCAAGCAGATGATCGTGCTCAACAGGCACACGAGCGTGCGACGGATCAAGTGCGCGCGCCGCCGCAACAGCTCGGTCTGGGTCTTGAGCATGGCGATGATGTTCTCGTGCAGGGTGCGCGCGGCCGGGGTGGCGTCGGGCCCGGCTTCGTCCAGCTCCTGCTGCTCCTGCAGCCGTTCGCGGTCAAATCCCCGCAAGCGCGTGACTACCGCGGTCAGGCGATTGTAGAACGCCAGGCACAGAAGCCCCGCGGCCGAGATCACGATAATCGGGCCCACACCGGCCGAGACGATCTGGGAGATGTCGCGCATGGGATCAGGATAGCCGAAGACCGGCCGCGCGTGCACGGGCTCGCGACGCCGTCGGCTCTCCTCAGTTGCCGGCCGAATCCCGCGCATCCGCGCAACAGCGGAATCCCGTCGAGTAGTCGTGATACTGCGGCTCGTGGCCGATCGTCGTGAACTCGCAGCCCGGTCCGTGCTCCGCTGTCGTGCTGTAGAACCCGCCCATGAACACGCCGTGGCCGAAGTTTCTCTTCAGCTTCTTGTGGACGCCTTGCTCCAGCGGCACCTTGTTGGGCAGCGACGAGTCGACCTTGTCGCTCACCCACTCGTGCAGATTGCCCACCATGTCGAATACGCCATAGCTGCTCTCGCACGCCGCGTACTCGCCCGATCGGGCCAGGAACCCGGGCTCCCGGTCCAGCTGCGGGTCATTGAACTCCTTGTACGTCCAGTTGCGGGGATTGGAGCCGAACAGCCGCGAGAGCAGGTGCGCCTTGTAGTGGTTGCACTTCTTGCGGTCGAGCTGCGGGCCGTAGGGATACCTCGTTTCGCGTTGTCCGCGGCACGCCCGGTACCACTCGACGACGGTGCACAGGCGTTTTCTCGCGTTGCGGCACGCCTGGTCCGCCTCCAGCCGGCTGATGTACGCCTGCGGAAATACCCCCGCCTCGGACCGAGCGCGGTAGCTCTGTGCCTCCGGAGGACGCTGGTAGTACGGCCACGCACGTTCGCCGTTCCCGTCGTCCACCACCAAGTGGTCCTCCCATCGGTCGACGCAGAATCGTCCCACGTTCGCCATCTCGGGAGGGCAGGGGCTCGCGGGGGCCGTCGGGGCAAGAGCGTCGGCCGAGGTCGCGGCGCCTGCGCTGCGCGCCGGTCCTGCCACGGGCGGCGCGGCAGAGTCGCGCGCGATGGGGGCCGACGACGACGAGGCGGACGCGGGCTGGGAGACGAGCGGCGGTGCGACGACCGCGGCGGAGGTCGCGGGGGACGGGTCCAGGCCGGCGCGATGGGCGGTGCAAGCCGGTGAGAACGTCGCGATGCCCCACGCGGCCAAGGCAAGAAGCAACGGTGAGCTCAGCGTTCGGGACGACACGGCGGCTATGCTAGCATGGAGCGTCATGGTCCGGCATCGCGCGATGGCTATTGGGCTTCTCGCGCCCGTGATGGGTTGCGGTGCGGTCGACCGTACGCCTGTCGTCCCACCGACGCCTCAACCCACGATCGCAGCCTCCGCGACACCGACTGCGGCGGCGCCGTCCACGGCCGCGCGGCAGCGCCGGGGCGCTCTCTCGGCTGCCCCGCCGTGCGGAGAGGCGATCGGCGTGGTCGTGTCGGTGCGCGACGTCGCGGCCGGCTGCCAGGACGACTTGCGCTGGTGCGAAGCGACCGTTCCCATCGAGGTGCGCTCCTGTGAGCGCGAACCGGTCGTGATCGAGCGCGTCGAGATTTCGTTCCCGGCTGGAGGGGTGATGGTGCTGCAGTTGACGGAGCCGCGTCTTGCCTACGGCGAGGTTCGCCGACAGACAGTGAACCTCAGCCGGCAGGGGGATTACGAGGTTTCCGTGGCCTATCGGTGGGAGAAGGAATCGACGCTGCACAGCGCCTCAGGACATTTTCGCGTCACCAACCCGACGCGAGACGCCGCCCTGGCAGCGTGCGAAGCGTGCCAGGGGCAATGGGGCGGTTGGGGCATGTCTGGCAGGGAAGGGTGCAATTGCCGTACGAAGGACGGCGGTAAGCTCTGCCACGACGGAGACGAGTGCGAAGGGGCCTGCCTGTTCGAGCGATTCGAGGTGATCCGCAAGCCGAGCGGCCCGGTGTGCGGCCCGAACGGATGCCAGGTGACGCTGGGCTTGGGCGTGCCGGTGGGCAGGTGCAGCGACCGGCAGATGAGCTTCGGATGCCGGGCGATTATCGCTCACGGGGCGTCGAAGGAACCGCCGCGCACGCTTCCCGCGCACGCGCCCTCGACCTGCGTGGACTGAGCCGGCCGCGCTGCTCAGGAGCGCATGCAGCACGCATCACTTGATGCGCAGCCATCGGGTGAATGTCATCGGCTCTCCCGTGTAGCCGGGAATGGTCACCTTGGAGAAGACGCGCTGCGTGCACAGGCGTGTTGCGGGCGAAGCGTCGTCGCTGCCCTCCACCGCCACCGACGACGCTCTTCCGGACGGGTCGAAGGTCACGCGGACGTTGACGCTGACCGGGTCGCGAGCGCCGCGCGTGCAACGCGTCAACGCCTCGGCGGAGGCGACGTCCAGCGCCATGCTCGCTGCCCCAGGATCGAACGGGATGACCCGGGGCACGCGCGGCTCGGCAGTCTTCTCGGCGCTCGTCCTGACACCGTGCGCGGGCTCGGCCTCTATCACCACCGGCGCCAGCTCGTGCGTGGGCTCGGGCGGCACTTCCAGCTTGTCGACCGCGGCAGCAACGCGCCGTGTCGTCGACAGGTTCTCCCACGTAGTGCCCCACGTCGTGGACCGGCCGATGTCGTACGCGGCCAAGCCCACCACCGCCACGCCCACCGCGGCAAAGGCCACCAGCAGCAGCCGCTCGGAGCGCCGGGCTCGCGCCCGCACGGGCGGCCGGAAGATGTCTTCGTCTTCTTCTTCCTCCGCAGTCATCGAGATCGGTGCGATGGACGACGCGGACTGGGAGACCGGAGGCGGGAACGTGAACCGGTCCTCGCTTTCGGCTGGCAGCGGCATGGGGGTGAGCGCCGGTCGCGACGACGCAACATCCACGTCGCCCAGGTCCCATGCTGCGGCTTGCATGGTAGCAGGCGGGATGATCGTGTCGGGACGCCGGGAGTCGGAATCGTCCGGGCGCTCTCCGACACCCGCCACGTCGCGATCCATGTCGGCCAAGATGGCCGCGACGTAGTCCTCCGGATTGACCTCTTCGACGTAGACCTCGATCTCCGGCGTCTCGTCGGCGTCATCGGCGACAGTTGGGTGGTCGCGTGCGGACGTGAGATCTTTCGGTTCCATGGCTTCCTCCTTCGCGAACGGCGGCCGCCCCGCGCACGGCTCCCGGACCGCGCTGCCACGCGTCGTCAGCCCCGCATCCACGAGACCTGTTGCGGGCGTATACCTATCTCCTTGGTGCGAGATGTGGGACCAGTCAAGGGGCGCACCCTGGGGCCCGCGGCCATAGCTGTTAGCAGTTCTGGCGACGGTCACGGTCACGGTCACGGTCACGGTCACGGTCACGGCCCACGGTCACGGTCACGGTCACGGCCCACGCTTTCGATGAGCCGGGTCAGCATCGCGGCGATGCGGTCGGCCAGGTTCTGGGCGGCGATGATCTCGTCCAAGGCAGCGAGTTCGTCAATCTCGACGCAGTCCAGCGCCAGGATGATCTCCTT
>JAJZQG010000397.1 GCA_021847645.1 Myxococcales bacterium
CCCTGGCTCTGCCGACGCTTCAAGGCTCCGGCTTCGCCGGTTGTTTGGCCTCGGCTTCGCGTGATCCAGTTTAGCGTGGAGGCGCGGGAAGATCAGAGGGAGATGAGAGCGCCGGAGCGGCCCGTGGGGCCGGGCTGAGCGGTCATGCCGTTGTTGGTGCCGGCTTGTCCGCCGGAGCCGCCGCCCTGGTTCGTACAGGAGTTCTGCGTGGAGCCGGTGCCCACGTTGAACGTGAGAGTCACGTTGGAGGTGGCAATCACGCAGGCGCTGGGCCCGCCCACACCGCCCGAGCCGGGACCGCCCACACCGCCCGGTGCGCCGTTGCCACCCTGTCCGCCGCCTCCGCTGTCATCGGCTTGGGCGCCGCCCGGGCCGCCCGATCCTCCGCCTCCGCCGGCCGCGCCATTGCCTCCCATGCCGCCCTTGCCACCCTTGGCGACGCTGATCGAGTTGCCTTCCACGATCAGGATTCCGCCGGCTGCCGCGATGGCGAAGCTCCCGCCTCCTCCTTTGCCGCCGGTGCCAGGGCCACCACCGCAGCCTCCGGCGCCGCCGCCGCCGCCGCCGCCACCACCGTCTGCCTTGCATACATTGAAGCCGCCAAGCGTGGGGCTCCCGCCGCCGCCTCCTCCGCCGCCGCCCGCGGACGCTCCCGCCGTTCCGGTGCCGCCGCTGGGC
Source organism: Myxococcales bacterium (assembly GCA_021847645.1). GTDB lineage: Bacteria > Myxococcota_A > Polyangia > Polyangiales > Polyangiaceae > JAJZQG01. Next base: position 679 of record JAJZQG010000397.1, read on the forward strand.
GCCTGGGGCGGCTGGTAGTAGCCAGTGCCGCTGAGCGTGCCGATGTCCACCGACGCGCCGCCTGGAGAGCCATTCGCTCCCTGCAACAACACGCTGCTAGCCGAGCCGCCCGCGCTGCTGGGGCTGTAGCACGCGCCGGAAGCCGCGCCGCCGTTGCCGCCGGAAGTGCCGGTTCCGTTGCCTCCGGTGTTGCCATTGGAGTTCCCGTTGCCGCCGTTGCCGCCATTGCCGCCTGGCACCCCGCACGTCGACGCTGTCTGTGGTGCGCCGGCGCCACTTCCCGAGCAGTCGGAGCAACCGTTGCCACCCGCCTGGCCATTGGCACCCTGCGCGCCCGGCTGCCCGTCGACACCCGAGTCTCCGTCCAGGCCGGCGCCTACACTGATGTTGTTGTATCGAACATAGAACTTGCCCGTGCCTCCGCCCAGGCGAACGCCGTAGGTGCTGGCACCCGCCCCGCTCGTGGGCGAAAGCGCCTGGATCGTCACGCCCTCGAGGTGCGTGTCCTTGTCGATGGTCAGCGCCTCGACCGCGGTGCCGCTGGCCGTGATGATCGTCTGGGCCGTTGCGGAACGCTTGAACCTGAAGTTCGGGTCGTTCTCGTCGAATCCACCATAAACACTCACGCCGGCGACTATCTGGACGAACTCGTTGAACGTCTCGCCCGCGAGGCACACATCGACGCCCTTCGAATGAGCCATGTCGATCGCGTAGGCAATCGTGTGGACCGGCGCGTCGCGCGTGCCGTGGCTCGCGTCGTCCACCCCGTCTGCCGCCACGTACACGCATGCCTCCGCCACGCCGTCGGTGCCGTCGCAGTTGCTGTCCGTGAAGGCGGGGTCGATCGGGTCCTCGTTTGACGTCTTGGTGCACTGGTATTCGCACCCGCACACGCCGGTCAGCGGATTGCCATCTATGTCCCACCAGCCCGCAGGGCAGCCCGAGGCGCATGGGTCGGCCTCCGGTGCGGCGTCCGCCGGCGCATCTGGCCCGCTGTCGGGCAGCGAGGCGTCGCTCCCACCATCGTCGATACCGCCGTCCTCCCCGGCCGAGCCCGCTGCGCCCGCGTCGCCCACGCTGCCGTCGGGGCCCACGCTCCCGCCGGCTCCCGAGCTTCCGCTGCTTCCGCCCGTGCCTGCCGACCCGCCGGTGCCGCCGGTTCCGGCTTCCGCCGTGCCCCCGCCGCTGCCCCCCGTCTGGCCGCTGTAGCCGCTGTTGTTTTCGGTCGAGCTCCCTGCGGCGCACCCGATCCACGCCAACGGCACGGATGCGACACAAAGAAAGATGGCGCCTCCCAACAAGATCCTTCTCAGCATGCCGCACATTGTCGCGCGACTGGTCGCGAATTCAAGCCGATTGCGGGGGCCCGCCCACATTCCACGCATGACGCGGCATGCTCGTCGAATGACGCGACCCGGCATCGGTCGTTTACGCTATCGTGGGACGTAACCCCACGGAGGCCCCTCGATGGCAATACGCATTGTGTTTGGCTGCCGGGCTGTCATCTGCGTGATCGCGGCGACGATCGTCGGCGGTTGTGCGGCGTCGGGTGGGGCGGCGGCCGGGTCGGGCGGCGGAGGCGCCAGTGCGGACGCCGGAGCCGACGATAGCTCGAGCGCGGGGACGGGCGGCGGCTGGGACGGGGGCGTGATCGAGGCCGGACTGGGCGACGCGGACCCGGATGGCTCGTGCGACTACATCGTTGAACAGGGCAAGCGCACGCCCCTGAGCCTGTACATCATGTACGACAAGTCGTCGTCGATGGTGGGCGGCAAGTGGGACAGCGCCAAGGCAGGCATGCAGGCGTTCCTCGAAGATCCCAAGTCGGACGGGATCATCGTCGCGTTCAACCTGTTTCCGCGGGATCCGGACAGCACGCCGGCCTGCGACCAGCTCGCCTACAAGACGCCCAAGGTGGCCTATGGCGCATTGCCCGGCAACGCCGCGCCGATTCTCGCGCTGCTCGCCAGCTCGACGCCCGACGGCACGGGAACTCCGATCTATCCGGCGCTCGGGGGCGCGCTCCTGGCAGCCCATGACGTGGCGAAGCCGGGTGAGTCCTCGGCCGTCTTGCTGGTGACCGACGGCGAGCCGCAAGGCCCGGCTAGCACGTGTGCCGGAGTCGACCCCAATGACCCCCAGGTGATTGCCGACATGGCGGCAACGGCGGCGTCCTGGCCTCTGCCGGTCTACACGTATGTCATCGGCCTGCCCGGGGCCAATCAGACCTTCGCCAACCAGGTGGCGACAGCGGGCAAGGGCGAAGCGATCCTGGTCGGTGCCACGGACGTGCAGCTCGAGTTCCAGCAAGCCCTCGCCGCGGTGCTCGGCCAGGCCCTGCCGTGCGAGTTCGTCATCCCCGACAAGGTCGATCAGGGCGAGATCGACCCGGGCAACGTGAATGTCATCTACACGCCCGGCGGCAGCACCGCCTTCCAGTACGTCTACCAGGACGCCACGTGCTCGTCGGGCGGCTGGCACTACGATGATGCGTCCCCCCCCACGCGCATCATCCTGTGCCCGTCGACCTGCGAGCAGCTCAAGCAAGACCTGGGCGGAACGGTGCAGATCATGCTGGGCTGCAAGACGGTCGTGAAGTAGGGAGCGCGCGGGAGCTAGACCCCATCCGAAAAGCCTTCCGGAAAACTAGCAGCTAGGAACAAGCAACATTGCGCCAGGAAGCGGTCTCGTCGGACCGCATGGTTGGGAGAGGAGG
>JAJZQG010000398.1 GCA_021847645.1 Myxococcales bacterium
GCGGGCGCCGTTCCCGCCGTCGTCTCACCACGGCGACCGCAGACCTCGCTATTCGGGGCCACCGGCCGTCAGGCGTAATTCGGCGCCACCGACACTGAAGCGCGTCGGTTCGCGAGCTTGCACGGCCCGTGAGAACCTACGCCACGTCGCAGCCCGCGTGCCGCGGGTCGTCCAACAGCGCAGGGTACCTGGCGCGCGCCGGCACCGGCGGTGCGGACGACAGGCCCATCGACTCAAGGATGGCGCTGATCGGCTCGGGCTCGGTGAGCATCCAGCTCATGCGGAGCTGGCCTGCGCATGTGGGGCACTTGAGCGAGTCGAACCGGGTCAGCGTGTTGCGTAGCAGCATGCGCCCGCATGCCCTTGGGAGCTTCGCTCATCCCGCCCCCTTCCGCCCGCGTCCGCGCTTCGGCTTCGCCTCAAGCGCCGTGAGCTGGAACCCGTTCGTGTCTTCCTGCTGTGCCTTGCCCACCGGCAGGTCGATCACCGGCTTGGGCAGGGTCGTGACCAGCGGGATATCCCAGTACGGGTCGTGCTTCTTGCAGAACGCATCGAGGCCGATGTGCTTGACCTCATCGAAGGCGGCCAGGCAGAGTTCCGGGGCCTTCGGGTAGCTCTTGTGGCTGAACGACGAGAGGACGTGGCGGTACTGGTCGCGGTCGAGACCGTAGGCGTCAGCGACCACGGCGTCGATCGCGGCGCGGACGGCCCAGCGAGCATCGTCACCGGCGAGGACGGGCCAGGTGTGCTTGGCGGTGGGTTCGCGCCAGGCGTCGCCGACCTGCTCCAGCCGGAGGCGGGCGTAGCCTTCGTGGTTGCAGCAGAGCCGTAGGGCGGAGTGGGAGAGGAGCGTCTCCTGCTTGGCGTTCAGGTTCGGGACGGGGCACCCATTGAGGATGAAGAGGTTGACATTGGTGGCCCCCTTCTGACGAAGGCTCCAATCGAACAGGTGTGTATTGATCACCGCGCAGACGGTCAGAGCGCTCGCGTTCGGTCTTTGATGAGGCGAGCGCTCGCACGGCGCCGAATTGCCGCATACGCAGCCGGCCGGCAACAAGGCGGATATCGCCGTCCGCTCGTTGGTCGAAGATGCGATCGCGCGAAAGGCCAGTCGATAGTGCGAAGCGCTGACGAGCGTAGCAGCCGCGTCTCGTAGTCCATCGATGCTCACAACGTATCGAGGCGAGTCGCCCCATCGGTCATCGAATTGGTGAAATGTCTTGCCCTCGTGCAGTAGCAGGTAACCTTCGCGCAGCACGCGATCGGCGGCGCGTGGTTCACGAGGATCCGTCACCGACAGCCGCGCGGTCGAAGTGAAGCGGTGGGCGTCGTTCGTCATGTCAAGCTCTCGACCGAATGACACAGGCTGAGCCGCCAAGAGCGTCTCAAGGCGCGAACTGTCGCGGAGACATGTGAGCGCGATCTCCAAGTCGAGCGGACCCCTCAGCTCAGGGAAGGTGACGTATTCACCGCTCCACGCTCGCACGAAATCGTGCGTATATTCGAGGGCATCTTGGCTGGCACCGTACAGCCATTCGACTTCGTGTCTGTAGAATGCGCATTGGAAGCGGCGTCCGTCATCGTCGTTCGTTGGCCGCGCAGCGACCAGCAGCGCGAACTTGTAGCGCGAGTCTATCTCGAAGAGTTTTCGCCTGTTCTCGAAGGAGTAGCAGCGTCTGATGGCAAGCTCGGACAAGTAGAGTCGGCGCACTCCCGTCGTGCCGGCGTTGGAGTGGAATGCCGACGGCACCACGAGCCCAACTGTCCCCCCTCTCCCCACCAGCTTCGCGGCGCGTTCAGCGAACAGGGTGGCAAGGTCCGTATCACCTCCCGTCCGCTGTCCCCCGACCAGAGCGTCTTGGTGCTCGAAGAGCCGAGCATGTACGCGTGAGCCCATCGCAAACTGGTCTGAGTATCGACTCCAGGCCCGGCTGACCTCGGGCTCGGATCGCAGATTGACCTCTAGCGCGGAGCGCTCGCGCTTCGTCGGTGCGTCAAGGATCCGCAGGTCGCGGCTCGCGTAGAACTCCTTCGCCCGCGGTCGAAGCGACTCCCACGGGGGATTGCCGACGACTGCGTGGAATCCTCCATTCGTTTCGCGCCCGCCGCCCGGATGGAATACCTCGGGGTAGGTCAGGTCGTAGGACACTCCGCCACCACCCAGTTCAACCATCCGTCGAAGCCAGGCGCTGCGGACAACCGCGTCCTCTCCGTCGCGTCCGGCCGCGACTGCCCGAACCAGCTCATGGTACGCGTCGTCATCACAGTCGTCTCCGAGGGTCACGCCGCCGGTCCACGCCGCAGCCAGCAACCGGAACGGCGCCAGCGCAAGGTCGAGCTGTACCTTCGCCGCCCGTTTCAACTCGAGGTCCGCAACATCCTTGCCCACGCTAGTCTCGAGGTCCCGCACATGCCGGAGCGCTTGCTCGAGCACTCCGTGCAGTCGCTCGTTCAACCCCGCGTCCATGTTCGTCTCGACGGGCTTCCCCGAGCCCGGGAACGTGAACAGGTGCTCCACGAACGGGCCGGTGAGCGAGTCACCGCAGATCAGCCGGTGGTCCAGGAACGTCAGCGGCAACCCCTCCGCATACGACTCCAGCCACAAGGACACCTTCGCAAGCTCTACTGCTAGCGGGTTCTTGTCGACGCCGTAGAGGCAATGAGCTGCAACGAGCCGACGACACAGGGCTATCGCCTTGCGCTGCGATAGGCCGCCTTCGTCTGCGTCGAGAACACGGCTTGGCAGGTACGCAACGAGCTCGCCGTTCGGGTCGGGCAGGTCCTCAACCCGCTTCCACAGCTCCCTTGCACGGGCGAGATGTCGCTGCCTGGCATCGTCGTTCTTGGCGGAATCGGCTGACTCCCGCTCCTTCAGGGCCCGCTCGTCGCACAGCCGGCATGCTTCATAGAGCGCATTGCCCAGGAACCGACAGGCTTCCACCAGGAAGTGCCCGCTCCCCATCGCCGGATCGAGCACGTTCAACTCCAGGATCTTGAGCGGGTTCGGCTCTTCTTGCGGGCTGCGCTCCTTCACCTGCGGACCGAGTGTCTCCTGCACCAGGAACCGTACGAACGCCTGAGGCGTGTAGTACGAGCCGGTCGCCTTCCTGCCCAGCCCGACGCGCAGGTAGAAGCACCCCGCCGCAATATCCCCTTCCCATGTGACTTTCGTCTTCCCCTTGCCCGACGACTCCTCCTCTTCGTCGTTCTCGTCGTCGTCGGATTCATCGTCCTCGGAGGCCGCGTTCTTCCGGTACGGCGCTCCCTGCGCGATCGGCACCACGACCTCGAGCTTCGCCCTGCGAAGCCGGCACATCGGCTCCGACGCGATCCCCGGTTCGAGCTCCAGCAATGCCTCGTAGACCCGGCCCAGGTCCTCGACGTCGAGCGC
>JAJZQG010000174.1 GCA_021847645.1 Myxococcales bacterium
CGCGAGCCTTCGCCCGCTCCGCAACCGGCCGCGCCATCGGCTAGCCCGGCCCGTCCGTCGCCCGAGTTGCTCGCGATCGCCGCGGCTCCGGCCGAGAGTGGCGCAACCTTTTCGCTGAACGACTACGGTGCCGAGTCCGGAAGTATCGGCGTTCCGGAGTGCGATCAGTGCGTTCAGCGCGCCGCGACGTGCAACGCGCAGGCTGACAACGCGGCCGGCCTGGCGCTGCTCGCGAAGACCAAGCAGGGGTGGATTGCGTGGAAGCGGGCAGCAGCACAGGCGAAATCCCAGGAGGACCGCGCCAAGCTTCGCGCCCAGTGCCAGCAGGCGCTCGACGCGCTCGACAAGGAAATGGTAGCGATCGGATGCCGCGCTGGCAGATGAGGAACGTGCCTATGAACCTTCGAATGTTGCTTCTCTTTCTGGCGACCATGGTTCTCTCGTCCGCGGTCGCCTGCGGCGGCGACGTGTCGGGCGCTGGCCCGGATGATACCGACAGCGGCGCCGTGGACGACGGCCAAGCGGGCGGCTGCTCCGGAGGCACGGTGGCCGCGATGGTCGAGATGCCGCAAGGCTACAGCATCGACGCTACCGAGGTGACGCGATGCCAGTACCAGGCGTGGCTCGACACCAAGCCGTCGGTCGATGGGCAAGACCCGTGGTGCGCGTGGAACACGGACTTTACGCCTACTGGCGCGGCCTGCGGGTTTCCGGTGGTGAAGGACGGCGACCTGCCGGTCGGGTGCGTGGACTGGTGCGACGCTTACGCCTACTGCAAGGGCGTTGGGAAGCGGCTATGCGGCAAGATCGGTGGCGGCCCCAACGCGATGGAGGACTACCTCGACCCGTCCAAGAGCCAGTGGTATAACGCGTGCAGCTCCGGCGGAAACTACTACTACACGTATGGAGATGACTACGACTACGGGTCGAAGTGCAATGACGCCGACAGGAAGCCCAAAGCGTTAACCGCCGCAGGCAGCCTGCCGCGGTGCCAATCCCCGGAGCCGGGCTATGCGGGGGTGTACGACTTGACCGGCAATGTCTGGGAGTTCGAGGATTCGTGCGACGGTTTTACAGGACAGAACGACAACTGTCAGATGCGCGGCGGGTCGCTTGCGAGTCCAGACGTGTATTCGCGATGCGTGGAAGAGTCCTGGGCATATCGAGACCAAACTGGGACGAACCTGGGCTTCCGTTGCTGCTCGCAGTAGACTCGTTCCCGAACTTGCGTCCCGGCAGGTTCTCGCCAGTCTGACCCGAACCACGCGCCCTGGCGGGTATCCCTCCAGCGCTCCCACTGATAGACGCGAAACAGAGCGATGAACCCTCCGACACTGTTGTTCATTCTGGCAACCGCGATTGTCCCCTCCGCGGTCGCGTGCGACGGCGCGACATCGGGCCGTTGCACTTCGGCTCGATAGCGCGGCATGGCGAGCCGGGGAGGCGCGGCCGTCCCTACCCCTATCTGGAAGATGGTTCACGCATGTTCCGGACCGCCTCGCTCGCGTCAATCACGCACGTCACCAGCGATCGGCCGGGCGGCGCCGCGCTCCCGTGCTTACGGGCCCAGTCGGCCGGGTTGTCATCGATGTAGCGCCGCGCTGCGCACAGTGCTCCTTCCGAAACTGGCGGCCACCAGTTTCGCGGCGGATCCACCACCCCGTCCTCGGCCAATTGCGCCCCGGGGTCCAGCGCCGTCCTGGTAGCGGCACACCACCGGTGTGCCTCCCCGGCGCGGCATGCCGCGCTTTCGGCCAGATGCCGTCGATTTGTATCCGCCCGAGGACTTCCAGTTCCAGGTGCGCTGGATCGCAAGACGATCGCGCCAAGCTCAGCGCCCAGTGCCAGCAGGTGCTCGACGCGCTCGACAAGGAAATGGTAGCGATCGGATGCCGCGCTGGCAGATGAGGAACGTGCCCATGAACCTTCGAATCTTGCTACTCTTTCTAGCGACCGTGTTTCTCTCGTCTGCGGTCGCCTGCGGCGGTGACGTGTCGGGGAGCGGCCCGGATGGCACCGACAGCGGCGTCATGGACGACGGCCAAGCGGGCGGCTGCTCCGGAGGCCCGGTGGCCGCGATGGTCCAGATGCCGCAAGGCTACAGCATCGACGCGACCGAGGTGACCCGGTGCCAGTACCAGGCGTGGCTCGACACCAAGCCGTCGCTCGATGGTCAAGACCCGTGGTGCGCGTGGAATACCGACTACACGCCGACCGGAGCAGCGTGCGGTTTTCCGGTGGTGAAGGACGGCGACCTGCCGGTCGGGTGCGTGGACTGGTGCGACGCGTACGCCTACTGCAAAGGCGTGGGAAAGCGGCTGTGCGGCAAGATCGGCGGCGGCCCCAACGCGATGGAGGACTATCTCGACCCGTCGAAGAGCCAGTGGTACAACGCCTGCAGCTCCGGCGGGAAATACTACTACACGTACGGAGACGACTATGACTACGGGTCGAAGTGCAATGACGCAGACAGGAAGCCCGAAGCGATAACCGCCGCAGGCAGCCTGCCGCAGTGCCAATCCCCGGAGCCGGGCTATGGGGGGGTGTACGATTTGACGGGCAACGCGTGGGAATTGGAGGATTCCTGTGACGGGGCTACGGGGCGGCAAGACTTCTGTGAAAAGCGCGGCGGATCGAACCTTAGTCCGGACGTGTACTCCCGCTGCGGCAAAGAATCCTGGGCCTATCGAGACGAGACGAGCGGGGGAATTGGCTTCCGCTGCTGCTCGCAGTAGACTCACCCCGAACTTGCGTCCCGGCAAAGTTTCGCCAGTCTGACCCGAATCGCCCGCCTCGGCGGGCATCCCTCCTGTGCTCGCGCTGCAAGACGAGAAACAAAGCGATGAACCCTCCGACACTGCTGTTCCTCCTGGCAACCGCGATTGTTTCCTCCGCGGTTGCGTGCGGCGGCGCGACATCGGGCCGTTGCACCTCGGCTCGATAGCGCGCCATGGCGAGCCGGGGAGGCGCGGCCGTCCCCACCCCTATCTGACGGAGGACTATCTCGACCCGTCCAAGAGCCAGTGGTACAACGCCTGCAGCTCGGGCGGGAAATACTACTACACGTACGGAGACGACTACGATTACGGGTCGAAGTGCAATGACGCCGACAGGAAGCCCGAAGCGACCGCTCCCACTGATAGACGCGAAAGCTACTGCAGCGAAACGCTCAGGTTGTACCCACCGGCGAGCACCGTGCCGTTGTCCACGTAGGTGTCGGCCACAATCAGGTACCGCCCCGGCGTGATGTCATACGTCAGCGCCTTGTCCGCACGCCCCAGACACGCCTTCGCGTCGTCGCCGTCCAGCAGGTAGACGTCGATGTCCACGGGCGCCGTACAGTCCACATTGACCGTCAGCGTGCCCGACCGATCAATCCGCAGCTCGTAGACGACCTCCGGCCCGGACTCGTCCGCCGCCGAGCAGCTGTACGTGTCGAACCGCGGCGTGCCCTGCTGGCTCGTGTCCCGCGTGTCGCTGAACGGCAACGTGTCAATCCGATACGGGCACTCGTGAGAGCCGTCCGGCGTGCACGGCGCCCAGACGTCCGGCGGGATGTCCCGCGGATCGACGAGGAAGTAGTTGACCTTGTCGCCCAGCGCCGTCCAGGCGTGCGTGATGAACTCGAGCCAATTGGCCATTCCCGGAATCACCTGGCAGCCGGCCGACCACGTGTCCACCAGCGCATGACCCAGCGGCGCGTCCACCGATCCCATGTGGATGTTGTGCCCGCTCCCGGTCCGATCGTGGTCCAAGTCCGTCGTCGGCGGGAGCCAGCCGTTCCGGTCGCTGTCCCAATGGCCGTTGTGGTTCGTGTCGTCCCGTACGCGGTAGTCCGTCTCGTCGATGTGAAGAGCGTTGTACGTGTTGTGCCAGCCGTTGACATAATGATAGCGACGGTTGGCCCTGAGCGACGACGAGCTGTCCACGCCGAAGTTCCGCGCGCCCGTGTCGGTGTTGACCGGGAACTCCCGCACGTGCTTTTGAGAGGACGAATCGATCCACAGCAGCACGAGGGTATCGTTGAACAGGTTCGGGGCGTTGCCGTGCCAGGCAATGGCGCCCGGATAGGCCCCCCGCAGCCCCACCACCGTGCGCGCTTCCGGCGTCGTATCCATCGACACGCCCGTCGTGCGCTCGGCGATGAGCTTGTACATGTCATAGGCTTGGTCCTGCGTCAGCTCCCGTACGCCCGCCGGAGTCTCGTAGCAGCGCGTCGCCTCCGTCCAGTCGCCGCCTCGGTCGAACAGCGGCATGTCGTCCTGGTAGCCCGGGAGCGTCAGGCTGCTCGGCGGCACGTCGGGCCGGGGCGACGCGATGACCCGGGTTCCGGGCGGCGCCGGGTCGGCATAGGCGATCTCGCCGGGACCGCGGTTCGGGTTCCGCACGACTGCCACGGCGGGCCCGTAGGAGGCATTGTACGGCGGGGGAGGCGGGGCGAACTGCGAGGCGTAGTCGAAGTTGCAGCTCGCGGGGGCCGACGCCTCCTGCCCGGCTTCCACCGGCACGCTCGCGTCCGGCTCGTCCGCATCGGATTGCACGGCATCGGGAAGCTCCTGCGCATCGCCCGCTTCGGGCTGGACCGTGGACGCGGGGCCGGCAGCCATATTCGAGTCGTTCGCGGTGCCGCAGCCCGCCGCCACGACCGCCGCACACAGGATCGTCACGAGGCGTCTCATGGGGCGCCATCCTATCACGAACGACTCATCAACCAGGTGTCGCCGCGATGGCGCTTCGGGTTTGGGCTCGGACGCTCAGCGGCACATCTGCTGCCGGCTGCCCCCATTGTTGTTGCAGTCGGGCCAGCCGCCGCAACCCCCGACCTCCGCCGATTGGCCGCAGTCCGGAGGCCCGGACAGATACTGGCCGTCATCGGTGCAACAAGCAAACACGTAGCACAGGTGGCAGCCGCTCCCCACGCTCGTCCACCGCTTCTCCGCCACCCCGTCACAGTTGTAGTCGTAGCTGCCGCAGGCATCGAGCGTCGCGAAGAACGTTGTCTGCCCCGGAAACACCTGCGGGTCGCTGTCGCAGCAGTCGTTCCCGCCGCAGGCCACGCTGAGCACCCCGTCGTGGTCCATGTCGCAGATGTCCTGCCCGCTGTCCGCTCCCGCCTCGCCCGCGTCTCCCGCGTCCGCCACACACGCTCCGGCGTCGCAGTCTGTCGCGTCCGTGGGCTCCACGACATTCACATCCTGCTCGCCGTCTTCGGCGTCGTGCGCATCCGCCGCGTCGTCCGACACATCGGCAGCGTCGCCCGCATCGCCTGCATTCGCAGCATCTGCGGGGGCACCATCCGCGGACGTGGAATCCTGGCCGGGTGCGTCGCTGGCCGCATCGCCGGCAACCTCACCATCCGGCGGAAGCGTCGAATCGGCCGCGCCGTCCGATGCATTGCCCATCAGCTCCCCGGTACCGTTGCTGTCGAGCGCACAGCCCGCCGTGAGCAGCGCGCCCGCGCTCGATGCCAGGATCGGCACGAGCACGGTGAACAAGGCAAAGCGAAGCGCGCGGAGCATGACAGCGGAACCAATCTAGCACCGGTTGCGCGCCTGGAATAGTGCAGGGTGGGCGGCCCACGTGACCGTGACTCTTTCGCCGGCCCAAGACCGCAGACGCTCAGTGCAGCGCGATGCGGATGTCCCGGTGCACCGCGTCGTCCACCGATCGGGCAAAGGTCCTGAGCGCCGCGTATTGGTCGGGATGAACTCGGGCGGCCGGAATGTCGAATACCCGGTCCAGCACCAGATCCCGCCCCTCCATCCGGTCGTGGATCTGCACGGAGCGGTCGTCGTTCCGGAACTCCGCCGGTGCGAGCGACGACACCACGTGCGCGCCTTGTGGCAGCGTGACCCGCAGCCGGATCTCGATGCGCGACGCTTCCCCGATCAACATGGTGGTCTTGCGCTCCGGCAGCGAGGCGATGCTCGAGATGGTCGGTCCGAACGGAGGTGACAAGACCAGCTCGCCGTTCTGGCGACGAGCGAAGTCCGGCATTTCGACCTTCATGTGGAGCGTGAGAGGCTTGTCCAGGTCGTCCTGGTCCACCACCTTGACCGCCACCAGGCTCGCACCCGGCAGGTCGGCCCCCAGCACGTGCTGCTCGATCGCGTCGCGCAGCTGGGCCTGCGGCAAGGCCTCGAGGCTGCGCCGCAGCACGATGGCGTACTTGCCCACGAAGATGCGCGACAGATCGATGGCCGCAGCACCGGTCGGACGAAGGAGCGCCGTGCCCTCGAAGATGACACCGTCGAACGATCCGGTGGCCGAGGTGGTCACCTGGGGCGTGCCCTTGACCAGCAGGTAGCCCGGCTGTCCGCGCAGCTCCGCGGGCAGGTAGGCGAACGGCGTGAACTTGTCGCGCACGGTCAGCCAGCGGTCTCCCTTTTCGGTCTGGCTGCGAATGACGAAGGCGTCAAAGGACTCGGCCTCGCTGATGGGGCCCACCGGCTCTTGCGCCAGGCGATTGCGCACGACCGCCACGTCGGTCGGGATGCCGACCAGCCGCGCCAGGTAGATGAAGCAGAAGCCGAGATCGCCCGACTTGCCCACCACGATCCGACGGCCGTCGTGCTCGTCGCCCGGCTCCACGTTCGCCAGGATCCAGCGGTAGATCCTGCGCGCGCGCTCGTCGCGCTGGGACGCGGGAACGCCTTGCACAATGCGCTCCGCGATGCGCCGCAGACGCGGGTCGGCCAGCGTGGGGACCGCCAGCGAGTCGACCAGCGTGCCCAGACGGCGCTGCAGCGTGACGCCCCAGCCCACGCGTACGCTCGGCAACAGCTCGCGGATCGGCACCGTTCCCGGCTCCATGATCGCTGCCGGGCTCTTGTCCACGAGCCAGCGTCGCACCGTCAGATACCCGTCGTGCGTGACCTCGGGCTGCGGCACTTGGCCCCAGGTCTCGATATCGAGGGGGCGATCCTTGGGCGAGATCACCACGAACTCGCTCCGCCAATACGCAATGTCCGCCTCGCGGAAGAACCAGTGAGGCCCCAGGTACGTCATGCCGCCGCGCCCGTCGCCGGCCGACGACGTGATGCTCTCGGTCTCGATATAGTCGCCCACTTCCAGGTGCGGCATCGTCAGCGTCGGCTTGTCCGCCACGAACTCGGGCTCGAACTCCTGGCCGTCCTTCTTGAGCACCCGCGCGCGCAGCAGCAGCCCGTCGGGAATGCGCTGCTCGGCCAGCTTGGTGATCGCTTCCTGGGACTGCACCCGGACGATCTCGTGCTCCAGCAGCCGCGCCGAGCCGTCCGGATGCACCCACGTCACGCCGTAGTCCAGGATTCGCACCGCCGGCGCATCCATGTGGGCGCCCGTCTTCTCGTAGGCCGCAATGATCTTGCGCCCGTCCAGCCGATAGGGCTCCAGCTCGGTGCGCCCTTCCACCAGCTCCAAGGCCGCCAACAGCTCGTCGGTCTTCGCGCCCGCCTCGATCGCGTCCGCGATCGCTTCGCGCAGCGCCGCGTGATCTCCCGAGGCCAGCTTCGCGTCCGCCAGGGCCAGGCGCGCCTCGCCCGACGTCGGGTTCTTCGCGATCGCCCGCTCGAGCTGGTCGAACGACTCGCGCGTGAGCCCGGCCCGCTTCATCACGTCGGCGATGCGGTCCACGATGTCCTTGCGATCGGGCCGCAGCTTGCCCAGGCGCTCGAGCTCGGCAATGGCCTTGGCGTAGTCGTGGCGTTGCAGAGCCCGATCGAAGTCGATCTCGGAGTCGGGGTCGAGCTTGCGAATGGCCGCGACAACCTGGTCCGACTCCTGGCGATGGCCCAGGCTCTCGAGCACTTGTGCGTAGTCGGCGAGGATCGTGGTGTCCTGCGGAAAACGCCGGGCCAGCTCGGTCACCAGGGCCGTGCGCTCCGCCTTCCACCCGAGTTGGCCGTAGATGCCCACCAGCTGCCGTCCGATCTGCGGAACGTCGGGAAACTGCTTGTCCAGGTCCCGAAGCGACTGCGCTACCGACGCCAGCCCCTTTTTCTGCGCTTCGTCCGCGATGAGCCAATGCCGGGCCCGCCAGACGCCCGGATCCTTCGCCAACAGGGCGGTGTACAGCTCCCGCGTCAGATCCTGCGCCTCGCTGTCCGGAAAGATCGGATCCCCGCCGACGTACTGCGCCTGCTGCGCCAGGGCCACCGGCGCAGCAGCCTTCAGATCCTTGACCAGCGGCTCGAGCAACACGTCCGCCACGTCGTCCTGGCCCTCCACGTGCGCCAGATACGCCGCGAGGAACGTCCTGATGTCGTCGTCCCCGCGCACCACGTCGCCGTTTCGGATGAACTCGTTGATGATGTTCGGATCCTCGAGCTTCCGCGGCGCTGCCAGCTCGTAGCCAGCGCCCGGGTCGGTCGTCGTGGTGGTCTGCAGCGGCGTCCCGTCGCGACGCTCCAGCCGCACCGACGTCGACGGCGCTTCGAGCCGCGCGACCACCCGGTGACGCCCCGCGCGCAGGTGCAGCAGCACACCGAACGACGGCCACGCGCCCCACTGCGTGCTCTTTCGCTCGAGCACGGTCACATCGTCGACGAGCACGGCGCGCGCGCCCTGAACGGCCACGAGTACGTCGTCTTCGCGACGCAGATCGAAGAAGGTCTGCGCGTAGTAAATGCCCGACTCGACCGCGTCCTTGGCCCGCACCTCGCATCCTTCGCGCTCGGTCGTGATGACCTGCGGCCTGGTCTCCGGACGAAGCGGATCCGCGGCGAACCGCTCGGGCCATGCGCCCGGCTTCTCCGGGTCGAAGGAGCGATTGCGGTCCATCGGCGCGCCATGGCCGAAGGGCCCCGCCAGGCTCACCTCCGCGCGGCACCCGTGCGCTTGCGCCTGCAGGTCCGTCACGTCCTTGCGCGCTGCGCGATACGCTTCCCGCGCCCACCACTCCACCAGCTCGCCCCGGGCCCGCCAGCCGATCGCTCCCGGATTGCGCATCAAGGCTTCCACAAGCGGCCGCGATTGCTCCCAGAGCCTAGGCACCGTGTCTTGCAAGCGCAGCAACCGGTTCGACGCGTACCACGCCGCGAAGGGCGCTGACGGATCCCGGGAGCCTTGCGCCGATCGCAATACCTCGACCAGATCGGTCGCGGCCGCGCCAGGATGCCCGTGGTTCTCGTCGTCCAGCCCCCGGGCCAGGGACGCGTACATGCCTTTTCCGCCGAGGGCATCGAGGCGCTTGCGGGCCTGCTGGGCCCGGCGAAGGTCCGAGCCGGGCGACACCAGCTCGGCGATCAGCCAGCGGCCGACCTCTTCCGGATCGGCAGAGGTGGGACCGGCCGAGCGCGCGGCCTCGGAGGGTGTCTTGGGCGGCGCTTGGGTGGTCACCGCGCACGACGCTGCCAGCACCAGCAGCATCAGGGCGGTTACACGAGCGAGAGCGAGGACGGGCTTGACCATGTGCCTCTTGCCTACCTCAGCCGGGCGCAAAGCGCACCGGTCCGTTGCATCGGAACGGCTTGGGCGGACTCACGGCACGGGATCCACCGGCGGCGACGGGCCATCGGACCGAGCGTTGCCGGGCGGTCGATCCGCGCGCACCCTTTTGCCCCCCCCCGGCTCCTACGCCCGTTGTCAGGAGGACCCATGGCCAAGCGCGCATTGATCGTCGGCGGCGGATTCGCAGGTCTCGAGGCCGCCATTCACCTCCGCAAGACCGCCCTGGAGGTCACCCTCGTCTCCGAGCGGCCGTACTTGTGGATATTCCCCACCTCGATCTGGGTCGCAACCGGCGAAATGCCGCCCGAGCAGACCTCCCTCGATTTGGCTGCCGTCGCTCGCAAGCACGGATTCACCTTCCGCCAAGGCCGCGTCGAGTCGATCTCCGGCGCTTCCCGCTCGGTGAGGGTCGACGGCGAGGAGCTGACTGCCGATTACCTGCTGGTCGCGCTCGGGGGCGGGCGAATGGCTCCCAAAGGAGTCGAGCATACCTATACGATCAGTCGTGACGCGGAGTTCACGCAGGAGTACCGCGACGCGTTGGACGCGCTCATCAAGAAGGGTTCGGGCCGTATTGCGATGGGCTTCGGGGGCAATCCCAAGGACCCGTCGGCCGTACGCGGGGGACCGACCTTCGAGCTGATGTTCAACGTGGACAACCTGCTTCGGCGACGCGGCCTGCGCGACAAGTTCGAGCTCACGTTCTTCGCGCCGATGGAGAGCCCGGGCGCGCGCATGGGCAACAAGGCCGTCGCCGCGGTCGGCAGCATGTTCCAGAAGCTCGGCATCCAGACCCGGTACGGAAAGAAGATCACCGGCTTCGACAAGGGCGGCGATGTGCTCTTCGAGGACGGCTCGCGGCTCGAGTCGGACCTGACCATGTTCATCCCCGCAGTCGACGGCCACCCGCTGCTCAAGAGCTCGGACATGCCCAAGAATGACGCGGGCTTCATCCAGATCGACGAAGGCTGCGCGGTGCCGGGTTTCGAGGGCGTGTACGTCATCGGCGACTCGGCGGCGCTGGACGGCCCGAGCTGGCGCGCCAAGCAGGGGCACATGGCGGAGGTCATGGCGCGCGTGGCCGCGGCCAACATCGCGGCGATCGAGGCGGGGCGCCCCGAACGCGAGAGCTACGTGCCCCACATGAGCATCATTTGCCTCATGGACATGGGCAATGGCGCGGCGTACGTGAAGCGCGACGACACCAGCGAGAAGATGATCGCCTTGCCGTGGATTGGGCACCTCGCCAAGAAGGGCTGGGGCGGCTACTACAAGATGTCGAAGATGAAGACCGTGCCGCGCATTCCCGGCATGTGACGGCCCAAGGGCGGCAAGAGCAGCTCACTTCGCGACGTCGTCAGCGGACGACACGGTCCCAGCCCGGATCGCCCAGCGACGAAGGGTTGCGCTGTCCGCGCAGGCAGCGACGAGCCTCTGCAGCTCTTCGGTCACGGCAAGCCCGCGTGCCGCGAGAATCTCGAGCACCGCGGCGCGCAGATCATCCAGGATCTGGGAGGCCCGCTGCTGCTCTTGCTCGGCCCGCTGCTGCTCTTGCTCGGCCCGCGCTTCGGCCTCGTCCCTGCGCACCTCCAGATCGTCGACCATGCTCTCGATGCGCGCGATCAGCTCGTCGGAGTCGGGCAGCTCCGCATCCCCCTGGTAGAATCGCAACCGCCCCTGCCGGACCTGCATCTCCAAGCCGAGCACGCTCGACGCAAGTCTGCCGAACCGCATCGGAAGCCGTCGGTACTTGCGCGCGTCCGCACCCGAGAGCCGATAGCCGCTCAGGGTCTGACGTCTCCGGTCGTAGATGAAGTACTCGTGGATGCCCAGCCTTGCGTAGTCCTCCACGTTCTGAACGAAGTCCTTGCCCTCGTCTCCGCGGTAGTAGACCTCCATGGCCAGGTCGGGTCCCTTGCCCTCATCGGCCACCACCCACGCCGAGCGCTCGTCCTGCTCGCCCGTGTCCTCCACGTCGAGCACGGCGATCAGATCGGGCTGCACGATGCGTTCGCCCGGATAGAGCACCGGCAGCTCGGAGGCGAGGTAGATGCGTCGGCCGATGCGCTGAAAGTAGCGGCCGAGCATGTCGAGGGCCTTGGTCTTGGCCCGGAAATGCGGGCGGCCCTCGGACATCGCGTCGCGCTGCTGGTTCAGAGCGTCGTGGACCCGATCGATGAACGTGCGGCGCTGCTCGGCCGACATGGCGCGCCACGTGAGCTCGTCGGGAGCGAGCAGCGGGCCGTGCGAGTCCGGATCGAACGCGTGCGCGCCGAAGGTCATGGGCTCATTGTGGCGGGGGCGGCACCAGGGGGCAAGCGCGGTGTCGTGGGGAGCAGGCAGGCTTCGCAATCCCGTCTGCACGGGCATGGTGAGCTGATGTCGAGGAAAGCGGGAGCGATGCGCTCGCGCGGATTGGCCTTGCTTCAGCCGTCTTTCTTGTCGTCGTCGGTCTTGCCTGCCTCGTCCGCCTTGTCCTTGGACTTGTCCTCGGACTTGTCCTCGGACTTGTCGCCGTCGAACGCGG
This sequence comes from Myxococcales bacterium, assembly GCA_021847645.1. Classification (GTDB taxonomy): domain Bacteria; phylum Myxococcota_A; class Polyangia; order Polyangiales; family Polyangiaceae; genus JAJZQG01. The sequence continues at coordinate 11,957 of JAJZQG010000174.1, forward strand.
CCTCGACCGTCTCGCCCGACTTGACGGCCTTGTCCTCGCCCTTGTCGTCGTCGAAAGCGGCTTCCACCGTGTCGTCGGCCTTCTGCTCACCGGCGGGCGCCTCGGCCTTCTTCTTTTTCTTGCGCGGCTTTTGCACCGGCACTTCGTCGTCGTCGCCCTCGTCCTTGCGTCCGCCGCCTGCCTCGCTCTTGCCTTCGGCCTTCGCGGCCTGGGCGTCCTCTTGCTCGTAGAACGCATGCAGGTGCAGCTCCATGGCCGCTTCCGGGTGCGCCTCGGCCCCCTTGTAATAGATGACGAATGCCACGCTCACCGCCACGGCGGTCAGCACGCCCACCCACTGCGAGGTCGACAGCTGGATGATCTGCGCGGTCATGAAGTTGGACGGCCGCATGATCAGGTACGCGACGATGGCGGGTACGAACGCCAGCACCTGCGTGAGCCGTCGCATCGTGAGGTTGGGAATGGACATCGCGAACGAGATGGCGTAGCCGGCCCCGAACAGCGCGAGCGACCCGGGAATCAGGATATGGGCGCCCAGCTCCGGACCGAAGGCGCCCCGCTCCAGGTCGTCGCGCACGATCTCGAGCAGGAACCTCCCCAAGCCGTAGCTGAACGCGAACAGCATGAAGACCTGCCCGCGGAACTTCTGGTGCCGACGCTGGTACATCAACAGCGCGAACAGCCCCCAGCCCAGTAGCGACTCGTAGAGTTGCGTGGGATGCACCGGCAGCGAGTGCACCGCATCGTGCGAGATCAGGTTCTGATTGACGTGTTGGATCCACGCCGGCGAGCCGTCGCCCCGATCGACCGTGCCTTGCGTCCAGTGCGGGAACGTCCCGAGCTTCTGCAGCCATTGGGGCGAGCTGTCGGTCAGCGGCTTGCCGAAGTCACAGCCGAACAGGTAGCAGCCGATGCGTGTGATACCCAGGCCCGTGGCGAGCGACGGCACCGCCACGTCGGCCCAGGGCAGCAAGCGGATCTTCTTGAGCCGAAGGTAGATCCAGGAGCCCAGGTAGCCGCCCAGGAAGCCGCCGTAGGCGACCAGTCCTCCCCGGCGCAGCGCGAAGATGTCCTTGAAGCTCTCGAACTCGTTGAGGTTGGTCAGCACGTACAGCAGACGCGCGCCGACCAGTGCCGCGATGGCCGTCACCACGTAGCAGTTGGCCATCGTCTCCTTGGGCAGGCCGTCCTTTTCCGACAACCAGAGCGTGAGGTACCAGCCCACGATGAACGACAGGCCGAGCATCACGCCGTAGCTGTAGATGGGTAGCGACGAGCCGATCACGTCATGGATCGGCCCCAGTCGCGGCAGGTTCCAGTTGGGCAGCGGTATGCGAAACAGAATGGGATGCATGCGATTGGAACCCTTCTTACCGTCGAACCGCGGCACATGCCAGTGCGAGGTGAACGTCAGGGGCGTTCCCGGCCAGAAGTGTCTTGAGCCCGCGCACAACCGGCCGCACGCCAGCCTCAGTTGACGGCGGCCTGCCGAGTTTGCGATCCTGCTGCCCGATGAAGTGCTCCCTGTCCCTCCTGGCATTGTGCGCGTGTGCGACGTTGGCCTCTTCGGCCGCGTGGGCCGGGCCCTCCCGCGCCGATATCGTCGAAGCGCGCAAGCTCGTCTACCAGGGCCAGAAGGCCGAAAAAGCCAACAGCTGGCAAGACGCCCGCACCGCCTACGACCAGTCCATCCAGCGCAACGACACGCCGCTCGCCCGGATCCGCTTGGCGCACGTCGAGGAGCATCTGGGGCACTTACTGGAAGCCGTCGAGCAATACCGTGTGGTGGCGGGCCTCAAGACCGCCACCTATGTCCAGAAGTACCAGGCCAAGACCGCCATCAAGCGCATCGAGGCCCGCATCCCTCGTCTGACCGTCGAGGTCCCGCCGGGCTTCTCCGGCAGCGTGCGCATCGACGACAACGATCTGCCCGCCTCGTCCTACGGCACCGCGATCGAGGTCAACCCGGGCACGCGGATCGTCACGGCCCGGGCCGCCGGCTTCCGGCCGTTCGAAAGGTCGGTGGTCATGGCCGAGGCATCCCAGCAGACGCTCAGCCTCGAGCTCGAAGCCATGCCCGCACGTGCGCCGGCTGCTGCCCATCATGTGGAGGCCGACAGCTCCTCCTCGTCCGGCCGAAAAACCTGGGGCTACCTCACCGTCGTGGTCGGCGGCGCCGGCGTGGTCGTGGGCACCGCCTTCGGCCTCGCTGCCCGAAGCACGCGCCACGAGCTCGACGGCGAGTGCCTCAACAACATCTGCTCCGAGTCCCAGCGCTCAACCTACGACCGCGGCAAGATGCAGGCAGACGTGTCGACAGTCGGCTTCGTCGTCGGCGCTGTGGGGCTGGGTGTGGGCTCGTACCTGCTGCTGACCGGCCCGAGCGAGCCCGAAAAACAGAGCCGCGCCCACGTCGCCCCGCTGGTCGGCCTCGGCCGCGTCGGGCTCGAAGGGCGTTTCTGATGCGCCCGGCAGGCGCGTGGCGCCTGGCGGCAGTCGTACCAGCCGCACTTCTCGGCTGCTCGTCGCTGCTCGACTACGACCAACTCACCTTCAACTCCCAGGCCTCCGGCCCCGACGCCGGCCTCGACGGCGGTGGCGCAGGCGGCTCGGCCGGCGCGACCGGGGACGCAGCGGCCACGGGCGGCGCGGGCGGCATGGCCGGCACGGGTGGATCCACGAGCACCGGCGGCAGCAACACCGGCGGCAGCAACACCGGCGGCAGCAACACCGGCGGCAGCAACACCGGCGGCAGCAACACCGGCGGCACCGGCGGCACCGCCGATCCTTGCGCCAGTGTCCAGTGCGGCGCCAACCAGCATTGCGACCCGTCGTCCCTGCAGTGCGTGTGCAACCCGGGCTTCGTGTCCAACGGCTCCTCGTGCGACGCCGCCCAGCCCGGCGACCCGTCGACCCACACCCAGCAGGACGTCTGCGATCACTGGAGCCAGGGCCACCAGCTGCTCGACCCGTCGCCCTGGTCGTCGTCGAGCTCCGACGAGTGCGACCCGGGCACGCTCACGCGCGACGGTATCGACGACACGCTCGCACGCATCGCGATGTTCCGTTGGATGGTCGGGCTCGGTCCGGTGAGCGACGACGCCGGCCTCGACGAAATGGACAGGTGGTGCGCCGTGCTCTCGTCGTGGAATCCGCCGTCGGGCAGCTACAACCCGCACAGCCCGGATCCGAGCCGTAAGTGCTATACGACCGAGGGCGCGTCGGGCGCGGGGCAATCCAACATTGCCTGGGGCCCGGGCAATCCCGCGCAGGCTATCGACCAGTTCATCCAGGATTCTGGCAACGAAACCACGATGGGGCATCGTCGCTGGCTCTTCAACCCGCCCCTGGGGCCCGTGGGCGTGGGCTACTACGCCGGTGGCGGCGCCTATGGCGATGCCGAATGCCTCGCGGTGTTCGGCAGCAGCGGCTCTGGCCCGTGGCCGTCGTGGATCGCCTTCCCGCCACCCGGCTATTTCCCCGTGGAGATCGGCGCGTGGATGTGGACGTTCCACAGCAACTCGAGCGTAGCCAACGCCGCCATGACCGTTACGCGACAGTCCGACGCGCAGCCCCTGGCGATGCAGAAGTTCTCGCTGGTGCAGGGCTATGGCAGCTACGACACGATCGGCTTCCGTCCCCAGGGCTGGAGTCCGGCCGCCGGCGAGACCTATCTGGTGGCGGTCGACGGTGTCGGAAGCGGCACGATCACCTACGAGCTCAAACCCGTCAATTGCCCTTAGGGACACCATGACCGACTTGACGCTGGACCGGGCGAGGCAGCGCGCCGAAGAGCTGCGCGAGATCCTCGAACGAGCGAATCGCGCCTACTACCTGCGGGATGCGCCGCTGTTCGCAGACGCGGAATACGACGCATTGTTCGACGAGCTGTTGGCGATCGAGAAGCGATTTCCCGAGCTGTTGACACCCGAGTCGCCTACGCAGCGCGTCGGCGCTGCGGGGATCTCCACGGACTTCACGCCGGTCCAGCACGCCACGCCCATGATGTCGCTGGGCAAGGCCAATGCGCCCGAGGAAGTGCGGGAGTGGGATGCGCGCGTGCGGCGGCTGCTCGAGCTGTCATCGCAAGCTCCCATCCGGATGGTGTGCGAGCCCAAGTACGACGGGCTCTCGGTCGAGCTGGTCTATCGCAACGGCAGGCTCGAGCTGGGCTCTACGCGTGGGGATGGGAATGTCGGTGAAGACATCACGCCGAACCTTCGGACCGTGAAGTCCATTCCGGCCACGCTCCCGCCTGGCGCGCCGTCGCTCATCGAGATCCGCGGCGAGATATACATCCCGGTCGCGGCGTTCCGCGAGCTCAACGCGCATGTCGAAGCCGAAGGTGGCCGGCCCTTCGCCAACCCGCGCAACGCAGCGGCGGGCTCGCTACGGCAGAAGGATCCCCGCGTGACCGCCTCGCGCCCGCTGGACTTCTATGTTCACGGCCTGGGGCGCATCGAATCGGATACGCCGCCCCGCTCCCACAGCGAGGCGCGCGATCTGGTCGCTTCGCTCGGCTTGCACGTAGCCGACCGATTCGTGGTGGCCACGACGCTCGCCCAGATCGACGACTACTACCACGCCCTGGAGCGCGAGCGCGACGACATGCCCTACGAGATGGACGGCATCGTCATCAAGGTCGACGACTTCGCGCTACAGGATCGGCTGGGTGCGATCGCGCGGTCGCCGCGCTGGGCCATTGCGTGGAAGTTCCCTCCGGCGCAGAAGACCACTCGCATCCTGCAGATTCTGCCGTCGGTGGGGCGCACCGGGGCTGTCACGCCCTATGCCGTGCTCGAGCCGGTGTCGCTGTCCGGTGCGCGCGTCCAGCACGCCACGCTGCACAACCTCGACGAGATCCGCCGCAAGGACATCCGCGAGGGCGATTGGGCGCTGGTGCAGCGCGGCGGCGACGTGATCCCCGGCGTGGTGCAGGTGTTTTCCGAGCGGCGTCCGGCGGGCGGGCTGCCCGAATGGCAGATGCCCGAGCATTGCCCCGTATGCGGCGCCCGCGTGGAGCGCGCGGAGGGCGAGGCCGTGGCGTACTGCACGGGCGCCTCGTGCCCGGCCCAACTGGTACAGCGCATCTTCCACTTCGGCGGGCGCGGCGCGATGGATATCGGCGGCCTGGGCGAGAAGCTGATTGCCCAATTGGTGGAGTCCGGCCTGGTACACGATGTCGCGGACTTGTACGACTCGCTGCGCGTGAATCGGGACTCGATCGCGGCGCTCGAGCGCATGGGCGACAAGAGCGCGGAGAACCTGATGGCGCAAATCGAGGCGTCCAAGGCGCGGCCGCTTCCGCGCCTGGTCTACGCGCTCGGCATCCGCCACGTGGGCGAGACCGTGGCCGACCGGCTCACGGCCGACGTCGCGACCATGGACGAGCTGGCGTCGATGAGCGAGGAGGCGCTGACGGCGATCGAGGGGATTGGGCCGGTGGTGGCGCGGTCGGTGGCGACGTTCTTCGCGCAAGAGCAGACGCGGGAGCTGATCGGGAAGCTGAGGCGGTTCGGGGTGCGGCTGACCGGGGAGCCGAAGGCGGCTGGGCCCAAGCCGCTCGCGGGCAAGACGTTCGTGCTCACGGGAGGGCTGGGCTCGATGTCGCGCGATGCGGCCAAGAAGCGCCTGGAGGCGTTGGGTGCCAAAGTGGCCTCGAGCGTATCGAAGAAGACGGACTACGTCGTAGCGGGGCAGGACGCGGGCTCCAAGCTCGACAAGGCGCGGGAGTTGGGGCGTCCGGTGCTCGACGAGCAGGCGTTTCTGGAGCTGCTGGGCAAGGAAGGGTAGCGAAGGCCGCCGATCGCGCACACGAAGGCAGATTCAGGCCGAGGCGCGAGCCAGCGAACCGAGGTGGGATACGGTGCCGACCTGGAATTCACCGCCGTACGGACCGAACGCCTGCGGTGGATTCGCTGCATGTCAATCCGCCAGCTACCCCGGGCTCCGAAGCCCGGGGCATGGCGGGTTGGCGACCGTGCGAAGCCTGGGAAGACACGAGCAAACCCGCAAGCGGGCTGCCAGCTACCGTAGCCAGCGTCGCGGCGAACTGCCCCGCACTTTTGGTGGTATAGCCGCGCGCCTGCGAGTGCGGGGTCTTGAGGGATGGCCGGCGCGCAGGGTGTATTCAGCGAGTGCGAGTGAGCCGATGGCCGGCGCGCAGGGCTGGGCGCACCGAGGAGGGTGCGTTCGTGCGATGCGGCCTGGCGGGCGGAGCGGACTGACGTTCTCCCGTGTTGGGTCGAAATCGGTATTGAATCCAGACACGGCTGCGTGTAGAACAGCAAGCATGACGTGGCTGTCCCGGCACGCAGTGCGCTGCACCGCCATGGCGATGGGCCTCGTCGGGGCGCCTTCCGATTCGACGCCACGCGAGGAATTGTCGTCGGATTCGGTCGATTGCCTGCGCTCCCAAGCGGCCTGCGATCACGATTATGGAGCGCTGCGAAGGCGTGTTGAGGCTGCGCTGAGGAGCCGTGGCGTGCCGACCGCGTTACGTCAAGACGCGGTCCAAGAGGCTTTGCTCGCGACGATTCGACAGCGCGACCGCCTCGGTGCGCGGCCGGATGACGACATGGCGCGCTATGCGATTCGAGTCGCATTCGGCGCGGTGGCAAACGAGCATCGCGCGCGTCGTCAACTCTTCGCTTCGTCGGGTGACCGTGTGTGCGTCTGTGCGGGGGGGGGGTGACACCGTATCCCTTGTTGCTCGTGAGTTCCTCGCTCGGACTGCCAGCGCCGTCGATCTCTTGCCAGCGAGCCACCGAGATGTGGTGCTGCTGACGGCACGCGGGCTCGAACCGACGGAGATTGCGGAACGGCTTGGCGTGCCGGTAGGTACTGTTTGGTCGCGACTATCGCGGGCCAGACAGGCGTTGCGAAGTATGCTCGATAGATGTCATGACCCTCAACATCTTGCCGCAAAACGGCCCGGAAATTCCGCAAGCGGCAGCATGAGCTGAGAGGGACGGGCGCTCCGAAGCTGGCGACGGCCAGCACGGAGGCGAGTCATGAGCAGGAAGG
>JAJZQG010000399.1 GCA_021847645.1 Myxococcales bacterium
CATGTGCCTTGGCCGGCTCACGCCTGGAGTTCACCGGATGACTTCCGGAAATGTCAAACTACGGAGGCCTCCCCGGCAGTGCCGGGGGATCTCCCACTTACGTTAGCTGGTACATGAGTGCACAGATGAAAGGTTGGCCTTGCGTGAGTGCAGTCTGGGCAGTCGGTGCAGCCCAACATCGAGTGCAGGCATGAAACGGTGAAGCGACTTGCCCAAGTCTCGGCCTCTCGCCGGTCACGGGCATGCCCTGAGCGCCAAGAACCGCACCCCGCCGCGAACTCTCGGCGTGTAGCGTGTAGGTGGCGTGTGTGGCGCAAGCTTGTGTGCACCGCGGACGCCCCGTTCACAGTTGACAGTACAGATCTTGAACAAAGCCGCTGCGCGGCAGCTGTCTGCCTCGCGTGAGCGACGTGCTCTCCGGTTCCGGACGCTCGCCTCCGAGTTGATCGCCAGACCGCCGCTGGCCTCCACACCAGCAGCGCGGCACGCAGCGGGGTTCGCGCGAAGCCGCTGCCCAACGCATCCGGATAGCGCGTCCTTCAGGTTATCGGCGTCCGACAGGGGACGCCCTTCAACCGGAGGTTTCCATGCACCTACTTCGCCACCAGATGATCGAAGACCTGCGGCTGCGCGGCCGCGCCGACAACACGATCGACGCCTACGTGCGCGATGTTCGCGAGCTCGTCGAATGGGCCGCGTGCCGCCGGCCAAGCTCACAACCGGGCATGTTCGCGGCTTCCTGGTGCACCTGATGGATGAGCGACATCTGAGCTGCTCAAGCCACGACGTGCATGTGGCTGCCTTCAAGCTCTTCTTCGGCATCAGGCTCGGTCGCCCAGACATCGTAGCCACCATCCCCCGCCGGAAGGTCCCGATGAAACTGCCGACCGTGCTGTCCCAACAGCAGGTCGCCGAGCCTATCGACGCGGCGTCGACGCTCAAGCGTCGCGCAATGTTTATGACCATGTACGGCGCCGGTCAAGGCTTCCTCGAGCACCTTGTCGGCACCGTTGGACATGTCACAAACCTAGCACGTGCCGAGCTGACGCACGCGCGTGGTGTCGACCCCCCGGACCTCGTGCCCCCAACCCGTCAACAGGTCGTACAGGTGCCAGATCTCGCGGCACGCCCGGAACACGACGAGCGCACGTGCGTCCCAGGCCCAAGGCGCGCTTCCAAGTCCTTTTCGTTGCGCACTGTCGCACGCGCTGTCGCCAGCGCCATCGCGTGGGATCACATAGAGCAACGTGGGATCACGTGGGATCACAGAACGCAACGCGGGATCACGACCATGCACCCACGGCCACTTCCTCAGCGTCGGCACCCAGCTCAAGCGAGCCGGCGCGCGCGTGGGCGGCCACGCGCGCGCGGTGGTGTAGGTGCGGGAGGCGCCGGCGAGCGTCCGCCGCCAACAAAGCGTACTGCGAATCGCAGGCTCGGCAGAACCTCGAACCGCGACGGCGTCGGGGGACGCGCCCTCTCGCCTTCGCGCGCGAATTGGGCCATGCTGGGCGGCGTATGACCTCCTATCGAGATGACCACGAGCAGCAGCGCGACCGATCGACCGACGAATCGTCATACCGGCATGCGGCCGGGCTCAGCGCCGAGCTGGAAGCCGCGCTGCTGCGCGAGCTGCTCAAGCTCCACCGCGACCTGGACGCGAGCCACTTCAAGCGCAGCTTGACCGCGCCGGTCCTTGCGCTGTCGGACGCCACCGGCTTCCATGGCAGGTGGCTGTCGTCGCGACGCACGATCGAGCTGTCGCGCCGCCACGTGATCGAGAGCTCCTGGGGCGAGGTCGTGGAGGTGATGAAGCACGAGATGGCACACCAGTTCGTCGACGAGGTGCTGCGCAAGACGGACGAGACGGCGCACGGGCCGGCGTTCCGGCAGGTGTGCGAGTCGCTGGGTATCGATGCACGGGCGAGCGCGCCTCGCGTGGAAGGCGGGGACGACACGGGGCAGGAGCAGCGCGTGCTGCAGCGAGTGGCGCGGCTGCTGGCGTTGGCCGAGAGCGCGAACGTGCACGAAGCGCAGGCTGCGATGAGCGCCGCCCAGAGGCTCATGCTCAAGTACAACCTGGAGGACATCGCTGCAGGCGCCAGCGATCCCGAGCGCTACGCGTTCCGCCATCTGGGTCGCGTCAGCGGCCGCGTGTCGGAGAGCGAGCATCTGTTGGGAGCGCTCCTTGCCGAGCACTTCTTCGTCGAGGTCATCTGGGTACCGGTGTATCGACCGTCGGAAGGCAAGCGCGGCAGCGTGCTAGAGGCCTGCGGCACGCACGCGAACCTCGAGATGGCGGCCTATGTCCACTCGTTTCTGACGCACACGGCCGAGCAACTGTGGAGGCAGCACAAGAAGGCCAACGCGATCCACTCCGACAAGGACCGTCGGACGTTCCTGGCAGGCGTGATGTCCGGATTCCGTGACAAGCTGCGCCGCGAGCGCGACACCCAACGAAACGAAGGCCTGGTGTGGGTGCAGGACGGCGACCTCGAGACCTACTACCGCAAGCGCCATCCGTATATCCGTCACACGCGCGTAACGGGCAACGCGAGGACGGACGCGCATCACCGCGGCCGGGAAGCCGGAGGCAATATCGTCTTGCGACGTCCCATGGAGAGCGGGGTGCAAGGGGGCGTGCGGTTGTTGCCGCAGCGCGGGAGCGGAAGCTGACGGGAACAGGTCTGCGGCGGCAGCGCCACGACCGGCGTCGGACGTTTTGGCTAGATCGTCCCGGCGCGGTGCGCAACGATGAGCGAACGACGCTCCGGCGCGGAGAATGCCCATGACGAACACGAAACAGCCCAGTGGTGGCGCCCGGGCATCGGGCAAGCCGCACGTGTGCCCGGTGTGGATTGGCTATCTGCTGGCCAGCCCCGTTCGCCGTTGGTTCGAGAATCCGGAGCGAATCCTTGCCCCGCTGGCGAGGCCGGGACAGCTTGCGCTGGACGTGGGCTGCGCGATGGGGTTCTTCACGCTACCGCTGGCGCGCCTGGTGGGACCGCAAGGCAGAGTCGTGGCGGTCGACGTGCAGCAGAAGATGCTCGACGGCCTGGCACGCAGGCTGCGCAAGCGCGGGTTGGCCGATCGGGTGGAATCGCGCTTGAGCGATGCGCACGGCCTGCCGCTGGACGACCTGGCGGCAAGCGTGGATATCGCGTTGATCGTACACGTCGTGCACGAAGTACCGGACCCAGGCGCGCTGTTCTCGCAGATCGCGACGGCGATGAAGCCGGGGGGCTGGGTCATAGGCGTTAAGCGAAAAGTTGGCCCGGCCGCAGCGGATGGGCGAAGCGCCGTGGGATGAGCAATGACGCGTTGGTGGAATGGTCGGTGTTCGAGGGTCTGTTGCCGCAAGGCTGGCGCGAGCTG
>JAJZQG010000175.1 GCA_021847645.1 Myxococcales bacterium
ACCCTCGAACACCGACCATTCCACCAACGCGTCATTGCTCATCCCACGGCGCTTCGCCCATCCGCTGCGGCCGGGCCAACTTTTCGCTTAACGCCTATGTCCCCAACCCTTCCCCCCCGTGTGGGGGGAAGGGAGCAAGCCGGGCGGCCGCGGTGCGCAGGACGATGCGGAGCGCGCCGCGCGAGTCGACTCTGATCCCCTCCCCCCACAGCGGGGGGAGGGCCAGGGTGGGGGCCCCTCCGTCGTGTTCGTGAGCCTGGAGCACGAGCTGCTGGCCCGGATGGACGGCGCGTTCGACACCTTCGCGCGGGCCGAGCGGTTCAAGGCCCAACGGGGCAAGCTCACGCGGGAGGCCGAGGCGCTGATCGTGGACCTGCTGAGGGACAAGGGCCGGTCGGGAACGACCGTCGTGCTCGGCGACACGGCGATTCTGGGCGTGTGCGACGCCCTGCACCTGGTGCGCAAGCTGTATGACGAGACGAACGCCGGCGGCCGCGGGTTCTGGATCACAGTGGTGCCAGGCGTGATGTACCAGAAGCAGCCGATGTTTCTGGAGCGCACACCCCTGTTTCATTTGGAGAGTACGTTGCCGATGGCACGGGCCGTGGAGATCGACGCATGATGAGCTCCGCCTACTGTATCGAGTACGTCAACGAGCAGCTCGACAGCATTGAGCGCGCACCTGAGATGTGGGGCCCGCCGCTGGCCGTTGAGCTTCAATATCTGCTATTGCTCGAGTTCTATGTCGTAACAGCCGCGCCCGAGGTCGCTCAATCCAACCCGCGCTACGTCCGCGAGCTCTTCGCCGAGTTCGTGCAGGCCGTTGCCCCAGACGCGCAGACCAAACCGCTTTCCACTGCCGTTCCCAATCCCGTCGCGCTGGCTGGTGAGTTGGCTCGGTTTCGCGAGATCGTGCGGGAAAGGAGCCCCCATCCCCCCTTCCCCCCGGTGTGCGGGGAAGGGAGCCAGTCAGATGGCTGCTGTGCACAGCAGGATGTGGTACCTAACACGCGATTCGCGCTTGATTCCCTCCTCCCACACGGGGACGGCCAGGGTCATCGCTGTCAGCGTTTCTCGTGGCGCGCTTTCGGGGGCCCCCATCCCCAACCCTTCCCCCCCGTGTGGGGGGAAGGGAGCCGATCCGGTACTGGCGCACGTGGAGCTCCGCAAGCCGAGGTCCCAGTTCACCGGGGGCGACAGGAGAGTACAATCCCCTCCCCCCACAGCGGGGGGAGGGCCAGGGTGGGGGCTCTTCAGGGCGCCACCAGACCTGCTAACAGCTATGAGGGCCAAGGTGGGGGCTCCGAGCAGGAAGAGGAATAGCAGAGCCTCATGGACGCCCTACAGCGCAAGAACCTCACCGACCAGCTCTCCCGCATCTCGGCGGCCATCGCTGCCGACCTGCGCCAGCGGATGCTCGACCCGGGTGCGGTGAACGAGCGGGCGCGGCAGCTTCACGCCGACGAGCAGGTGGGCGACGCCTTCGAGCTGTGGACGGACCTGCTGTCGCGCCGCGCGGCCGTGCTGTGGGTGCTCAAGAGCGTGTACGTGCGGGTGCTCGAGGATCGGGGGCTGCTACGTCCGCTGCGCATAGTGGATCGGTCGTCGCAGGGGCTGTTCGAGAGGCTGGCGCCGAGCTTGGGCGAGACGGCGTATCTGAAGTGGGTGTACCGGGATCTGGCGTCGATTGAGGGCGGGCTGCCGGAGCTGTTTGCGCCGCAGCCGGCCGAGATCGCGATGCCGTCGAACGATCTGTCGAAGCAACTTCTGGAGCTGTGGCGACGGCGGGATCAGGACTCGGGGGAGCTGGTGTTCCGGTTCGACCAGGAGCACTTCGACGGACGCCTGATGGGCGACCTGTACCAGGACCTGGACCCGGTGGTGAAGAAGCGGTTTGCGCTGCTGCAGACGCCGGACTTCGTCGTGGACTTCATCCTGGACGAGACGCTGACGCCTGCGATTGCCGAGTACGGGGCGGAGAACGTGCGGGTGCTGGACCCGTCGTGCGGGTCGGGGCACTTCTTGCTGGCGGCGTTCAAGCGGCTGGTGGCGGCAAGGAGCCCCCACCCTGGCCCTCCCCCCCGTGTGGGGGGAGGGAATGGGAAAGACGCGGGCTTGCGCGGCATTGTGACGGATGTGCTCGGGCGGGTCGTTGGGATTGATCTGAACGACTATGCTTGCGGCCTGGCTCGGGCGCGCCTGGTGATGACGGCGCTGGAGCTGTGCGGGGAGACCGAGCTCGGGGCGGCGTCGGGGTTTCACCCGCAGGTGTTTTGGGCGGATGCGCTCGAGCAGGTGGAGCGGGACGAGCCGAAGCAGATGGGCTTGCCGGGGACTGGGATGGAGGATGACAAGCCGCCGGCGTTGATGACGCGGCCGGAAGTGCGGGCGGCGCTGCGGCCGGTGTTGAAGAAGGGATTCCACGTCGTCGTGGGGAACCCGCCGTACATCACCGAGAAAGATGCGTCGAAGAAGGCGTATCACCGCGAGCTGATCGGGCGGAAGCGGCGGTACGTATCGGCGGCTGGGAAGTACTCCCTCGCAGCTCCGTTCACCGAGCGAATGCTGCAGGTTGCTGCGGACGGTGGTTTCGTCGGTCAGATCACGACGAACGCCTTCCTGAAGCGCGAATTCGGCAAGGTTCTGATCGAAGACGTGCTGGCGCGGCATGACCTCTACAAGGTAGTCGATACCGCGGGCGCGTACTTGCCTGGGCACGGCACTCCCACGGTCATCCTGTTCGCGCGGAATCGGCTTCCCTCGGTCGACGTCGTGCCGGTTGTCATGGGAAAGCGTGGCGAACCAGGCAAGCCTGCGGATCCAGCGAACGGCAAAGTGTGGACCAGCATCGCGGCGGGGCACTCAAAGATAGGTTACGAGAGCGAGTTTGTGTCGGTGAGCGAAATCGCACGCGAGACCCTTGCCCAGCACCCGTGGAGCATTGGCGGCGGTGGCGCCGCGGAGTTGAAGGTAGCTATCGAGCAAGCCGGCACACTGCTCCGGGATCGAACAACCGACATTGGTTTCGGCTCATTCCCGGGCGCGGATGAGGTCTTTGTGATTGGTGAGCGAGCTGCCCGTGCGTTGGGAGTCCCGGACCAGTTCATTCGGCCATTCCTACCCGGGGAGGTCGTGCGAGATTGGACGGCACACGCGGACCAAAGTGCAGTAGCCCCCTACGACAGCAATTTCGAGCTGGTCCCACGAGCTGCGCTCGGTCGAGGCGGGGACTACTTCTGGCTGATGCGTACGAGTGTGCTCGGGACGATTGGTTTCGGGGGCAAGAGCCGCCGAGAATCGAATGAAAGCGAGTGGGCATGGTATCGATGGGTGGCCGACCGGTACCGCACCCCTCTCTCCATCGCCTTCGCCTTCAAGGCCACCCACAACCACTTCGTCCTCGACCGCGGCGGCAAGGTCTTCAACAGAACTGCGCCCGTGATCAAGCTCAAGCCGGGCGCGTCGGTGGAAGAGCACTTGGCCCTGCTCGGGCAGCTCAATTCGTCGACCGGGTGCTTCTGGATGAAGTCGATTTGTCACAACTGCGGATACTCAGCCGCTGGTGGTGGCGGGCGGATGACGGCGGCGCCTTGGGACGACTTCTATGAGCACGATGGCACGAAGCTTCAGTCCTTCCCCCTCGTCGCGCAGCGGCATGACCTGCTTGAGACCATCTCCGCAACAATTGACGTCATCGGGACCGCGCGCGTGGCAGATTCTGCACGGCAGACGTTGGATGAGGCTGGCAGCCGCGGAGTCTGCGAGCTGAAGGCGGCGCTCGACGCGCGTCGTGAGCGAGACCTAGCCGCCCTCACGAGAATGGTCGCGCTTCAAGAAGAACTAGACTGGCTCTGTTACAAGCTTTACGGCATCGACCCCGATGTGGAGGTCCGCTCGCCCGACCAAGTGAAGCCCCTTACCCCCGGACAGCGGCCCTTCGAGATTACCCTCGCCCGCGAGGACGCGGAACGGCGCGAGGCTATCGCCCGCGGCGAAGACCCCGACGAGGCGCCAACGGCATGGTTCGAGCGACACGGCTGGACGCCCGTCACCGATCTCGACAGCATCGAGGACCCTGAAGAACGCGCGATCATCGCCGCCCGCATCGAGCGAACGGCAGGTTCGAAGTGGCTCAGCCTGCTCGAGCAGCCAACGTATAAGCGACGGTGGTATCGCCCGAACTACGAGGAGCAGGAGCAGGAAGCCCTGCGCACGTGGCTCGCGGATAGGCTCGAGGACTGGTCCAAGACCCGCGAACGCCCGTGGACGATCAAGGAAGCCGCTCTCGCCCTCGAGACCGAGCCCGCCGTGCTCGCCGTGGCCGAGCTCATCGCTGGCAGGAGCACGTTCGACCTCGCGGCGCTGATCACCGACCGCGTCCGGGCCGACAGCGTGCCGAGTTGCAAGATGCACGTCTACACCGAGGAAGGCCTGCGCAAGCGCGCCTTGTGGGAGGAGACGTGGGAGATGCAGCGCCGGGAAGACGCCGGCGAGAAGGTCACGCCCGCCGTGCCTCCCAAGTACGCCAAGGAGGACTTCCAGCGAGGCGAGTACTGGACCCTGCGCGGCAAGCTCGACGTGCCCAAGGAGCGGTTCATCGCCCTGACCGAGGTGCCCGGCCGCGCCAACGGCGAGACCCTGTACGGCTGGGCCGGCTGGACCCACCGCCAGCGCGCCAAGGTCCTGCTGCAGCTCGACGAGGAGCTCGAGAACGCGGGCGTCGCGCTCACCGAACGCTACGCGATTCTCTACCAGGTCGGGTTCCTCATCCCGTACGTGGAGTGGGAGTCGCCCAAGGCCGCGGCTGAGTTCCGCGCCGTCGTCACGAGCCTGGTCGGGAGCGACGGCGTGACCGAGGCCATGCTGAGGACGTGGGCAGAGGAGCATCCGCTGACGCGCGGGACGGCCAGGAAGAAGAAGCAACCGCAAGGGCGCAAGGGTCGCAAGGGGAAGGAGAGCTAGAGTGTTGACCGCGTGCGTCAATCCCCACCCCTGCGCTCTGGTCCTTGCGTTTCTACCCTTGCGGTTCCCTTCTGCTCCACACACAGCGGAAAGGGCGCAGTCATGATCTCGCGCCTGATCGCGCGGAACTTCAGGTGTCTGCACAACCTAACGGTCGACTTCGGTCCGCTTACGGTCCTGATCGGCCCGCAGCAGAGTGGCAAGACGACCATCCTCGAAGCGTTGCGTCTGGCCGGACAGAGTCCGGCCGCCGATGTGCGTCCGGCGCATCTCGAGCTCGTTCTCGACGTAGAACGATCGCGCGGAGCTGACGGTGCCGGTCCGCTTACGAGCGAGGTGATTCGCCTCCAGCCGGACCAGATTCGGACGAGCACGGCAGTCGTCCCTTCCACGACGCTCTCGCCTACCGGCGACAACCTCATGAGTGTCTTGGAGACGTTGTTCAACCCGTCGCCAACGAACGCGATTGATCTGGCCCTGCAAGCTGCCGTCCGCGCGAACGTTGGTGCCCCCTGTCCTCCAGACGACACGATCCCGATTGAACAGGCGTCCGAAGGTGTCATGGTAATGTCCGCCCTTTTCGCGCTCGCGTGCGGCGACATGCCAGAAGTCCTGCTGATCGAGAATCCCGACAACGGCTTGCACCCGACCCTGCTCAAGACCGCGTTCGACCTCCTGCGAGCCATCTCCACTGGCAAGGTTGGCCGCCGCCGGCAGGTCATCTTCACGACCCATAACCCGGTGTTCCTCAATTACGCGAAGCCCGAAGAGGTGAGCATCGTGCGCCGCGGTGAGCGCGGTACCGTAGTAGCGCCGATGTCCACCGTGCCTGACCTCGACGCCTTGCTCACTGGTTTCGGCATCGGTGAGCTGTGGTACCTGCTCGGAGAACAAGGTCTGCTCGAGGGGAGAAGGCCAGGAGATCCGCGGGACGAGACGTCGCAAAAGAAAGCGGACAGGTCATGACCACGGGGGCAAGTCGTCACACCGTCGCACAAGCCGCCGTTCATCTCAACCCTTGCGCCCCTCGCGCCCTTGCGGTTTTCTATCTCCCCCAAGGAGCGAAAAGGTGAGACCGAGCCTCCGCTACGCCGACGTCTCCGACCGGGTCAACGAGCTGGCGAGCCAGGTCATCGACGCCGCCGTCGAGGTGCATCGTCGCCTCGGCCCAGGATTCCTCGAGTCCGTTTACGAGCAGGCGCTCGCCGTCGAGCTGGAGCTGCGAGCTGTCCCGTTCCAACGTCAGGTTGCGTTCCACGTCGACTACAAGGGCCATGAGGTCGGCGAGGGGCGAATGGATCTGCTCATCGACAGTGCCCTCATCGTCGAGCTCAAGGCGGTAGACAGGCTCGCAGACATCCACATGGCGCAGGCCATATCCTACCTCAAAGCCACGGGAGTCACGCTTGCGCTGCTGATCAACTTCAATACGCCGGTGCTTCTGCGCGGCGTGAAGCGCGTGGTGCTGAGCCGGCGTGAGGGCGATGCTGAGGGCGAAACCGCAAGGGCGCAAGGGTCGCAGGGGATCGGAGAGGAATAGGATGGATCCCGACGCGATGGACCTCTCCCTCCACCTTGGCCGCATCCTCGGCCGCCAGCCACCGCGTGGCAATCGAGCCCAAGCCCCAGTCTCCCTCCTTCCCTTGCGGCCCTCGCGCCCTTGCGGTTCTCTTCAGGCCGGCCACAAGCCAGGGCGTCGCAATGGAGCCCAAGCCCCAGTCTGCCTCCTTCCCTTGCGCCCCTCGCGCCCTTGCGGTTCTCTTCAGGCCGGCCACAAGCCAGGGCGTCGCAATGGAGCCCAAGCCCCAGTCTGCCTCCTTCCCTTGCGCCCCTCGCGCCCTTGCGGTTCCTTTCTCCCCAGAAGGCGTTGCCCATGACCCTCACCATCACCGAAGCCTTCGACCTCCCCAAGCCCGAAGACCTCACCGCCCTCGGGTTCGTGGTCCGCCTGTCCGACACTCAGGGACCCGAGGCCGTCGCCAAGCTCGTCAGCGACTACGTGCTCACGCCCAAGGTCAAGGAGGAGCTGCCCGGCATCCTGCGCAGCCTGCACACCGCCATCGACCGCCGCGACGACTACGGCCGCTTCGTGCTGGGCAGCTTCGGCTCGGGCAAGAGCCACTTCATGAGCATGCTGGGGCTGCTGGCGGAGAACCACGACGGCGCCTGGAAGAAGGTCACCAGCGGCATCGCCGGCCTCGACGGTGAGCACCGCCCATGGATGGCCGACGCCAAGGTTCTGGTCGTCCGCATTCACATGCTCACCATGGGCAGGGCAGGACCGGACGCAGGCTTCGACCGGGCGGTGTTCGACAGCTTCAACGAGGCCCTGACCCGGCGGGGCAAGCAGCCCGTGGCGTTCGTGCATGTCGACGGCGTGCTCGACGAGGCCCGGCGCGAGGCCGCGGACTACGGCGACGCTTTCTGGCGCAAGCTCGAGCTCGAGGGGATCGTCGGCTCCCGCGACGACTTCGAGGCTCTGGCCAGGGGATCGGCGCAGGACCGGGAAGACCTGGCCCGCGCGTACCTCCAGTGGAAGGGAAGGGACCCGTCGACCGCGGGGCTCAACCCGAACTTCGCCGAGGGGCTGCAGCGCATTGCCACGCACGCCAAGGCCCAGGGCTTCGGCGCGGTGCTGCTGCTCATCGACGAGCTGCTGCTCTGGCTCGGCGAAAAGCAGACCCACGAGTTCCGCCAGGCGATCAACCAGCTCAATACGATTGTCGATCACACCGACGGCCAGCGGGCGATCCCCCTGGTGTGCTTCTTCGCCAAGCAGCGCAACATCCGCGAGTTCTTCCCGGACATGGTGCAGGAAGACGCCCTGCACCAGCACATCGACCACCACTCCAAGCGGTTCGAGCCCATGGAGCTGCGCGACGTGGAGCTGCGCCACATCTGCAAGGAGCGCGTGCTCAAGCGCAAGCGCCCGGTCGAGGTGGAAGCCGTGGTGCAGTCCCTGGCGCGGGAGCACAAGAACGCCCTGCCGGCCGTGCTGCAGAATGCCGACGTCGGCTACCTGCAAGACGTGTATCCGTTCCACCCGGCGCTCATCGAGATGCTGATCGACGTGTCGTCGCTCATGCAGCGCGAGCGCACGGCGCTGCGGCTGCTCTACGAGCTGCTGGTGATTCACTATCCCACGCTCGAGCTGGGCAAGCTGCTGCCGGTGGGGTGCGCGTTCGACGCGCTGTTCCCCGAGGGCGGCGTGGAGGGGAGCAAGCGCACGGCGGATCTCAAGGCCGTTCACCAGCTTTACTACGTGAGATTCAAGCCGGGGATTGCGGCCATGGCGGCGGGGGATCCGAGCACGAGCACGGATTTTGACGAGGCGCGGAGGCATACTCTCGAGCAGATTATCAAGACCGCATTGCTCGCCGAGGTGTCGCCGCGGCTCAAGGGGCAATCGCTGACGGTGGAGCGGCTCGTGCGCCTCAATGACGCAGACGTAGCCGCCGGCGAGCTGGACCGAACACGCATGTCGATGGTGTTCCAGGACCTGGTGGAGCTGTCGCGCAAGGTGCCGGCGCTGCAGGTCACGGGCACCGGGAAGACGGCCATCGTCACGATCACGCTCCAGGGCGTGAACTTCGACGAGATCCTCAACCGCGCACGGGCCCGCGTGGAGAGCGAGCACGCCCGCAAGAAGACCTTCTTCGCGCTGCTGCGGGAGGTGCTGCAGCTTCAGGGCAAGAAGGGGTTCACCGAGGCAGACGGCAATGACGGCTCCTACGTGGCTTCGTGGCGCAAGACCGACCGCAAGGGCTCGGTCGCCATCGGCAACGTCCGGGAGCTCTCCTACAACGAGTTCAAGCCCAAGAACGGTGAGGAATTCCGCATTCTCATCGACTACCCGTGGGACCAGCCCGGCCACACGGTCGAAGAAGACCGGCAGAAAGCGGACAAGGTGCGTCGCAGCGAGGGGCGTTGCCCTACGATCTGCTGGCTTCCCAGGCATTTCTCGGCCAACGAGCTGGCCGTGCTGCTCGACCTGTCGGCCTGTGAGCTGATCGTTCAGGCGAGCGCCGACGACGACCTGTTCGGCCACCTGTCACCCACGGATCGCCAGCAGCTGCAGGAGCGTGGGAATCGCCAGGCCGCCACGCTCAGGAACAACCTGCTCGAGAAGCTGAAGGACATCTACAAGGACAGCGCCGAGGCGATTGCCCTCATCGACGGCGTCGAGAACCGTGTGCCCGAGCGCGAGGATCTCAGCAAGAACCTCGACGAGTTCGCACGTGCTCTGCTCGACCGGCAGTACCCGGAGCACCCGGCTTTCGCTTTGGAGCCCAAGCCGGACGCCCTGCGTACGCTCTGCGACTGGATGGTCGATGCGTCGCAGCGTCCGGGCGACTGGTTCCCCTTCGATGACAAGCAGGGGAAGGTCCTGCGCATGATCGGCCTGCCCTTCGAGCTGGCCGAAGTGGGCGAGCGCAAGGCCAGGCTGCGGCCCGATACGCGGTACATGAAGACCGTGCAGGAGAAGGCCGCGGGCGATTCCGTGTCGTGGGAGGACATCGACGGCGCCCTGGAGAAGCGGTTCGGCCTGCTGCCGGCGTGCCGGAACCTGTTCCTCGTGTTCCTGTCAAGGGCGCAGTCGTATCGCGTGCTCAAGGACGTCACGGGTGAGCCGGAGCCGGTCGAGATCGACAATCGTCCCCGCGCGGGCCTGCGCCTGCAGCGCGCTCCGGTGCTCGAGCTGCCTGAATGGGTGAGGGTCCGGGACCTGGCGCAGTCGCTGTTCGGGATGCCGGCGCCCTCGGAACATCGCTCCCTGGCAGAGCAGGACCGGGTGGCGGGCGAGCTCAGGAAGGCAGCGGAAGACAGGCGAAAGCGCCTGCAGGCCGCCCACGAGCAGGTGGCCGGGTTGGTGCCGTCGGGCGTGCGCCTGGCCGAGCTCAAGCTGGCCATCGCGGGCCTGGCACCCCTGGCGAGCAAGGACGAGCCGAGCAAGATGCTGCGCGCGTTCTTGTCCCTGTGGCCCGACGACGCCACGGCGCCGATGGTGCTGGTCATGAAGCAGCTCAAGGAGGGCGAATCCGCGCTCGCCGCGGTGGATGCCACCTCCCAGCACCTGCTCGCGACGTCGGCCACCCACCCCGTCCACGGGCCGACGGTGCAGGCGCACCTGCAAACGCTGCACGAGATTGTCGGGTCCAGCGAGGTCGAACGCCGGCTCAACACGCAGGCGATTCACAAGTGGAACAAGGAAGCCAAGGCCATTCTGGCGAAGGTGCTCCGACGGTCGACGCCGCCGCCGCCGCCACCTCCTCCTCCTCCGCCACCTCCTCCGCCTCCTGAGCAGGACCGGATTCCGGTGATCAAGGACTACGTGCTCTGTCCCCAGGACGGCAACGCGATGACCGAGTTCATGCGCGGACTACGGGATAAGCTGCAGTCCATCGGTGACGGCGAGTTCGATGTCGAGGTGACCGTCAAGCCCAAGAGAGAGCCGTCGTGAAGTCAGAGCTGCTGTTGCACAAGCTGCTCGAGGCAGCGGGCGGCCCTGCCGAGCGGGGTTATGTGCTCGCCCTCGACGGCGACGGGCTCGAAGACGTGCCGGAGCGCATCGATACGAGCCGTGCGTCGTATACGGTCTATCGTCCTCAGACCGAGCTGGAAGTGCGGCGAATCCTGTGGAAAACGCAAGGCGCGCCGTTCATCGCCCTGCTCAAGGACGATCTGGCGCGACGCCTTCCTGCTGACCTGGTGCGGCGTGCGCAGGGCTCCCGCGTGCACGCGCTTGACGCGAACAATATCCTCGGCGTGGCGCTCGGCGTGCCCGTGCTCGGTACCGAAGACCGCGCCGTACTGCAGCTCGCGCTGGACAACATCGACGGCCTCGCGGGCGCGATCCGCAAGCGGACCTTGCCCACGGTCATCGACCGTCAGCTGCTCGACGAGCTGCTGGTCGACGTGTGCACGGACACGAGGCTGCGGGCGGATAAGCCGGGTGCGCTGCTCGCGCAGTGGATCGAGCAGCCGCCAGCGTGGTCGACCTCGGTGCGCGAGCTGGTGTGCCGGACCCTTCCGCGTCTGCATGCCCACGAGGGGACCGTGCTCGCTTGGGGTTTGAACGGCTCCAAGACGGACCGGCTACGTGCCATTGTGGTGCGCGGCACGCTGCTCGAGCTGGTCGACGAGGCCCCCGAGGACCTGTGGGGCGAGCTGAAAGACGCACGGCTCGGCCAGGGGCTGGGCATGACCGACGACGTGCTGTCTTTGACGGTCGCTTCGCTCGCGCGGGATGCGCTGGGCGAGCTGTCCGAACGAACCTCCGCCGAGCTGCTTGCCAAGGCCGAGACCGCCGGGCGACGCGTGCTAGTCACGTCCGTGCTCGCCCAGAGCAAGATCCTGCCCCTCGGGCTCGAGAACCGATGCGCCGAAATCGCCAGGCAGGCCGCGCGGGGCGAGCCGGTGCCCGCAAGCGCTTTCGAGCCGATCCGGTCCCACCGCTCCGCGAAGCTGAAAGCTACCGAGATCGAGCTGCTGGAGGAGATGGCGCGGCTGTCGCGGTATCTCGGGACCGGGCCGTCCGCACCCACGAACGCGGCCGACCATGTGCAGCAGTACCTGCGCAACGGCGCGTTCGCCGACCTGGCCGCGCTCCGGCTGCAGCGGCTCATGGCGTCGACCGATGAGCATCGGGACCACGCCGAGAAGGTGTTGAAGGCGTGGCGGGCGCGCCGGGACGACGACAATCGCGCCTTCGCGAGCCTGCTCGCGGGTGGCTACGTGCAGGCGTTGCACAGCGCGGGCGTCACGCCGCTGCACAGGCTGTGGAACAACGTGGTGCTCAAGGGCCAGGCCCCGGACAGCGCGGCGCCCGTGTTCGTCGTGGTGCTCGACGGGTGCAGCTACCCCGTCTTCATCGAGCTGTTGTGGAGCCTGTCTCAGCGAGCCGACAACCCGGTGGGCCTCTCGCTGGACGATGCCGGAATGGCCTCGGGGCTGCCTGCGCTCGCTCCCCTGCCCACGATCACGAGCCACGCGCGGGGGGCGATCTTCCTGGGCGCGATTCCCCACGATCCGTGGCTGGCCGAGTCGCGCTGGAAGGGAGAGACCGAGGCCGTCACCGACCCGGCGCGATTCCGCAACAACGAGCTCCTGGGCAATCGCACCCGACGTTTGTTCTTGAAGGGAGATCTGGGCGATGCAGGCCAGGAGCTGCGGCGCACCCTCGCCGACGGCGCCGTCGAGATCGTGGCTGCCGTGTTCAATGCCGTAGACGACCAGATCGGCTCGTCCAACACCGGGGCTGTCATTCGCGTTCGTCCCGACGACGTGATCGGGCTGGTGCCGAGCATCAAGACCGCGCTGGCAGCCGGGAGGCGCGTGCTGGTGACCGCGGACCACGGCCACACGCCATTCCTCAACAAGGACCTTCGCGTCGGCAACGGCTCGACCCCGCGCTACGCCGCGCTGGGCCCGAACGACCCGGTGCCCGAGGGCTTCGTGGAGATCGACCTGGGCGATCTGGGCGGGCAGCCGGGCAGGAAGGCCTTCGCCTACAAGGTCGGCGCGTACCAGGGACTGCCGCAGGTGGGCTTCCACGGCGGGTGCGGCCTGGAGGAGATGGTCGTTCCCATGGCGTGGCTCGTCCCCAACGGCGTGCACGCCAACGAGCCCGCGTGGTGGTTCGGCTCGGTGTCCACCGGGAAGGCCGCTGAGCAGACCAAGCAGCCGAAGCGCGCCTCGGCGCGGCCAGGCAAGCCCGTCACTCCGAAGCCGCCACCCGTTCGCATTCAGACCGACCTGTTCGACGCACGAACGACCGTGGAGGCGCGCGCATCGCTGATCGAGCGCGTGCTCCTGTCGGAGAAGGCCCTGGCCGCTATCGACGTCGTGGAGCGAGCGGCGCTCGTCGTGCTCCAGGAGAACGGCGCAGCGGCGACGGGGGATCTCGCAAGGGCGCTGGGCAAGCCGGTCAGCCGGATCGACGGCATGATGACGCAGCTCCATCGCAAGCTGCACCGCGCCAAATCCGTTCGATTCCAGCGCGAGCAACTGCCGTCGGGTGAGGTCCAGTACCTGTACGTGGCGCCGGCCGGAGGATCCAGGCCATGAGTGTCAGCGAATCCGAAGCCAGGCAGATCATCAGCGCACTTCGTTCGGGCACGGTCCCACGGCTCGGACTGCACCACTTCGCGACCGGCCTCGATCCGCTGCTCGAGGTCTTCGACGAGGAGCTGGCCGAGACCGCCGAGGGCAGCGGGCACGGACGCTCCAAGTGGGTGCGAGGCGAATACGGCAGCGGCAAGACCTTCGCCACGAGGCTGATGTGCGCGCGCGCCCGTCAGAACGGCTTCGCGACCAGCGAGGTGCAGGTGTCGATCAACGACACGCCGCTGCACAAGCTCGAGACCGTGTACCGGCGCTTGATGGAGCGGCTGACGACCGACGCCGACGGCGAGAACGCCTTCAAGGCCGTGGTCGACGGCTGGCTGTTCGAGATTGGCGAGGAAGTCACCCGGCTCAAGGGCCTGGCAGAGACGGACCCGTCGTTTGCCGACGCGGTCGAGCAGCGCCTCGACGACAAGCTCAACCAGCTCGGCAAGGAGGCCAGCCCGTTTGCCCTGGCGCTACGTGCCTATCACCGCGCCATGCTCGAGAGCGACTTCGCGACAGCGCAAGGGCTTCTGGCCTGGCTCGCGGGGCAGCCGCTCATCGACCGGGCGCTGCTTTCCAAGGCCCACGTGAAGGGCGCGGTCGACGGTCAGGCCGCCCTGAGCTTCCTGCGCGGCGTTCTCGTTCTCTTGCGGCAGTCGGGCTACCAGGGCCTGGTGCTGGTGCTCGACGAGGTCGAGACCATCCAGCGCATGCCGAACCAGGCCACACGCGACAAGTGCCTGAACGTGCTGCGCCAGCTCATGGACATGCTCCAGGTCGACCAGCTTCCCGGCCTGTATCTCATGGTCACCGGCACGCCCGAGCTGTTCGACGGCTACAAGGGAATCAAGTCGCTGCAGCCCCTGTACGACCGGGTGAACGTGCGGTGGGGCGACAACCCGCTGCACGACAATCTGCGTGCGACGCAGGTGCGGCTGCTCCCGTTCGACCAGGACCGGCTCTACCAGGTAGGCCAGCGCGTGCGAGAGATTTTCCCCGCCAAGAACGACGGGCGCGTGCTCGAGAAGGTCAACGACGCATTCCTGCGCAGCCTGGTCGACCAGGTGACCGAAGGGTTCGGCGGCAAGGTATCCATCGCGCCCCGGCACTTCCTGCGGGGGCTGGTCGACGTGATGGATCGGGTTGACCTGCGGGAGGACTTCGACCCGGTGGCGCACTATCGGCTGAAGATCGAGGACGCGGACCTGACCCCGGAGGAGCTGGAGGCGGTGAAGGGGACCGAGCGGGTGGGCGACGCGCACGAGCCTGCCGCGAGAAGGAGGCGGCTCGACGGATGAGCGGGATGGAGAAGACCGCAAGGGCGCGAGGAGCGCAGGGGATCAGAGAGCTGGGAGTTGGTCCGTCTTTGACCTGGTCCTTCGCGCTCGGGTGCGGTCGCGAAGGCAAGTGTAGCGCGCGGAGCATCCTGATTCCTCCCCCTTGCGACCCTGGCGCCCTTGCGGTTTCCTCTGCTCTCATAGCATGAGCTCCTTCCACCGCTTCCACCCGAACCTGCGGCACGCCATCGTGCACGATCTCGGCTGGCGGGAGCTGCGTCCCGTGCAGGAGGCAGCGGGGGAGGCCGTGCTCGACGGCGACAATTGCGTCGTGCTCGCCCCGACTGCCGGTGGAAAGACCGAGGCGGCGATCTTCCCTGTCCTGTCGAAGATCCTCGAGGACGAGCAGGCGCCCGTGGCTGCCCTGTACGTCTGTCCGATCCGCGCACTGCTCAACAACCAGGAAGAGCGGATACGGCAGTACGCGCGCATGGTCGGACTCGAGTCGTTCAAGTGGCACGGCGACGTGTCCGCGGCCAGGAAGAAGGTCTTTCTTGGGGATCCCAAGCACGTCCTCCTCATTACGCCAGAGTCGCTAGAGGTCATTCTCATCAGCCAGAAGGCCGAGGCCGCGCGCCTGTTCGCCGGCCTGAGCACCGTCATCATCGACGAAATCCACGCCTTCGCCGGTGACGACCGTGGCGTTCACCTGACAGCCCTGCTCGAGCGGCTGTCGGCGTTCTGCAAGCGCGACCTGCAGCGTATCGGACTGTCCGCCACGGTGGGCAATCCCGACGAGATCGGACGGTGGGTCCAGGGCTCGAGCCAGCGCCCGTACCGTCGCGTCGACCCCGGCGGCGGAAAGGCGCAGCGCGCGTTCGTCATCGACCGGGTGAGCGACGACCTGCACGCTGCTCGTTCGGCCGCGAACATCTGCGTGGGCAAGAAGAGCCTGGTGTTCGTCGAGAGCCGGAGCCAGGCCGAACGCTTCGCCGCCGCGCTCGCCGGACGGGGCGTCGAGGTCTTCGTCCACCACAGCGCGGTCAGCCGCGAGGACCGCGAACGCGCCGAAAAGCAGTTCACCAACGGCACCAACACCGCCATCGTCTGCACGTCGACCATGGAGCTCGGCATCGACGTCGGCGATCTCGACCACGTTATCCAGCTCGATGCCCCGTCGACCGTGGCGAGCCTGCTGCAACGCATGGGGCGGACCGGCCGTCGACCCGGCACCACGTCGAACTGCGCCATCCTCTGCCGTACGAGCGAATCCCTGCTCCAGGCCGCGGCATTGGTGCGTCTTGTCGAACAAGGCTGGGTCGAGGACGTCCGTCCACCGTCCTGGCCCGCCCATGTGCTCGCCCACCAGGTGCTCGCGCTGTGCCTCCAGCAGGGCGGCGTCTCCCGGCACCGCATCCTTGCGTGGATCGGCGGCGCCGTGCCCCTCGCCGGGTTCGACCAGGCCGTCCTCGACCAGCTCATCGACACCATGGTCGCCCGCGAGATCCTGCACGAGGGCGACGGCCTGCTCACCCTTGGCCGGCAGGGGGAGAAGCTCTACGGCCGGCAGAACTTCTTTGAGCTCTACGCGGTGTTCGACGTCGCGAAGGTGATCCGGGTCCTGCACGGCGCGACCGATGTCGGCAGCGTGCAGGCGAGCTTCCTTCGGATCCGCGTGAAGTCGCTCGACGAGCTGTGCTTCCGCCTGGGCGGCCGGGCGTGGCAGGTCAGAAGCGTCGACTGGAAGAAGGGCACGTGCCAGGTCGCCCCTGCGGGCGAGGGACGCATCCCGGTGTGGCTGGGAACGCCCCACTTCCTCGGCCAGCGCCTGTGCCAGGAGATGAAGGCCGTCCTGCGCGACGGCGCGCTTCCCGCCGGGATGTCCGACGCCGCACGGGCCGATATCCTCGAGCTGGCCGAGTCGTACGAGGGCCTGGTGGGCGAGGGGGAAGCGGCGCTGGAGGACAGCACCGACGGCATTCGCTGGCACACGTTCGCGGGCGGCGCGATCAACCGGCTGCTCGCCGCGGGCTTGGAGAAGCGCGGCGCGGGCAAGTGGGTGGCCGGTAATCTGTCGCTCCACCCGCGGGACGACGTGGGCGCCGCGCAGGCGATGGCGGCGATCCGCGAACTGGCTACCGTGGATTGGGCGGCGGTGGCGGCGGAGCTGGCGGCGGGTGGCGAGGCCGGGGCAGGGAAGTTCGAGGCGTGCTTGCCGGCCGACATGGCGGCGCAGGTGGCGGCGGACCGGGCGTACGGGGGGGCGGAGGTGGAGGGGTGGTTGAGGGCGACGCGTGCATCCCTTTCGCGGGGTTGAGCGCGATTGTCCGTGACCGGGATTCTGCGACATCGGCGGCAGGAGGTCGGGATGGCGAGAATCGCATTGGTATCAACGTTGCTGGACCGCAAGGATAGCGCGCTGATCAGCGACGAACGACGGCATCTTCTTCACGCTTCACTGGCGAAAGCGGCCAGCCGCGGTGCGAGCCACGCAACTACTTCCTTCCGCCAAAAATTTGGCCCTGGTAGCCCGGACGATATAGCTCGGATCGCATGATCGACGCGACGCCTTGGGCAGATCGACCGCACCGTGGCCCGAGGGCGGAAGCCCTCGAGTTGAGCTCGCAAGAGCGCGAGAAGATCGAAGCCATTGTCAGGCTGCCGAGCACCGAGCAGCGGATCGCCAGGCGCGGTCAGGCTGTTTTGCTGTTCGCCCAGGGCGTGGCAACCGCCGATGTCGCGATGTTGGTCGGCATCGACTACCGCACCGCGCGCAAGTGGAAGACGCGGTTCAAGTGCGAGTCGCCGTCTGAGAAGCTCGCGGACGCCCCGCGCTCGGGACGGCCGCCCTCTCTCTGTCGGCCGCACACGCCGCGAGGGTAGTGGCCGAGGCCTGCCGGAATCCGTCCGACGTGGGCGTGCCTGTGACGCATTGGTCTGCCGGCCTGCTCACCGTGCACCTGGAGTCATTGAACTTAGACTTCGACTTGAGCGAGTCGAGCGTCCGACGGATTCTTCGGGACGCCGACCTGCAGCCGCACCGTCAGAAGATGTGGCTGACCTCGCAGGATGACGAGTTCCGCGCCAAGCGCGATGACGTGCTGCACGTGTACTATGATGCTCCCCAAGACGAGCACATCATCTGCGTCGACGAGATGACCGGGGTGCAGATCCTCGAGCGCCTGTGTCCGGATATCCCGATGGCACCTGGAGCGCCGGTGCGCAGGGAATTCGAGTACAAGCGGCACGGCACACGGACGCTCATGGGTGCGCTGGACGTTCGGCGCGGCAAGGTCTTCGGCTTCATGTCAGAGGGCCACGATGGTCTGAGCTTCGTCGAGTTGCTCGACGTGGTGGCGACCTGTTACCCGCACGGGCGCGGCCACATCGTGTGCGACAACCTGTTCGCGCACGACACCGATGACGTTCAAGACTGGTTCGATGACCATCCACGGTGGAAGCGCCACTTCACGCCGAAGCACGCCTCGTGGCTGATCCGAACTGTACGAGCCTGCGAGTACAGTGAGGACCACGAGCACGCCCGACAGGGCGCGCGCAGTGAACCAGGTTGAGTGCATGTTCGGGATCATCCAGCGGCGTGTGCTGCGACGGGGCTCGTTCACGTGCGCCGACGAGCTGATCAAGAAGATGTACGACTACATGATCTGGCACAACCAGAGCAGTCAGCCGTTCCGCTGGTCCTACCGGCCCAAGTCCTGGTCGGCCAACCAGAGCGCTACACACAGCGGCCCCAACTGACCGCGGTGCAGGCGCGGAGCTCGGGGCAGGTCGAATTCGCGCAATATGGACCTGGCAGTGGCCGACTGGTGGGCATGAAGCCCGAAGCCGACGTGCCTGTGATTCGCAAGGACAGCCACGACGACACCACCCACGCCCACGCTCCACGGCCCACCTCTGACCCGCACGCGCACGCGCACGCCCCCGATGGCGGGGCACCCGGCGCGTTTCCCCACGATAAACTCGACGCCTACCGCATCGCCTGGGAGTTGGCCGCGCTTGCCAACAAGATCGCGGCACAGATCCCGCGCGGTCATCGCAACATCGCCGATCACCTTCTGCGGAGCGCGTCGAACACGGTCCTGTTGCTCGCGGAAGGAGCGAACCGCCGGGGCGCTGCATCGAAACGCCAGCGATTCGCAGAGAGCCGCGGCGAGTGCGCGGAAGTGGCTGCCGCTGGGGATCTGCTGCTCGCGATGGAGATCGGGCCACGACACGACGCCGAGCAACTGAAGTGCCTCGCGAGCCGCGTGTCGGCGATGTTGACGGGGTTGATTGAGCGGCTCGGGTAGACGCGCGTACAGGCCGTGGGCGTGCGCGTGCGCGTGCGCGTGCGGGTGAGGGGTGGAGCGTGGAGCGTGGAGCGTGGAGCGTGGAGCGTGGAGCGTGTGAGCCGCGCGGTCGTCACCAGGCGCGAGCCGACGCGAGGCGGGTGGGCACGCG